>DASURX010000035.1:0-10499 GCA_036375355.1 Candidatus Limnocylindria bacterium
CGCACTCATCCCGCCCACCACCAGCACCCGCCCATCGGCCAGCAGCGTCGCGGTGTGGCCGTGGCGCGGTGTGCCCATCGGCGCAGTCGTCGTCCAGGTGTCGGAGCCCGGATCGTAGATCTCGGCCGTGGCGAGCGGCTCATCGGCCGTCGTAAAACCGCCCGTCACCAGCACGCGGCCATCGGCGAGGGCCGTGGCCGTGAGGCCACGCCCGTGGGGAGCGGCCATCTCATCAACGGCCTCCCACGTGCCGGTGCCCGGGCTCCAGACCTCGGCGTCGTGCTGGCCGGGAACGGTGCTGACGACCAGCACCCCGCCGCCGTCCAGGAGCACCGCGACGTGCTCAGCGGCGGGGACGTGCAGGCTGCCCGTCGCGCTCCACCGTCCGGTTATCGGGTCGTACAGCTCGGCCGACGCCATCACGCTCCACGATGTGGTGTAGCCCCCGGCCACTAGGACACGACCATCCGGCAGCAACGTTGCCGTATGACCATGGCGAGCCTCGAGCATGCTGCCCGAGCGTGTCCATTCAGGGCCATCCGGGTCCGCGGGGACGAATGAAGGCTCCGCCCGCGGCTGCGCGAAGCCAATGTCGAGGGCGCTTGCCGTCATGTTTCCCCCGATCAGGCCGAGCGCCAGCATGCCGCTGACGGCCAGGATCGGCACCGTCGTGCCGCGGGAGCCACCGGAGACCATGGCGATGACGCCCACGATGAGTAATAGCGCCACGCACAGCATGAAGAGCAACCCAACCCACGACGGGCCGGCGGCGATGCCGAATCCACCCACGGCCACCATGACCAGCGGCTGGAATATCCCGAGCAGCGCACCGGCACCCAGCGCCCCAAGGCTGATCCACCTGAGCGTGTGAGTGGGAGCCCGCGCCCCCACCGAGCCTTGGCGTGCGCTCATCGGTTCCGCTCCTCTGCCCCAGTTGGCCCCCGTGGCGAGCAGGTCGCAGGCGTGACTGACTGATTGGAGGCTAGGCCCGGCCGGGTGCGGAAGGACTGCGGCATTCGCTCGCGGGCACGCCTCGTAGCGCGATGCGACGCTTCATCCAGCACCCAGGTAGCGGTGGTCCAGGAATTTCCTGTGTCGGTAGTTCCATGCCAAACGACGAGATTGCGACGCGACGCTTTAGACACAGGTAACTAACGGAGAAGGAGGGGCCGATATCGGTCCTGGAATTCCCCGTATCGGTAATTCGAGGACGAAAACCAGCCGATTTCGGGGTCTGCTTCGCCGTTACATATCCTCAGCTAACTTCCGTGCGCCGGCACGGGCATGCGGCGGAATGGCCTCCGGACCTACGCCGGCGCACCTTCGCGGCGACCGACCAGGTACCAGGTCTCCATCTCGCCCTTGCCCTTGACCGGGATGCTGCCCCGCGGCTCGCACTCGAACTCGTCGCGCAGCAGCTCGTAGGTGGCGCGCGTGATCTGGATGCGGCCCGGGGTGCCCTCGGTCTGCATGCGCCCGGCGGTGTTCACCGCGTCGCCCCACAGGTCATAGAGGAACCGCTTGCGCCCGATCACCCCCGCCACCACCGGCCCCGAGTTGATGCCGATCCGCAGCTCGAAGCCCAGCGAGCCCATCGCCCCCTGCTCCCGGACGGCTTCGAGCATGTCGAGCGCCATCAGCGCCAGGATGCGGGCATGATCTGGGCGCGGTGACGGGATCCCCGCGGCTGCCATGTAGCAGTCGCCGATGGTCTTGATCTTCTCCAGCTCGTACCGCTCTGCCAGCTCGTCGAAGTGGCCGAACAGCTGGTCAAGCATCTGGACCACGCGCACCGGCGACAGGCGCTCGGCCATCGGCGTGAAGTCGGCGACGTCGGCGAACAGGATGGAGGCCGATGTGAACGAGTCCGCGATGGTCTGCGGCTGCTCCTTCAGCTTGTCGGCGATGGAGCGCGGCAAGATGTTGAGCAGCAGCGTGTCGGCCCGATCCTGGGCGTCGGCGCGCTGCTGGGCGAAGAGGGCGAGCAGGGTGAAGGCCACCCCTCCCCCGACGACCACGTTCATGGCCAGCATGGTGGTGCTGAACCACCTGGGCAGCTCGGACAGGCCGCCGGTCAGCTCACCGGCGATCCCCGCGCCCAGGAAGGCCGCGGCGAAGAGGGCGAACCAGCCGATGCTGCTGCGCACGCTGCTGAAGACGAGCGCGCCCATCGGTCCCAGGATGCCCCACAGCCCGACCGCGCCGGATGCCAGGAAGCCGGCGGTCGGCCACATTGACAGGGTGGGCGCCAGGGTGATGTCGAGCAGCTGGATGCGCAGCAGGAGGTCGAAGTTCCGCGTGCGGGCGAAGAGGCCGATGGAGGCCACCGACACGACGAGATAGGTCCAGGCGACCGCTCCAGCGGGCGCGCCCACCGCCAGGTAGACGGTCCCCCACAGAAGCGAGATGGGCCAGATGAGGATGGCCAGGTAGACGAGCAGCGCCTTGCGGCGGCGCGTGTCACCGTCGTCGTTCGGATCGGCGCCGATGCTCCCGACCCATTCCAGCAGCCGCGTCACCAGCGGAGGATAGCGGCGCAGCCCGCCCGGCCGCCGCGCCTCAGTACTCCAGAACCGCGATCCCCTGGCGTTCGAAGTCGGGGCGGTTGCGGGTGACCACGGTGGCGTCGAGGCCATGCGCGACGCCGGCGATCAGCGCATCGGCCAGCGAGCGCCTGTGGCCGGCCAGGTTGCGTTGCCGCCGGGACTCCCCCGCCCACCGCGCAGCTTCGGGAGACGTGGCCACGTACTCCAGGGCGTCCAGCAGCGTCCCGAGATGGCGGCGGTCGGCATCGGTCCCGCGCGACAGGACCTCGCAGGTGACGACGTCGCAGGTGTAGAGCTCGTGACCCTCGGCGAAGAGCCGTTCCAGGAGGCGCGCCGCGGGGTCATCCCCGTTGGCGTGGTCGATCAGCAGCGTCGAGTCGAGGAGGAAGCGCACTCAGTCGCTCTCCTCGGACCGCAGCTCGTCGACCATGGCGGCCACGTCGTCACGCGACAGGCGCGCGCCGCGGCGGGCCGTGATGCCAGCAGTCGATCGGATGGCCGCTCCGAGCTTGTCGCGCCGGACGCGCGCAGCCACCGCCTCGGCGACGTAGCGGCTTCGTCCACGAGGTCCCGCCACGGCATCAACCTCTGCGAGCAGGTCCGCGGGGAGCGTCAGATTGGTGCGGGCTAATGGCATGAATAACGGACGTGTGTGAAGGAATGCGCATAGTCTAGCACACTGTCGCTAAGCCCGGTCGAGCGGGGTGGCGCGTTCCAGATTCCCCAAAGGAGCAGCCGCCCGCGCTGCAGCTCGCTCTCTTCCAGCAGGAACGCCCCGGCTCACCGCCAGGGCCTTCGGCGTGCGACGGAGCCGGGACTCACATGGCCAGGAACGGCAGGATGAAGTCGTAGCTCGGCTGGGTGTCGACGCGCCAGGAGTAATCGGCCCCGTGGCAGGTCGGGCTGAAGCCGAACGAGACGACCGCGATCACCTGGTTCGTGTTGTTCACGAACGCCGGGCCGCCGGAGTCGCCGAAGCAGGACCCGCCCACGCCGCCGATCGGGCTCGGATTGTTGAGCGTGTGCAGGTTGCCGCCGCGGGCGATGCTGCCGTTGATCTCGACGATCCGGGAGGTGGACTTCCAGCGCGAGGCCTCATCCATGGGGTGCGGCTGCACGGCCTGGATCCCGTAGCCGACCGTCTCGACCAGCGCGCTGTTGCGGCTGGAGGGACTCCCGGCCAGCGTCTCGGCCGTGCCGAGCGGCGCGAGCACGCCGTAGGTCGACATCGTCACGCCCTGCTCCAGCTCCACCACGCCCACGTCATGGTTGACCGGGAACGCGGCATCGGCCCACTCCGGATCGGGGAAGGCGGTGCCGCCGATGAACCCGTGCGCCGGATCGTCGAGCCAGGCACGGCGTGCGGCGTTCAGCGCCGCGACGTCGGGGTAGATGGTGCCAATCTGGGAGCGCAACGGCCATCCGGCCAGGACATCGGTGTCGTCGAAGGTGACCCAGACATCGGTCCCACCGCTGCCATCCTCGGGCACGGCGCCCTCGACGCCGATGCCGAAGGTGCAGTGCCCGGCAGTCAGGAACGTGTCGGCGTCAAGGAGCGTGCCGCTGCAGCTGAACCAGGCGTCCTCGGCGGGGTCGTAGAAGATCATGAAGCCGACGTAGGGGTGCTCGCCGGCATCGGGCTGTCCGTAGGTGATGGCGCCCACCGGGGCCGCCGCAAGCAACAGGGTGGCAAGCACGGCCACCAGCGAGAGCGAAATCCTGCGCATGGGTCCTCCGATCTGGCTGTCGGACGGGGCTGGCGCCGATATGCCAGCAGGTTCGATGCCGGTTACGGCAGCCGCCTCGGAGCGCCAGCTCAGGTCGCCGCCGGCATGGGCTCCGCTTCGGGATCGGCGACGCCGCGCGCCAGCATGACCGCCCAGATCGGGACGAGGATGCCCGTGACCAGGGCAATGATCACGTCGGAGATCAGGAACGGGTCGAACGCGTCGATGAACACGAGGGCGCCGATGATCCGCAACGCCACGGCGACCAGGAGGCCGGCCGCGATCGCGTATGACACGGTCCGCCAGGTGGAGCTCACCACGACCACGCGACCAGCCAGGGCGACCGCGACGCCCACGAAGGTCACCGCTCCAGCCGACAGCCAGCTGAACATGGACTCAGCCACGTTCAGCGCCGTATAGAGCCCAACGACCTCCTCAGCCCGATAGCCGCAGTCGCAGTAGACCGGACGCGCGGCGTCATGGATGCCGATGTGCATCAACTGCGACCCGATCCCGATCACGCCCGCGAACACGAACAGCACGGTCATCGCATCGCGCGCCGTGCCGGGCCGCGACCAGGTGCGAAGCACCACTCCGATCATGGCCGTAACGAGGTATGCGCCCAGCGTCGCCAGCGCGCCGAGCATGATCACCGGGAACAGCCGCTCCTGGTCGGTGCGGATCGCGACCAGACGGTCGACGAAGTCCGAGATGTCGAACGGCGTGAGGAGGACGCCCGAGGCGAACAGCAACGAGACGATCGCCGAGACCACGACAAGGACCACCAGCGCCCAGCTGAGCCACGTCAGCGTTCCCCGGTTCGCGAGCATCGGATCCTCCTGCGCCCCCGCAATGACGGTGGAGTCTAGTCACCGACGTGGCGGATGCATATACCCCGGTCAAGGCACGATCCCGCCTGCATGCGGCGGGCGGCGAACGATTTGGGAGCCATCGGTGTCAGATGGCCAATGGGACGCCCGATGGAAGAGCCACCCGAGTTGCAGTCGCGTGTAACGTCGCTGCACGTGGCCGGCCTTGACCGCGTCCCAGCCAACGGAGGGCATGAGTGGGTGCAACCACTCATCGAGCGGGCGGTGCGGGGCGACGTGGCTGCATTCGAGCAGCTGGTCGAGCCGCACCTGACCCCGCTCTATCGGCTCGCGGCCGCCATGGTCGGGCCCGAGGAGGCGCGCGACGTGACGCAGGAGACGCTGGTCACCGCGTGGCGGGAGCTGCACAAGGTGCGTCGGGCTGACCGGCTCGACGCATGGCTGCGCAGCATCCTGATGAACCGCGCGCGCAACGTGCTGCGCACGCGTCGTCGCCGTCCGGAGGTCGCATATGAGCCGATGGCCGGGCATGGCATCGGTCACTTCGAGGAACCGATGAAGCATCTCCACGGTCATTGGGCGGTCGAAGACGCCCTGGCCGAGCTCCGTCCCGAGGATCGTGCCGTCGTCGTGCTGCACTACCTCGCCGATCTCACGCTGCGCCAGGTCGCCGAGACGCTGGGCCTCCGCGAGGGAACGGTGAAGTCGCGGCTGCACGCTGGGCTTCGCGTCCTGCGGCACCACTTCGCGGAGGACCGGACATGAATCGCGCGTCGCTCCGCAACGAGCTTCCCGATCCGGTCCGCCGCTACTTCGAGGAGGTAGCCCGGATGAACCCGCCCCATGACCTGATGGACACGACCATCGCCGAGGTCGAGGCAAGCCCTCGCGTCAACCGATTCTCCATGCCGGTGCTCGCCCTGGCCGCGGCGGTCGTCGTTGCGCTCGCCGCGCTCATCGGGTTCGGCCTGTACCGCACGCAGGTCGGACCGCCCAATGACAAGTCGCCCTCGCCCACGGCCGATGCCGGCGGCGGAGGACTCCCCACCGAGCTGACCCACATCTTCCTCGGACCCGGCACCAGCGCACCCGCCCCGTGGAATGGGACGGTGGCTGCCCTCCACGTGAGGGCGGGCAGCCTGGAGTACGAGCCAGATGGGAATCGAGTCATGATCTACGGCTCGCGCGCGGCGCTGGTCGGCGACAACCGACTGCAGTTGGAGTCGACCAACGGACGCGGTGGGTGCCGGCTCGGAAATGCCGGCACCTACACATACGAGCTCACGCCCGGCGGCAACTTCCTGACATTGACTGCGGAGACCGATGACTGCCCCGCCCGCGCCCAGGCCCTCGCCGGTGTCTGGGAACGATCGGTCTGCAAGCCGGCCGAGGGCTACTGCCTGGGGGCGCTCGAGGCAGGCAGTTACTCCTCGGCGATCGTCGACCCGCGGTCCACGCCCAGCCAGTACTCCTCGCGCTACGGGGCCATCACCTACACGGTCCCGGAGGGATGGGCCAACTTCCTGGACGACGGCCTGAACTACGGGCTGACGACCCAGGCCGAATGGGATGCCTGGGCCGGCAGGGATTGCTTCGACTGTCCCGGCACGCGCTCCCTGATCGAAGTGCTCGTGGGGCCCGGGCCGGCCAGGACGGACTGCACCGAGTCGTATGAGCCGGGCGTCGGCTTCACCATCGATGACCTCGCGGCGTGGCTGACCTCCCATCCCGGGTTGGACACGAGCGAGGTGCAGGACCTGACCATCAACGGCCGCCCCGCCAAGTCCATGACCATCACCGCACGTGCCGACTGGACGGGAACCTGCCCCGAGGACGCGAACACGGACTTCGTGGCAGTGCCGGTGTTCTACCACCAGGACTCATGGCACTGGGCGCTGAAGCCCGAGACGAGCTACGGGGTGGTCCTGGTCGACATCGGCGGTGACGCGGTGGTGGCGGTCATGATCGACTCCGCGGATGAAGCGCAGCTGCCGGCGTTCATCGAGGGGGCCATGCCCATCATCCAGACCTTCGACTTCCCCGAGCCATAGCGAGCCATCGACCGATGCGGGGGCCGCGCACGATACGCGGCCGCCGCTGGCTGCTGCGTCCCCAGCGCGACTTATTGCTCGGCGACAGGGATTCGTCCGAACGACCCTGACGACCCGGGCGAGGTGGCCCTCGACGCCACCCGCGGCCGATGCTGCACTGGCGCCATGCCACGCAACGCCAACCTGGTCGGCATCTTCCTGGTGCTGGGCGTTGCCCTCGGTTACGCCCTGGGCCTGTACCTGACCGATCCGGCGGTGGCCGTGCTGTCCGCCGGCACGGGCGCGGGCGTCGGCATCCTCCTCGGCGCCATCGCGACCTCGCTACGCGACCAGGGCTCGCCCCAGGGCCGATAGCGCCACCCATCCCCGCGGCGCGATACTGCGCGGATGGCAGGTCCCGCTGCGACTCCGCCAAGCGGCACCGTGGCGATGCTCTTCACCGACATCGAGGGCTCCACGCGCCTCGTGCAGCAGCTGCCCGATCAGTACGAGACGTTGCTGGCACGGCATCGGTCCATCCTTCGCTCGGCCATCGCGGCCCATGACGGCTACGAGGTCGGGACCGAGGGCGACTCGTTCTTCGTGACCTTTGCCAGCGCTCGAGCGGCGGTCAACGCCGCGGTTGACGCGCAACGAGAACTGGCGAGCGAGCCGTGGCCGGAGAACGGTCGCATCCGCGTCCGGATGGGCGTGCACGTGGGCGAGGTGGCGCTGGACGGTAACGGCTACGTCGGGGTAGAGGTGCATCGCGCCGCACGCCTCGCCGCGGTGGGTCGCGGCGGGCAGGTGCTCCTCTCCGACGCCGCGGTGGTGGTCGTGGGCGATCGGCTCCCGGAAGGCTTCGCCGTGCGTGACGCCGGCGAGTACGAGCTGAAGGACTTCGACCGGCCGGTTCGCGTCCACGTCCTGGTCGGCCCGGGCCTGGCCGATGGCTCACCCACCCCCATCGCGCGTCCTGCACGCCGCGGCCACCTGCCCGAGCGGCGCGCCGCCTTCATCGGCAGAGCGCGTGAGCTCGAGGCGCTCACGGAAACGATTCGTGGCAGCCGGCTGGTGACGCTGACCGGGCCGGGCGGAACCGGCAAGACCAGCCTGGCGATCGAGGCAGCGCGCGCGATCGCGGCCGACTACGCCGACGGAGCCTGGCTGGTCGAGCTCGGCTCGCTGCGCGATCCCGAGTTCGTGGTTGCCACCATCCATCGCGTGCTCGGCGCGGCGGAGGATCCCGCCCGTCCGCCGCTCGAATCGCTCACCCACTACCTGGCGGATCGGAACGCGCTGCTCCTGCTCGACAACGTCGAGCAGCTGTTGCCGGCCGTTGCCGGAACGGTCGACGAGCTGCTGCGGGCGACCTCTCGCCTCAGCATGGTGGCCACGAGCCGCGAGCCGCTGCACGTGGCGGGCGAGCAGCAGGTCCCCGTCCCTCCGCTCGGCCTGCCTGGCAGCGACGCATCGGCCCAGGCGGCGCAGGAGAGCGAGGCGATCCGGCTCTTCGTCGACCGGGCGCAGGCGGTCGAGCCGACCTTCGAGCTGACCGACGAGAACCGCAATGCCGTCCAGGACCTCGTCCGGCGCGTCGACGGCCTGCCGCTTGCCATCGAGCTGGCGGCGGCGCGCGTCAAGCTGCTGGAGCCGGCCGAGATCCTCGCGCGACTGTCCGCCGGTTCCGGCGGACTCTCCACCAGCACGACACTCATGCCCGAGCGGCAGCGGACGCTGCGCGAGGCCATCGGGTGGAGCTATCGGCTTTTGGGCGAACCCGAGCGCACCCTGTTCGCGCGGCTGGCCGTGTTCGCGGGAGGCTTCACCATGGACGCGGCCGATGCCGTGGCCAACCCGGGCGCCGATCTCGGCGCCGAGACGCTCGACCTCGTCGGGTCGCTGGTCGACAAGAGCCTGCTGCACCGCCTGCGGACCGACCTGGGTAGCCGGTTCGAGATGCTCGGCACGATCCGGGACTTCGCGCTGGAAGCGCTGGCCGAGCGCGACCCCGAGGGCACCACCGCGGCCCGTCACGCCTCGTTCATGACGGAGCTGGCCGAGCGCGCGGCCCCGGAGCTGAGACGGCCGGGCGTGTGGCGCGTGCAGCTGACCCGGGAGATCGACAACCTGCGGGCCGCCATGGCGTGGGCTGTACGCACGGGCGACGCGGACGTCGGATACCGGCTGCTCTCCGCCCTGTGGCGGTTCTGGCAGGCGCGCGGGCTCCTCACCGAGGGCCTGGATTGGGCCGAGCGACTGCTGAACATCGCGCCGGACGGCCCGATCTCCGCCACGAAGGTCGCGGCGCTGTACGCGGCCGGATCGCTCGCCTACTGGCATCGCGACTCGGAACGTGCCGGCGTCTGGTATCGAGCCGGCCTCGCCGGTGCCGAGGCGCTCGGCGATCGCCGCCTCCAGGCCGAGGGATGGGTCAACCGGATCTACCTCGAATCGGTCTACGGCGAGGGCGAGGCGCGCGATCCAAGCGTGGCGGAGGCCCGCGAACGGCTCCGGACCTTCGCCGCCGAGCTCAACGATCCAATGTACGTGGCCCACGCCGACTTCGCGACCGCCGGCTGGTACATGGCGCGCGGCGAGATGGACCAGGCAATGGCGTGCGCCAGCAACGCCCGGCGCCTGGTGGAGGGATCGGGCGACCTCTTCCTCAAGGCGTCGGCGGGCAGCCTGCTGGCGCGGCTCGCCCATGCGCGCGGAGAACATACCGACGCCATCCGGCAGGGTACGGAGGTGGCGGGGATCTTCCACGCCATCGGCGACGAGATCACCTTCGCCATGGCGATCCGCGCGCTCGCGTCGGTTTTCGCCCAGGCCGGTCACCCGGAGGCAGGGGCACGCCTGGCCGGATTCGTCGCGCGCCTCATCGGGGAAACCGGAATCCTCTTCCGGGCGCCCTTCGAGCCGGAGGATGGGCTGGAGGTGGCCCGCCGCGCGATCGGCGATGAGCGTGCCGAGGCGGCATGGCGGGCAGGCCAGCTGATGACCGGTGACGAGGCCCTGGAGCTCGTGCGCTCGCTCGAAGTCCGCGACGACGCGCAGGAGCAGCCCAGTGGGACGTAGGCAGCGCGATCCCCTGTTCGGGTGCCGTCGCCTGGTAATCGATGGCTCGAACCAGCGTGACAACCCCGCGGAACCGGTCCTCGAAGAGCCCCTCGCCGGCTCGCTGGCTCGGCTCTTCCCGCATTCGCTGGAGCTGATCGTCGTCTTCGACACCGATCCGCCCATCGGCGCCGGCACCATCCGCCGGATCGGCGGGGTCACCGTCATCCACGCCCGGGCCGGCGGCGGCGACTGCGGCACGTTGCGCGAAGTGCTGCGCCATCCGGAAGTCGCAAGCGTCGCCCA
>DASURX010000036.1:0-15829 GCA_036375355.1 Candidatus Limnocylindria bacterium
GTGCCCCAGTAGCAGCCGCAGTAGTCCACCACCGGCAGCTGCGCGCAGCGGTCCGCGCAGACGGTCACGAACCGGGCGGCCGGCGGCGCATCGTAGTGGCCGCCCAGCGCGCCGGGCAGCGCCACCACAGCCTGCCCGCGCCAGCCGGCGCTGCAGCAGTACCACGTGGCCTTGCCGGTGATCGTGTCGCCGCTCACCGGCGGAGGCGCCACGACGGCCACCGCGGGCTTGGGCGTGGGCTGGCGATAGAGGGTCGCCTGCATCGGGGCCGATGCCGGCGTGGGAAGCGCCTGCGGCGCGTCGAGCGATTCAGGCGAGACCACCTGCGACATG
This sequence comes from Candidatus Limnocylindria bacterium, assembly GCA_036375355.1. Classification (GTDB taxonomy): domain Bacteria; phylum Chloroflexota; class Limnocylindria; order QHBO01; family QHBO01; genus DASURX01. The sequence goes on from DASURX010000036.1 coordinate 334, forward strand.
TCCAGGATCATGGAGCCCAGCTGGCGGCTGCTCAGGGAGCCGCGATCCAGGGTGCTCGCTGCGCGATCGGCGGCCGCCAGCAGCCCGGCCGTCTCCGGGCTCGGCGGGAGCGCCGACCGGGCGGCCAGGGGGGTCAGCAAGACGACCCCGATGGCGCTGATGACCGTCAGCACGGCGACGCGCCGCAGCAGGTCCGGCAATAGAATCCTCGTGAAGGTGCGGGCTACACTGCCCCGCCACCGGCGGCCGAGCCGCGCGATGCGCCGCACGAGCGGGGCACCGCTCGGGACCACGGCGTGAGTGGCGGGAACTTCGGCACCCTACCATCGAGCGGCGCGTGTGTCGAGCGGGCCATCGGTCACATTCGTCGCGGCTGGAGGACATTGGCCAGATGCCACGCAAGAAGAAGGAGCCCGAGCGGCGTCGCGGAGCAGTCGTGGTCCGTGGCGGGGCGCAGCGCGGCCGGCGCACCGAGGACCAGGAGCTGCTGCGCACGCGTCCGGGTCCCGAGTTCCGCGAGACGGACACGTGGCGGACGCTGCGGATCATGGGCGAGTTCGTCGAGGGCTTCGACGCGCTGGCCGGCGTCGGCCCGGCGGTCAGCATCTTCGGCTCGGCCCGCGTGGGGCGCCGCAACCGCTACTACGGCGCCGCGCGGCGCACTGCGGCGGCCCTGGGACAAGCCGGCTTCACCATCATCACCGGGGGCGGGCCGGGGATCATGGAGGCCGCCAACCGCGGAGCGCGCGACTCTGGCGCGCTGTCCATCGGCTGCAACATCGAGCTGCCCTTCGAGCAGGGGCTGAACGAATATGTCGACCTGGGCATGGAGTTCCGCTACTTCTTCGTGCGCAAGGTGATGTTCGTGAAGTACGCCGAGGGCTTCGTGATCTTCCCGGGCGGCTTCGGGACCCTGGACGAGCTGTTCGAGTCGCTGACCCTGATCCAGACCGGCAAGGTGGAGCACTTCCCGGTGGTCCTGTTCGGGACCGACTACTGGAACGGGCTGCTGCAGTGGATCCGCGACAAGCCGCTGTACGAGGAGAAGATCGCGCCACAGGACCTCGACCTGCTGACCGTCACTGACGACGCGGACGAGGCCTGCCGCACCATCGTCCAGGCCCACCGCAACCGCGAGGAGCGTGAGCGACGCGAGTCGGACGAGCATGCCAGCCAGGCGGCGACACAGCAGGCGATGCAGAAGGCAGCGGGCGGGAAGTCCAACCCGGCTCCGGACTGAGGGCCGGCGCCGGCAGAGGGCTATCGGGCCAGGGGAAGGCTCTCGCCGTGGCGCAGGTAGACGACCCGATCCTGCAGGCCGGCCTCGTTGGCCGCCGCCACGAACTCGGCCAGGGTCGACTGCGCGGTGCCGTAGTCGTTGTAGTGGACCGGCACCGCCACGCGCGGGCGCAGCCGCTCGATGAGCTCCACGCCCTGGACCGCGTCCATGCTGACCAGCGAGCCGAGCACGCGGTTACCGCCCAGATGCAGGAACGCCACGTCGATCTGCGGGAAACGAGCCGGGATCTCGTCCAGGCCGTCGTGCAGGATGGTGTCGCCGGAGATGTAGATCCGCAGCGGCGCGACGTCGTCCGGCCGCTCCATCGGTCCACGCCAGAGCTCGAGCAGGCTGCCCATGGTATCCGGCATGGCGGCGGCCATCACGCCGGTGCCGTGCTGGGCCGGGAGGGCCGTCACGCGCAGGTGGTCCTCGCCATGGGAGACCTGGGCCGACTCCCAGCTGGCCAGCGGCCGCACATCGCCGAATCCGGCTTCCTCCAGCTGCCGAGTGGCGGCCGGGGTGGTGATGATCGGCACGCCGCGTCCCAGCCAGTCCTCGGCGACGGCGTCGAAGTGATCGCCGTGGTGGTGCGACAGCACGACGACGTCGGGCTGAGGCACCTCCTCCGCGTCCAGGGCCGGATCGGTGACACGGGTGGCGGTGAGCCCGTAGCCCATCGCCACGTCGGCGCCGTGGTGCACGAAGTTGGGGTCGGTCAGGATCGTCAGCTCGCCGTACCGGATCAGCAGGGTGGCGTTGCCGATGAAGGTGGCCCAGGCGGTCGGTCGGGCGGCTGCCTGCCGCTGGACCGATGGCGCGGCCACGTCATCGGTCCGGGTGGCCTTCCCGGGTGCGTCACCGGCGCGGCGCCGCGCATCGGTTCGCGAGGTGGTGGCAGCGTCGTCGACGGCGGTCATAGGGGCGCCACGAGGTCGCACGTACCGTGCCAGAGAGCGAGTGGCGGGCCCGACCGGATTCGAACCGGCGATCTCCAGCGTGACAGGCTGGCATGTTGGGCCGCTACACCACGGGCCCGCGGGAGCGCCGGTGGCGGAGTATAGCAAAGGCCCTGGCAGCCTTCAGATCAGGCCCCCGGACCGATGCCGGCGGCAGCCCGCGCGTCAGCTCCGGCGGCGCAGCGTCACCAGGTCGGCGGTGGCCCAGGCGTAGGCCGCTGCCAGGACGAGCAGGCCGATGCCGGCCGGCAGCATCTGGGCAACCGGCGCGCTGCCCGAGGCCGCGCTGACCAGCGCCGCCGATGCCCACGCGACGGCGAGCACCGCCATGGACGCGGTGAGGACCACCCCGGCGACCGCGACGCGATTGCCGGCGCGTGCCAGGAGCAGCGCCATCAGGATGTGCACGGCGCCCAGCATCGCGGCGGAGACGCCCAGCGCGAAGGCCGCCCCGCCGACCGCGGACGCGTCGATGGCGACGGGCGGCAGCTGCGCGAGCAGCCAGGCGGAGAACCACAGGCCCACGGCTGCGCTGACCGCACCGAAGCCGACGAGCGCGAGCCCGACCAGGCCGAGCAGCAAGGCCGGACGCATGCGCCGGGGCGCCAACCGAGCCGCCCCCTAGCGGCGGGGCCGTCCGAGGATGACGGCGGAGGCGCCGAAGATGAGCGTGGCCAGTGTCAGCGCAACCGGCAGCACCGGCGTAGCGCCGCGTTGCGCGGTGACCAGGACGGCACCGATGGCGGACAGGATCGCGGCCAGCGCGGCGACCGAGGCGGCCACGATGCGGCTGCGGCGCACGTCGGCAAGGACCGCCAGGGCGGCACCGACCAGGCATATCCCAAGGACCAGCAGACCGATGCCGCCGATCACCTGGCCCAGCCCGAGGCTGCCGGCGTTCGGTGGCGGGTTGGCGCCGTACTGGCCGCCGAGGGTGATGCCCGACACGATCACGCCCAGCGCCGCGATGACCAGCGCCAGGCCGAGCACCGCGAGCGCCAGGATCGCGACGCTGCCGGCCTCGCCGATGTGCTCGGGCGCCAGGGCATGCGCGCGCGGGCGCCGGGTGGACGTGGCGGTGACCGACGTCACGGGGCGTGCGCGCTCACGCGACAGGGATCGGCTGGCCTTCTTCAGGACCACGCTGCACAGGCCTCCGGGGAGCTGCGGGAATGGGCGGTGCCCGATTGTACGGGACGCCCGCCGCAAGCGCGACCGTATACTCGGGCCGTGCCGTACGAGCTGCCCGCGGAAGCCGGCGCGACACGACGATCCACGATCCTGCGCTGGGCGTCGTTCCTGATTGCGGTGCTGCTGGTGGTCGTGGTGGCCTACCTGGGCTATGTCGGCTTTGCCGGTTCGGCGCAGGTCACCGAGCCCGAGTCCCCGTCGCGCGACTGCCGGACGCCGGCGATCGCCTACGGCTGGAGCTACGAGGCCATCAACTACGACGCGGCCGGCGACAGCGCCCTTGCTGACCTGCCGGATCCCACCGCCTGCCCGCAGCGCGGTGCCCCGGCCGGCGACGCCCTCCAGGCCTCGGACGGCGTGAAGCTCGCCGGCTGGTACGTCCCGGCCAGCAGCGGCGCCGGGCCGACGGGCGCCACCGTGGTGCTGGCCCACGGCCATGGCGCGAACAAGAGCGGCATGCTCGCCATCGCCGACGTGCTGCATGAGGCGTACAACCTGGTCCTGTTCGACTTCCGCAACCACGGCCAGAGCGGCGACGCGGCGACCACCGTGGGCGTGACCGAGCAGCGCGACCTGCGCGCCGTGATCGACTGGCTGGACGCAACGAAGCATCCGGCCGCGATCGCTGTCCTTGGGCAGTCGATGGGCGGCGCCGTGGCGCTGCAGGAGGCTCGCGCCGATCCGCGGGTGAGCGCCGTCGTGCTCGACTCCACGCATGCCACGCTGGCCAACGCGCTCCAGGCTCGCCTCGAGCGGTCCGGCTATCCGCTCTCCCTGCCCGGGGCGTGGGCGATCCTGCTGGGCGGCCTCGTGCGGACCGGCCAGGACATGAGCGCGGCAGACCCGCTCCAGGCCGTGGAGCGCCTCGGGGATCGCCCTTTGCTCATCATCACTGGCGGCAACGACGACAGCATCGGTCCCGACGACGCGCAGGACCTCGAGCGGGCGGCGACCGATGCCGGTGTCGACGCCGAGCTGGAGGTGTGCGAGCCCGCCGGGCACGCCGAATCGGTCGACGCCTGTCCGGACGACTACGCGGGCTGGGTGCTAGGCTTCCTGTCGCGCGCGCTGGGCAGCGCCTCCTGAGCCCCCGACCGGCACCGCCGCAGCGTCACGCAGCCCACTCCCCGAACGATCGACACGCTCCGCCCGTGCCCGCGGAGGGAGCCGCGAAGGAACGTCATGCAGACAGACACCACCGACGCCGACGAGCGCTTCGACCGGACGATGGGCCGATGGTTCCGCGACCTCCTGGCGCTGGAACCAGAGCAGGCGACGTACCTGGGCATTCACGACCACGACGCGCGCCTCTCCGACGGGAGCCGGGAGAAGGTCGAGGCCGACCTGGCCTTCCACCGCGGCGCGATCGCCGAGATGGAGCGCTTCGACCCCGCCGAGCTCTCGGCCGAGCGCGCGCTGGACCGGGACCTGGTCATCCACGAGTCGCGCCTGATCGATTTCGCATTGACCGTTCAGCGCGAGTGGGCGGGCTCGACGCGCGCCGCCGAGCACATTGGCAACGCCCTCTTCCCGCTCTTCACCCGCGACTTCGCCCCGCTGCCCGCTCGCCTGGAGGCGATCGCCGCGCGCCTGGAGGCTGCGCCGCGTTACCTGGAGCAGACCCGCGGGCGAGTGGAGAGTCCGGTGCCGCTGTGGATCGAGATCGACCTGGAGGCCACCGAGTCGCTGCCCTCGTTCCTTGACTCGATCCTGACCGCCGCCCGCTCGGAGCGCGTCGAGGCCGCGCTGGTGACGCGCCTGGAGCAGGCGTCCGACGGGCTGCGCGGCGCGCTCCACGAGCACGCCCGCTGGCTGCGGTCCGAGCTGCTGCCACGCGCCACGGCCGACTGGCACCTGGGTCCCGAGGCGTTCGAGGAGATGGTCGGCCTGCGCGCGCTGGATGCGACCGCGGACGAGATCCTGGCGGTCGGCGAGCAGATCCTGGCCGAGGAGACGGCGGCGCGCGACGCGGTCTGCGCGGAGATCGACCCGACCCTTGACCCCGCCGAGGTGGCCGACCTCGTCAAGGAGGATCACCCCGCCGACTTCCCTTCCGCGCTGGAGGCGTACCGGCGCGCCATCGCCGAGGCGCGTGCCTTCGTCGTCGAGCACGAGCTGGCCACGCTGCCGCGCGACGACACGCTGCGCGTGGTCGAGACGCCGGCCTTCATGCGCCACGTCATCCCGTTCGCGGCCTACTACGACCCGCCGCGCTTCGATCCGGATCCGGCGGGCACCTACATCGTCACGCCGCCGGGCTCGCCGGAGATGTGGCGGGAGCACAACTACGCCTCGATCAGCAATACCAGCGTGCACGAGGCCTATCCCGGCCACCATCTGCAGCTGTCGGCCGCGATCACCAATCCCAGCCTGGTGCGGACGCTGGGCTGGAGCGCTTCGGAGTTCGTCGAGGGCTGGGCCTTCTACTGCGAGCGGATGATGAAGCAGGCCGGCTTCGCGGCCACGCCGATCCACCGCTACGTGCAGCACACCGACGCCATCTGGCGGGCGGCGCGCATCGTGCTCGACGTGCGCCTGCACCGCGGCGAGATCGGCTTCGAGGAGGCGGTCGACTTCCTGGTGGCACGCACCGGATTCGAGCGCCCCGCCGCGCTGGCCGAGGTGAAGCGCTACACCAGCAGCCCCACCTACCAGCTCAGCTATATGTACGGGCGCCACATGATCGAGGCGCTGCGGGCCGACGTGGAGCGGCGCATGGGACCCGCCTTCAATCTGCGCTTCTTCCACGACACGTTGCTCTACGGTGGCACCATGCCGGTCTCGTTCGCGCGACGCCTGTTCGACACCAAGCTCGGAGGCCTGGACCGATGAGGACCGGCACCTCGCCCCGTATCCTGGCAGCAGGCCTGGCCCTGGCCGGCCTGCTGGCCGCGTGCTCGTTCGGGCCGTCGCCGACGCCCCCGCCACCCTGCCCGGCGAGCGGCCCGACGGCGGCGGAGGCGGCCACCATCCTGGAGGGCGCCGCCATCGCCCGGGTCAGCACCAGCAAGGGCGACTTCACGATCGAGCTCTACCCCGATGCGGCGCCGATCGCCACCGCCAACTTCGTGGCCCTGGCCCGCTGCGGCTTCTACGACGGCATCACCTTCCACCGTGTCCTGGCCGGCTTCGTGGCCCAGGCCGGCGACCCCCAGACCAAAGCGAACCGTGGCGACTTCAACGGGTTGGGGACCGGCGGGCCGGGCTATCGGTTCGTGATCGAGCCGCCGGCGGAGAACCTGGCCTACGACCCCTACGTGGTGGCCATGGCCAATGCCGGCGCCGCCGATACCAACGGCTCGCAGTTCTTCATCGACCTCGCCGACCTCGACGGCCGCCTGCAGCGCAGCTACACGATCTTCGGCAAGGTGACCGAGGGCACCGACGTGGTGGACGCGATCGGACAGGTGCCCACCAACGGGGAGCGCGGCGTCCCGCTGGACCCGGTGGTCATCGAGTCGATCGGGATCGAGGGAGCGGCCGCGCCATCGGCCCAGTGAGCGTGAATTCGGGGCAAAGCGCTCTGAAATGTGAAGGATTCTTAGTCTCAGACCGTTGACCCTGCGGGGTCGGCTCGGGTATCCTGTGTTCGCTGTTCGCACAGCGATTCACCACTGGTCGCAAGGTCATGGGTAGGTTTGGGTTAGGGTAGTGCGGGAAACCGCGCGTGAAAGATGCCCTTGCGGTTAGCGAATCCGGCAGCAACGAGAAGGCCCCTCCTCGGAGGGGCCTTCTTCTATGCCATGGTTCCTGTCGGGTTGAACCGCGCTCTGCCAGAGTGCTCGCCCGGCGAGCGCGCCTTCCATCCGGCCGCGAGCGGCCGGCTCAGCTGCGAACCTGCGGCTAGAGGTTTCCCGTAAGCAGCAGGATCAGCAGGATCAGCAGGATCAAGCCAATGATCCCTCCGCCCCAGTACATGCTCTCCTCCTAGGTTTTCAGCGTCAGATGCCTCTCCGGTATTGCACCGGGCGTGCCAACCCGCGGGGCCTTCAGGCGATCGCCGTTCCCACGAATGCGCGACGCACGCGAAAGGGCCGCCGCTGCGGACAGCGACGGCCCCTCCGGGGTTGAGCGCCTGCGCTACTTGGGAGGCGGCGGGACCAGGCAGGCGGCCAGGGCCGAGGTGTTGCCCGAGCCATCGACCGCGTACACCGCGGCATCGCCGGTCCCCTTGATGAACCAGTCGACCGCGCCGCTGCCGGCGCGCTGGCTTGGCGCGGCGCCCGGGGCCTGCACGTACTTGATGTTCGTGCCGGACTCGAACGGCCCGAAGACGGTGCCGCTTCCGGTGTCCACCAGCCACAGCGTGAGGTCAGGATCCACGACATCGGTCGCGCCGAGGAGGTAGAAGCCATCCTCGTTCTGGCCGGGGCCGTGCTGGCCGGCGCGCGGCGTGTGCCCCGCCGGGTTCACGCCCTCGGTGCAGGTGCTGACCGGCGGCGTGGTGTCGACCCACTGCTTGGTGGCCGTGCGGGTCTGCGACCCGGCATCAATGGTGGCCACCGCCGTGATCGTGTCCGTGCCCAGGCTCGCCGGGGCCACCGGGACCGAGTAGGTGAAGCTGACCTGGCCCGATGCATCGGTCTGGCAGGAGGCCGGGCTGCAGGTGCCGATGGCACCGGCGTTCTGTCCGGTCACCGCGAACGACACCGGGATGGCGGCCACCTGGGTCGGATCGCCGGAGACGGTGGCGACCACCGTGTGCGTGTCCGTGGTGGACAGCTCGTTGGTGGCCGATGCCGGGCTCAGGTCGAGGTCCACCACCCCCAACGTGGTCTCGGCGGTGACCTCGGTGCCATCCTCGGCCGTCGCCGTGGCCTGGATGGTGTTCATCCCCACCACCAGCGCCGAGGTGATGTCGACGCCGGTCAGTGACATGGCCAGCGGCTCCGAGCCGCTGGTGCTGGCCACCGAGACGCCGTTCACGGTCAGCTCCAGGCTGGCGATGTTCGTCAGCGTGGCGGGCAGGACCGTGCTCAGCGTGCTCGGGTCGGCGACGGCGGTGCAGGTGCCGCCGGTGCTGTCGGCGATGGTCCGCAGCGGGGCGCCGGGGTTGCAGGCATTGGGCGCACCGCCCCCGATGCCGAAGGTGTGGATGACCGTGCCGGCGTCGATGGCCGCCTGCAGCGGTGAGCCTGCCCCGGTGCTGAAGAGGTTGGGCAGGCCGTCGGACAGGAAGAAGCCGGTGTTGACGTCGGCCGGGTTGCCGGCGAATGCGGCATTCATGTTGGTCAGCGCGGCGTCGTAGTTCGTCAAGCCGGCAAAGCCGGCGGTGATGTCGGAGGTGAACTGCCCGATGCCGCCGCTCGAGCTGCCGCCAAATTCGGTGCTGAGCGAATGAATGACCTGCTCGACGTCCGCGCCGCCTGCGGCGTCGTTATCGGCGTCGGGCGGCGAGGTGAAGGTCTGCGCGCCCGCGGCCGGATCCATGTCGGCCGTCTTGGCGCCATCGCCGAAGGCGACGAGGCCGATGTCGAGATTGCTGGCGCTGCCCAGGCTGGCGTTCAGCGCGATGAGGCCGACACAGGCCGCATCCAGCGCCGTGCCCACGTTGCCGTCGCCGTCGCAGTCGCCGACCGATGGCTGGGGCGGGTTGAAGTCGGGGTTCTCCATGCTGCCGGACACGTCGACGGTGTAGATGATGTTGGCCGTGTCGCCCTCGCCCAGGGTGGCGTTGGCATCGGCCAGGACGGTGGTGCCCAGCCACACCGGGTCGGCTGCAGCGTCGGTCGACACGCTGACGCTGAGCTGCTGGTCGGTGGTGGTCGTGCCCGTGGCGGGGTTGTCGGCGGCCGCGGCGCCCGCCATGGCGAACGTCAGCAGCAGGGCGGCCGGAAGGGCCGCGGCCCGTCTCCGGGTGCCCGATGGGAACGGTGATGCAGGTACCACTTGGCGATCCTCCGCTGGACGGAATTGGCGCACGGGAGGATCGAGTGGTGGGGCAGCAGTTGCGGGCCTCCTCCCCTGCCCCTCCGGTATAGGCGGCTCGGAGGGCCCGGCACAATCGCTCGGTGGTACCGATGCGCACCTAACCTTGGTTCGAGGGTTCGCGCCTGCCTTTGCTAGACTGCGGGCCCGGCTTGGTCGCGCGCCGGTAGCTCAGTGGATAGAGCGTCGGCCTCCGGAGCCGAAGGTCGCAGGTTCGAATCCTGTCCGGCGCGCCAGAACAACAGAATCGAGCGTGGATAGAGCGTAGGCCGCGTGAATCTTGCCCTCCGGATCCGTTGACGGCGCGGCCGTACCCGGTGGGGGGAACCGGGAGTCGGTGTGGATCGGACCAGCGCGCCGTCATGGCATCAAGCGTGGCGGCGCGCCACTGCGACTACCAGTTGGCCGATTGGGCCATGATCCCTCCACCGCGGCGCGACCCTGAGGAGCAACACGGATGCAGGAGCTGACCGTCGACTTCATCACGTCGCTTGACGGCTACGGTGCGGCCGAGGGCTGGCCGGGGTGGTGGGGCCTCCAAAGTCCGGAGTACCTCGCCTGGCTGGCGGAGCACCCACTGCGGGAGTCGACGGTCCTGATGGGGGCGACGACCTACCGCCAGATGTCGGGGTTCGTGGAGCAGATCGGATCCGAGCTCGACCCGGATGGCGACGAGGCCGCGAGCTTCCGTGAACTCGCGAATGCCTCCAAGGTTGTGTTCTCGTCGACCCTCGGGGAGCCCCTCGCCCTGCCGAATACCCGGCTCGTCCGGAGCGACCCGGTCGCCGCCGTCCGGGACATGAAGCGGGACGTATCGACGCCGATGCGCACGCTTGGCAGCCTCACCCTGTGCCGCTCGCTCCTCGCGGCAGGCCTGGTGGACCGCTTTCGCGTCGTCGTGTTCCCGGTGATCACGGGACGGACAGGTACCGACCGGATCTACGACGGCTACCCGGACGTCGCCCTCGAGATGGTCGCGAGCCGGTCGTTCGACGGGGGCCTCCAGCTGCTCGAGTACGTCCCCACCGTCCTGTCGGGCCCACCCGCTCAGCAGCAGAACGCTTGACGAGCAATCCACTCGCCAGCACCACCTGAGCCGCCTTGGTTCAGACGCCACGCGGATCAAACCGAAGACGCAAGGAGGCCGTCTTGACCACTCTCTACACCTTCGACGTCTTCTCGACCCTCGACGGCTTCGGCTCCTACGGGCCGGAAGGCGATTGGGGCGGCTACTGGGGCAAGGAGGGACCGGAGTTCCTCGACCGCCGCCTTGCCCTCTATCGCGAGCCGCAGCGGCTTGTCCTCGGCGCGAACACCATTCGCATGTTCATCCAGTCCATCGGGCCGCGCACCGGGTTCCTGAGGGACGTTGACCCTGTCAACTCCGCGCTGAGGGACCTGCCGACCACGGTCGTCTCGACGACCCTTGAAGGACCGCTCGATTGGCCCGACGCGACCGTCGTGCGTGGCGACGCGATCGACGTCGTCGCCCGGCTCAAGGAGGAGTCCGGCGTGCCGCTGCGCTCGCACGGCAGCCTGTCCATGAACCGAGCGCTCATGGCCGCGGATCTCGTCGACCGCGTCCAGGTGACCATCTTTCCGGTCGTCTCCGGTCGGACCGGAGCGCGCCCGGTCTTCGAGGGTGCGGCCGACTTCGACCTCGAACTGATCGAGAGCCGGACCCTCGACGGGCGCACCCAGGAGCTCATCTACCGGCCGACCCGTCACGGCTGACAGGCTCCGGCAGCCGGGGGCCAAGGATCCAGACGAGCTGGGCCGTCGTGGCAACCCCGGCCCTGGTGCGGGCACTCGCCAGGTGGTGCTTCACCGTCGAGTGCGACAGGCCGAGACAGTGGGCGGCCGCCTCCTGACCCGGGAACGCGGACCGCTGGCACCGCGCCGACTCACATCGCTGCTTCCACCGTTCGCAGGAAGCTGCGGACCTCGGCGTTGAAGAGGTCCGGCGACTCGAGGTGGCCCATGTGGCCGGCGCCGGGCATGAAGACGAGCTGCGACCCCGGAATCTGCGCATGCATTGCCTCCGCGACGGTGGCGGTCGCACGAACGTCGCGCTCGCCGTAGAGCAGCAGCGTCGGCACCGCGATTCGCCCAGCACCTGTCCGGCGCGCCAGACTCCACGCCATGCCCGTTTCTCATGCTTGGGCCGCGGCCCGCCCTCTCAGATGTCGATCTGAGGCGACCTGAGATGGGCTAGAAATGCTCCTCCTCGGTGGTGTGAATCTCGTCGCCGCCGAGCCGCGGCTCCCCGCCGGCGGCATCAGCCCCTTGGGACACTCCGGCTGAGGGCGTTGGCGGCGGCAGGTGCTCCTCGACCCGGTACGCCGGATCGCGCGAGGCCAGGCCGTGCTCGGACCCGTAGCCGCCGTCGCGGTCGTTGGGCCCCGTCTCGGCTCCACGCTCGATGAGCCGGCCCGGCACGTCGGCCTCGGCTGCCGCGCGCGACGCGTGGCGCCGGTGGGCGGCTGCGGTGACCTGCCCGGCGCCCTGGGGCGTGTCCACCTCCCGCCGCTCGGCAGGGATGAACTCGCCCTCGGGATCGTCGGGGCTGAGGTTCCCGGTCGCCCCCGTCATGCCGCCCGCGGGGTCGCGGGGGCCTGGGGGCGCCGGGAAGGACTCGTCCCTGTTCATCGCAGCGTCCTCAGCGGGACGACGGGCTCTCAACGTTGCCTCGCCAGGCCCCGGTGGGCGCGCCGCGCTCCTCGATGAACTCCTTGAACCGCTCCAGGTCACCCTTGACACGGCCGTCAAGCAGGCCCAGTGCGTCGCCCGCGTTCTCCAGGAACCCCTCGGGGTCGACGTCCATCTGGAGCGTGACCCGCGTGACGTCGTCCGAGATGCGATGGAACGTCACGACTCCCGCGTTGCTGGCGCCGCTGGTGCTGCGCCAGGCCACACGCTCGTCGGGGTGCTGCTCGGTGATCTCGGCGTCCCAGTCCTTCTGCTGGCCAGCGATCTCGGCCTTCCAGTGGAGGTGGGTGTCATCCAGCTGCTGGACGCTCTTGACGCCCTCCATGAAGCGCGGGAAGTCCTCGAACTGGGTCCACTGGTTGTACGCGGTCGAAAGGGGAACGTTGACTTCGATTGACTTCTCGACGGTGCTCATCGGTCTCTCCTATGGAATGGTCGGTCGGACCGATGGGTTGCAAGCCTTGCGCCACCCGGTCGGCAGCCTCTCCGCATGACGGTGCCCGGCACAGCGCATGCAGCGCCGATTCGCGGCAGGAGGTGATGGCGATGCCACGTTCATGGAGCAAGAAGCGCGAGCGCCAGTACGAGCACATCAAGGAGTCCTACAAGGACCGCGGCCGCAGCACCGACAAGGCCGAGGAGCTGGCAGCGCGCACCGTCAACAAGGACCGGCGCGAGTCCGGGGAGACGAAGAAGAAGTCGTAAGGGCCGATGCGGGCTCGCGGTGCGGAGCCCGCGTTGCCGTCATCGGGCATCATCGGTCCATGCAGTCCGATGTAGAGGCGGCCCTCCTCCTGCGCGACCGCGTCGCCCGGGAGGCGGAGGAAGAGGAGCTCAGCCCCGCCGCCACCCGGTCCACGGCGACGCGAGGCAGGGCACGGCCCGAAGAGCCGGATCGCTATCGGACCGCCTTCGAGCGCGATCGCGACCGGATCGTGCACGCCAAGGCCTTCCGCCGGCTGAAGCACAAGACACAGGTCTTCATCAACCCCGACGGGGACCACTACGTCACGCGCCTGACGCACACGCTGCAGGTCGCCCAGATCGCTCGCGGGCTGGCAGCCGCGCTGCGGCTGAACGAGCCGCTGGCGGAGGCCATCGCGCTCGGCCACGACGTGGGCCACACCCCGTTCGGCCACACCGGCGAGGAGGCGCTGTCGCCCTACTTCCCGCCCGACGGCTGGCACCACGCCGCCCAGAGCGTCCGCGTCTTCGAGGTGCTCGAGGACCTCAACCTGACCTGGGAGGTGCGCGACGGCATCCGCGCCCATTCCTGGAAGATCGACCCGCCACCCGCGACGCCGGAGGCCTTCTGCATCCGCTACGCCGACCGCATCGCCTACCTGTCCCACGACGCGCTGGACGCTCTGCGCGCCGGCGTCCTCCAGGCCGATTCCTTCCCCGCAGCGGTGGTCGCGCGCTTCGGCCAGCCGGGACGGCTGTGGATCGGGGAGATGATCGAGGCCGTCATCGAGAACTCGGCGCGCACGGGCCAGGTGAGCATGGACGACGAGACGCTCACGGTCATGCACGAGCTGCGCGAGTTCATGTTCGAGCGCGTCTATTTCAGCGAGGCGCAGCGTGCGCAGGCGGGTCGCGCCATCGGCCTGCTGCACGACCTCATGGAGCACCATCTCGCCCATCCCGACGAGCTGCCGCAAAGCTTCCGCCAGGACGAGGCGCCGCTCACCGTGCAGGTCGCCGACTACGTGGCCGGCATGACCGATCGCTTTGCGCTGGCGACCTGGGAGCGGCTGTTCGGACCGCCGCCGACCTAGCCCATGCCGCCGCGGTCCGGCGCGACGCCGCCGGCGCCGCGGAATACCCGCAGCGCGCCCGGGTCGACAGCGAAGCGCACCGGCGTGGCGCCGATCGAGCGCCCGTCGGCATGAGCCGGGAGCGTCCGGCGTCGCCCCGCCACGGTGACGCGCTGCGCGCGCAGGTGCCGGACGCGGGGCTCGCGTCGCCGCCGGCGCCGGGCCACGGCCAGGAAGTGGCGGACCACCTCCAGCGTCCCCATCCGCTCGAAGACGACGACGTCCAGGCGGCCGTCGGCGGGGTCCGCGTCGGGAGCCACGGCGAAGCCCATGCCCAGGTACGGCCCGTTGCAGATGGTGATGGCCGGGGCGGTCACGCGGTGGCGACGCCCGTCGAGCTCCACCACCATCCCCGTCCGCCGGCGGCGCAGCGCGCGCCACAGCGAGTGCGCGGCCGACCAGGGGCCCCGGCGCCCGCCGAGCTGGACCGCGCCGAAGCCCTCGGCATCCAGGCCGACCCCCGCAGCCTCGAAGAAGCGCGCGGCGTCTGGCGGCGGAACCTGCCCGGCATCCAGCCGTTCGACTTCGTCGGCGGGCACGTGCCAGGCCAGGCCGGCATCCAGCCGCGCGACGCCGCCCGCGGCGATGACGTCGAGCGCCTCGTCGAGCGTCGACGGCAGGCCGAAGCCGTGGGCGATGTTGTTCCACGACCCGAGCCCCAGGATGCCGAGCGTCGCGTCCTCCTGGTTGCACAGCGCCTCGGCCACCGGGCCGACCGTTCCGTCGCCGCCGGCCACCACCACGTCGCTCCCCTCACCAACGGCTCGCCGTGCCAGTTCGGCCGGATCGTCGTCCTCGTCCAGGACGTGGAGCGAGACGCGCAGGCCGCGGGCGACGAGCGCGGCGGCCAAGGCATCGGGCCGGAGGGCATCCGGGTCGTCTGACAGCGGGGGCGGCGCGCCGGGCTTGCCGCCGGACGCCGGGTTGGCCAGCAGCAGGATCGGCCTGCGGGCTGCATCGCTCATGGGGCAGCGCTCACGGCGACGCCGAGGGGAGCGGGCTGGCTGCGTCCCAGCGGTACGCCTGGAAGGAGCCGTCCGCGCAGTCCATCACGATCCGGTCGGGCCGGTCCTCGGCACGCGTCGAGGGAGAGCTGCCCGGCGGGCCGTAGACGGTGCGGGTGGCGAGGCCGAAGAAGGTCGCGCCGATCGCGGCCGGATCGCCGGCCTCATCGGGCAGCGCCGGGGAGGCGGCGGGCGACCCGTACGCCAGGTAGGTACGGTCCTGCCAGGCCAGCGAAGCGGGGCAGCCCTCCTGCCCGCTGAAGGCCATGGACATCCCCAGCAGGCCGATCGCCACGAAGGCCAGCGCGCCGAGCCCCAGGCAGCCGATCGCCCGCCAGTTCATGGGCGCGTGATCGCGAAGCCGTCGAAGCCGCCGGACGCCGGCTCGCGCCGCACCTGCACCCTGTCCACCTGGGCGGCGCCGGGTCCGATCCAGAGCAGCCGCTCCAGCTCGTCGAGCGCCTCTGCCGTTCCCTCGGCCACCACGCTGACCGTCCGCTCGTCGTCGTCGTTCATGACCCAGCCGGTCAGGCGCAGGTCGTTGGCATGGGACCGGATCCACCAGCGAAAGCCGACGCCCTGCACGCGGCCGATGATCCGCGCCGTCAT
>DASURX010000037.1:0-2631 GCA_036375355.1 Candidatus Limnocylindria bacterium
GAGCAGCTGGAGAAGGAGAAGCGCACGGTGCTGCACCTGCGGCCCGCGCTGGCGCCGGTGAAGGTGGCGGTCCTGCCGCTGCTGCGCAACCGTCCCGAGCTGGTCGAGCGTGCCCGCGCGCTGGCCGCCGACCTGCGCCCGCGCCTGCCCGCGATGTACGACGACACCGCATCCATCGGCAAGCTGTACCGGCGCCAGGACGAGATCGGCACGCCGTTCTGCGTGACGGTTGACGTGGACTCGCTGGAGGACGGGGCAGCGACCATCCGCGAGCGCGATTCGATGACCCAGGAGCGTGTGGCCCTGAGCGCGATCCCCGAGCGCCTGGTCAACCTGGTCGCCGGCACGGCCCAGTGGGAGGGCCGCGCCCGGAGCGAGTCCGGCTAGGGCCCATGGACGACCTCGATCGCCAGGGCGTCACTGCGCTGCTGGAGCGCGTGGATGCCGCGTTCCGCGCCGATGACGGCTCGGGCATGGCCGATGCGTTCGCCACCGACGCGCGGCTGCTGTGGCCGGGGATCGAGGACATCGTGGGCCGCGAGGCGATCCGCATGGCCCTGGTCGATCTCACCGCTGCCTACCACACCATCTCATGGGAGCCGACGTACCAGCTCGTCGACGTGACGGCGGACGCGGCGTACGTGCTCGGTCGCTTCATGGAGACGCGACGCGACCGTGAGACGGGTGCGGTCGAGCACATCCCCGGACGCATCATGTACATCTGCCGCCGCGAAGACGACGCCTGGGGCGTGACCCACCTGCTGACGAGCCGCTACGGCGAAGAGCGCGTGGAGGTCGAACCGTGACCCGCGGCCAATCCGACACGCTGGCGATCCTGCGCGAGGCGGACGAGCGCCTCGCCGAGCGTCCCGGTGACGACGCGGCGCACGAGCGACGCGCACGGGCGCTGCTCGCACTCGGCAGGCTGGATGAGGCGGAGCACGCCGCGTCCGCGGCGGTCCGCCTCGACCCCGAGGAGATCCGCTACCGGGAGCTGCTGGCCGAGGTGCTCTCGGCGCGGGGCGCGCACCACGACGCCGCGACCGAGTACGCCCGCCTGGCGCACAACGACCCGCGCCAGCGGGACTGGACGCTGGCCGAGGCGGGGGAGCGTCTCGACGCCGACGAGGCGGGCCGTGCCGTGGCGGCCGCCCGGCGAGCGGTGCGCCTCGACCCGGACGACGCGGATGCGCAGCTGGCGCTCAGCCGCTCCCTGGCCGCCGCCGGCGACGGCGCCGGGGCGCTGCGGGCCGCGGTGGTGGCCGCCGGGCTGCGCCCGAATGACCTCGCCGCCCGCGAGGCACTCGCCGACGCGCGCTGGCTGGCCGACCAGGACGCGGCCGCCTTCGCCGAGTTCAGGGCCCTGGCCGGCGAGCTCTCCGGCGGTGCGCGCGAGCGCGTGGTCGAGAAGGCGCG
Organism: Candidatus Limnocylindria bacterium; assembly: GCA_036375355.1. GTDB lineage: Bacteria > Chloroflexota > Limnocylindria > QHBO01 > QHBO01 > DASURX01. Next base: position 1,417 of record DASURX010000037.1, read on the forward strand.
CCGCCTCTACCTGCAGCACGCCGGGCCGCTCGGCCGGCTGCTCGCCGCCCTGCCGGCCCTCTTCGCCTTCGCGCTGTCGCGGGGCTGGCTGCGGGTGACGTGAGCCGCCATCGCCCGCTTTCCGGCGCAACCGGGGCGGGAACCACTGCCGGCGTGCTGCGCGATCACCTCGCCTCGGCACTGGGCGCCGCCATGCGACGGACCGAACCCGGGGCGGTGGCGATCACCGCCGACCGCACCAAGGCCATGGCGGTCGCGCTTGCCGGCCTGCCCGACGATGCGCCGGTGGAGCTCGCCACGCTGGACCTCTCCACGCAGGGCGCTGCGACCGTGCTCGGCTTCCATCCCGAGCACGTGCGGCGGCTGATCCGCGCCGGCAAGCTGCGCGCGCGGCGCGTTGGCGGCGACTATCGCGTGCTGCTCGACGACCTGTGGCCGTTGATCGAGGTGCGCTACCGGCAGCCCGGCCGCCGCCGCCTCAAGCAGCGCTGAGGCGTTGGTCCGGCGCTAGAGCGGACCGATGATGCGCTGACCGCCGACGCGGACCGTCCAGCGGCGCTGGATGCGATCCTCGACCTCCTCGGGTCGGCAGGCGTGGCCGTCGGCCAGGGCGCGTCCACACAGAAGGCAGTGCCCCAGGCGCGAAGGCTGGGCAGCGCTCGGAATGCGCGAAGGTGGCGTGCGCTGACGCCGCGCCAGCAGCGCCTCCGCTGCGTTCGGTCGCATCCGTGCGGGCAGCAGCGCGATCCAGGCCAGCGCGATCGGGCCGGCCACCGCGCCCAGGAGCAGCCACGTCTCCGCGTCGCGGTTGCGGCGCCGGGCGAGCAGCCCGCAGGCCGGCGCGAAGAACAGCAGCGCGATCGGCGTGTAGCCGACCAGGGTCGCGACGATGATGCGCCAATCCATCGGTCCAACGATCTCCTCCCGCGGGCTCCGCTGTCAACGGCCGAGCGGCCTCCGGCGCCGCCGGGGCATTCATCGGTACAATCAAGGCTCCCCAAACGACATTCGGAGGCCGCTACAGCCGCATGGCCAGCACCACCACCAAGCGCGCCGGAAAGCGTTCCACCGCGACCCATGCCGCCGCGGAAGGCAAGCTGATCTACACCTTCTCCGAGGGCAACGCTTCGATGCGCCAGCTCCTCGGTGGCAAGGGTGCGGGACTGGCCGAGATGACGAACGCCGGCCTGCCCGTTCCCCCCGGCTTCACCATCA
>DASURX010000038.1:0-2574 GCA_036375355.1 Candidatus Limnocylindria bacterium
CCGGGACGCCGGTCTGGCCCGCAATCGGCGGCCGGTGCCGGTCCAGTGACGCGTCGCCCGGCGTCGACGTGACGGGCGCCGGCCACCGGCCGTGTGGCTCAGCCGGCTGCGGGTGCGGGGGACTTGCCTTTCGGCCAGTAGAGCTCCTTCTTCACGTGGAACTCCGGGAAGTCCCGGTCCATGAGCACGCGCTCCACGTTGAGGATCATCTCCGGGTTGCCGCAGATGTAGACCACCGTCTCCTCCGGTCGCAGGCCGAGGTCATGACAGACCGATGCGACCACGTGCTCGACTCGCCCCCGGCGCCCGTCCCAGCCGGCGTTGCGCGGGTCGTCCGGTCGGGAGATGGTCGGCACGTAGCGCAGCGGGTAGGTGCCGTCGCGCTCGTGCGCCTCGAGCTCGTCGCGGTAGCCGAGCTCCTCGACGTACGAGCAGCCGTGCAGCACCACCGTGCGCCGCGGCGCTCCCGCCGTCGCGGTGTCGCGCAGCATCGAGATGAACGGCGCGATGCCGGTTCCGGTCGAGACGTACAGGTGCGTGCGCTCGTCGTCGGGCTCGAGCAGGAACTTGCCCTTGGGACCGATCATCCGCATGCGGTGGCCGATGGGCAGCCTCCACAGCAGGGTCGTGAAGCGCTGGATCGGGACCAGCCGCACGTAGAACTCGTAGCCATCGGTCCCGGCCACCCTGGGTGACGAGGCGACCGAGTACGGCCGCTGCACCAGCTTGTCGTCGGCGTAGACGCCGATGGTGAGGTACTGGCCCGGCTCGAAGTGGACGGGCTCCTCGTCGAAGCGCACCCAGAAGTAGGACAGGTCATCGGTCTGGTCGACCCGCTGCACAAGCCGCGCGTTGTACTGCTCGGCATCTGCCGCGATGCGGCGCATGTCCTCGGAAGGCGTCACGGCCCAGAGTGTAGCCGCCGGATCGGGCCGGGCCGGTCCCGACGCTACAATCGGCGCCCACCCATGGACGACCGCTACTACCTGACCACCGCGATCTTCTACCCGAGCCCAGCGCCGCCGCTGCATTCGCTTTTCGAGGCGATCGGGGCGGATGCGATCGCCCGCTACCACCGCCTCCTGGGGCAGGAGACGCGCTTCCTGACCGGGATGGACGAGCATTCGGCGCAGGTCGAGCCGCTGGCGGCCGAGCACGGGACCGATCCGCAGGCGCTGGTGGACGAGTGGGCCGCATCCTGGCGCGACGCCTTCGACCGATTCGCCATCAGTTACGACCGCTTCATCCGCACCAGCGACCCCGACCACGTGCGTGCCTCGATCGAGATGGTCGAGCGCGCGCAGGCCAGCGGCGACATCTACGAGGGCACCTATGCCGGCTGGTACTGCCCCGGAGACAACGAGTTCAAGACCGATGCCCAGATCGTCGACGGTCGCTGTCCGGACCACCCGACCCTCGAGCTGCAATGGCTGGAGGAGCGCAACTACTTCTTCGCCCTCTCGCGCTACCAGGAACGCCTGGAGCGCCTCTTCGCCGAGAACCCGTCGTTCTGCGAGCCGGAGCACTTTCGCAACGAGGTGCTGGGCTGGCTGAAGGAGGGGCTGCGCGACTTCAGCATCAGCCGCTCCGGGGTGGGCTGGGGGATTCCGTTCCCGGGCGACCCGACGCATCGCATCTACGTCTGGTTCGATGCCCTGACCAACTACCTCACCGGCGCCGGATTCCCCGATGATCCGACGCTCTTCGAGCGCTTCTGGCCGGCCGACCTGCACGTCATCGGCAAGAACATCACCCGCTTCCACTGCCTGTACTGGCCGGCGATGCTGATGAGCGCCGGCCTGCCGCTGCCGCGCCAGGTCTTCGCCCACGGCTTCATGCTGCTGCGCGGCGAGAAGATGTCCAAGACGCGGGGCAACGTGCTCGACCCGGCACAGGCGGTGGAGCTGTTCGGGCTGGACGGCATCCGCTACCTGGTCCTGCGCGAGATCCCGTTCGACCGCGACGGCGACGTCACGCTGGAAGGCCTGGTGCGGCGCTACAACGCGGACCTGGCCAACGACCTGGGCAACCTGCTGAACCGCACCATCAGCATGGCGCACCGGTATCTCGGCGGGCGCCTGCCGGCGCTGGCCGGGGTTGACGCCGAGGCAGGGGCCGATGCCGAGGTGCGCGCGACCGCCGTTGCAGCCGCGGAGCAATACCACGCCGCGATGGGACGCCACCACCTGGACGAGGCGCTCGTGGCGCTGATGGGCCTCGTGCGCGCCGCCAATGGCTACGCCGAGTCGCAGGCGCCCTGGGCGCTGCACAAGGCGGGGGAGACGGAGCGCGTCGGCCAGGTGCTGGCCGTGATGGGCGAGGCGTGCCGCATCCTGGGCCACCTGATGGCGCCGTTCACGCCCGCGGCCGCCGCCGAGCTGCACCGGCAGCTGGGCCTCCCGGCGCCGTACGACGCCCGTGGCGCCGGCGGTCCACCACTCCCCGAGATGCTGGCGTGGGGCGCAACCGGCGACGGCTGGACCGTGGGGAGCGCCACGCCGCTCTTCCCGCGCACCGAGCTGCCCGCCGAGGACGCGCCGGTCACGGCCGCGGCCGAGCCCGGTACGGGAGGCA
>DASURX010000039.1:0-3339 GCA_036375355.1 Candidatus Limnocylindria bacterium
ATCGCCGCATCGGGACGGCGCTGCTCCGATCGCGCGGCGCCGGGCCGCTGCAGGTCGGCGCCATGGCCCTGACCGAGGCGCTGGTGCTCGCCGTGCCGGCGGCCTTTTTGGCGCCGTGGGTCGCCGTCGGGGCGCTGAACCTGCTCAACCTGGCCGGCCCGCTGCGTGCGTCCGCGCTGGCGATCGAGCCCGTGGTCAGCGACGCCGCATACATCGCCGCCGGAGCGGCCGCCCTGGGCTGTGCCCTGCTGCTGGTGCTGCCCGCCTTCCTGGCCGCGCGCACCTTCGCCGCCGAGGAGGGCGGGCGCTCGCGGTTCGAGACGCGGACCATCGGCCAGCGGCTGGGCATCGACATCGCGCTGCTGGCGGTGACCGTCATCGGCTTCTGGCAGCTGCGGCTGTACGGCGCGCCCCTGACCCGATCGGTGCAGGGCAGCCTGGGCCTGGACCCGCTGCTGGTCGCAGCCCCGGCCATCGGGCTGCTGGCGGGTGGGGTGCTGGCGCTGCGCCTGGTGCCGCTGCTGGCCTCCGGCGCGGAGGTGCTAACGCGACGCGGACGGCGGCTCGTCAGCGCGCTGGGCGCGCAGCAGGTGTCGCGCCGGCCGCTGCGCTACACGCGCTCCGCCCTGCTGCTGATGCTGGCAATCTCGATGGGCGTCTTCGCCATCTCGTACTCGACGACCTGGCATCGCTCCCAGGCGGACCAGGCCGCCTACCAGGTGGGAGCTGACGTACGGCTGGAGGCCTCGACCGCCGTCGGCAACGTCCCCGGCTGGGCGATGCGGCGCGCGCTCGCCCAGGTCCCCGGCGTCACCGGTGCCATGCCCCTGTCACGCGAGGCGCTGCGCCTCGCGCGGGGAAGCCTTCCGGGCGAGGTGCTGGGCGTGGGCGCGGAGGCCGCCGCCGGCGTCGGGAGCATGCGGCCGGACCTGGCGTCGGCGCCGCTCTCGGCCGTCCTGCAGCCGCTTGCCGACCAGCGGCCCGCGCCCCGGCTGCCGGCGCTGCCCGACGGCACCATTCGCGTCCGCCTGGACGTGGACGTCGTCCTGGAGGGCCTCACTGCGTTGACCTTCGACCGCAGCGCCGGTGCCTTCACCCAGGAGCCGGTCGACGCCGCCGAGATCCTGGATCGGAAGGTGGTCGGCGCGCAGCTCGTGGTCCGTGACGCGTCGGGCGTCGCGCAACGCTTCCTGGCGCCGGCGATCGCCTACGCCCCCGGCCGGACCGAGGTGGTCGTTCCGCTGCGCCCGACCGCGCCGCGGACCGTGGCGGCCATCGAGCAGGCGGGTGGCGGCTTCACGCCGCCAGTCGACGTGCTTGGCCTCGAGATCACGGTCACCCTCCCCGAGGGCTGGACCGCGACCAGGGGCCATGTCGAGCTGGTCGGGGCTGATGTCAGCTCGAGCGCCGACGGCGAGGACTGGCGGGCGCTGGACCTCGACGCGTCCGGAGGCTGGTCGGTCAGCGTGGAACGCAACATCGGGCCAACCGCCCAGCCCCCCGCCAACCAGGTCACCGGCCGTCGGCTGGAGCTCGGCGCGTTCGGCGAGACCGGCATCCTGGTCGGGGTCCCCGCATTCGCCCGACCCCCGGTGGTGAGCTACGTGCCGGCCTCCCTCGACCCGCTGGCCGACCTGGTCATCCCTGCGGTCGCCAACCAGGCCTTCCTGGACGCGACCGCCCTGCGCGTCGGCGAGGAGGTCAACGGGCGGGTCGGCAGCTCCAACGCGCGGTTCCGCATCGCCGGCGTCCTGCGCTCGTTCCCCACCGCCGACCCGGACGCCCCGCTGCTGGTGGCCGACCTCGCCACGCTCGAGCTGCGTCGCTTCGCCGCGTCCCATGACGTGCGGACGCCGGACGAGTGGTGGGTGGCCGCCGATGACGGCCAGGCGGGCAGCGTGGCGGCCGCCATCTCCGGCGGCCCCTTCGCCGACGGCCGGGTGACCAGCGCCGAGCAGCGGACCGCGACGCTCACCGCCGATCCGGTGGCGCTGGGAATCATCGGCGCGCTCACGCTCGGCTTCGTGGTCGCCGGCCTGTTCGCGGTCATCGGCCTCTCGGTCAGCGCCGCCGTGTCGGCCCGTCAGCGGCGGACCGAGTTCGCGCTGCTGCGCGCGTTGGGCCTGTCGAGCGGGCAGCTGTCCGCCTGGCTGTGGCTCGAGAACGCCGCGGTGGTGGTCGTCAGCCTGGCGGCGGGGACGGCGCTCGGCCTGGTCATCGGTTGGGTGGCGCTGCCCTTCATCACCGTCACCCAGAGCGCGGCCGCGCCCTTCCCGCCGGCCATCGTCCAGGTGCCGTGGGGCGGCATCGGCGTGCTGCTGGGCATCAGCGCGGCAGCCCTGGCGCTGACCGTCATCCTGCTGGGTGCGCTGCTGCGCCGGATCGGCATCGGCTCCGTGCTGCGCATGGGGGAGGACTGAGCGTGCGTGCCGTGTGGGCGTCGGCCTTCCTGCTGCGCCGCATCCGGGCCGAGCTGGGCGTGGCAACCATCATCTTCGTGCTGGTGGGCGCCACCGCCTTCCTGTTCGCCGCGGCACCGCGCCTGTTCAACGCCGCCGCCGACTGTGGGCTGCGCAGCGAGCTGGCCGGGGGCCAGGCGCGCGACCGCAACGTGCAGCTGTCGCTCATCTCGGACCTCCCCGACCGTGACCCGGTGGCCCACGCCCAGGGCGTGGCCGACCAGCTGCTGGAGGCATTTCCCGCGAGCCTGCGCTCGCTGATCGACGGCCGCAGCCTGGTCATCACGTCCATCCGCTTCGCCATCGAGGACGCGCCGCGCTATTCGACCAGCTACCTCTCCTTCCGCTACCAGGACGGCCTGACCGATGCCATCCAGCTCGTCGAGGGGCGCATGCCGGAGAGCACCGGCGAGGCGTTCCCGCCCGCCGTCTTCGGCTTCCCCGGCCAGGGCGAGCCGCCCGACACCGTGCCGCACCTCGAGGTGGCGCTGAGCGATCGGTCCGCGGAAGAGCTGGGCGTGAAGCTGGGCGACGTGCTGACCGTCGACGCCAGCAGCCAGGACCCCCTGCTCACCCGCTTCCGGGCCCTGGCCCAGCCGCTGCGCGCGACCGTGGAGGTGGTCGGCATCTTCACCATCACCCGGCCCGATGCCGACGCCTTCTTCAACGACACCTCGCTCCACTTCCTGTCGTTCGCCAGCCTGAACCCGGACAACCCGATCGCGCTGGCCACGGCCCTGGTCGCGCCGACGGCGATGCCCGAGCTGGTCGCCTCGGGCCTGCCGTTCCGCTACGACGGGCGCTTCCTGGTGAACCCGCAACGCCTGGACACCTCCGGGCTGGACGCGCTGCTGGCCGACCTGGAGCGCATGAATGCGCA
>DASURX010000040.1:0-6855 GCA_036375355.1 Candidatus Limnocylindria bacterium
GAGCATCGGGGTAGGTGGGCATCTCAACCCGGTCGACCACGGCGAGGATCCGCTGGACGCGGGGCTGCGACGCGAGTGGGCCGAGGAGCTCGAAGCCGACTGGGAGCCCGCGTTCAGCCTGGTGGGCCTGCTGAACGACGACTCGAACGCGGTGGGATCGGTCCACCTGGGGGTCGTGTTCGAGGTCCGTACCCATGGGCGGCCGGTCGCGGTGCGCGAGCACGAGAAGCTGACCGGCCGCATGGCCGGGCCCGACGCCGTGAGCGCGGCCTGGGAGCTTCTCGAGACGTGGTCGCAGCTCGTGGCGAGCGGGCTGCTGGGCATCGGTCCCGAACGAGGCTGAGCACCGGAGCCTGGCCGCAGGCCGGATCGGGCCGATGCGTATACTCGCCCCATGGCTCACCTGCGGCGCGCCCTCGCGGCCGTCGCCCTGCTCCTGGGAACGGCAGCCCTGGTCGCTCCAGCCCTCGGGGCCGGCGATCACGTCGCCCGGCTGCGCCTCAACGGCGTGATCGACCAGGTCAACGCCGCGTACATCGAGGAGGGGATCCGCAGCGCGACCGAGGCGAACGCCGCTGCGATCCTGGTCGAGATCGATTCCCCGGGCGGCGAGCTGACCAGCCTTGACCGCATCCTGAAGGCGATCCACGCCAGCAGCATCCCCGTCATCACCTACGTCACCCCCGAGGGCGCGCAGGCGGCCAGCGCCGCGACCTTCGTCACGCTCGCCGGCGACGTGGCGGCCATGGCGCCCACCACCACCATCGGTGCCGCATCGGTGGTGGGCGGCGGTGGGGAGGACCTGCCCGACACGCTGGCGCGCAAGGTGACCAACTCGATGGTCGCCAGCATCACCGAGCTGGCGCGCGCCCACGATCGGAACGTCGAATGGGCGGAGTCCGCGGTGCGCGATGCGGCCAGCGCCTCGGCCAGCGAGGCGGTGGACAAGCAGCCGCCGATCGTCGACCTGCTGGCGGCCGACGTGCCGGCGCTGCTCACCGCCATCGACGACGGCACGCGCGTCGACGGCAAGCCGATCCTGTTCGAGGGCCAGGCGTTGCCGAAGCTGGCCGACCTGCCGGTGCGAAACGTGGACATGAACATCGGGCAGCAGTTCCTGCACGTCCTGTCGGATCCGAACGTGGCGTCGATCCTGTTCCTGATCGGCTTCTACGGGATCATCAGCGAGCTGTTCCACCCGAACTTCTTCAGCGGCGTGGTGGGCGCCATGGCCCTGGTGCTGGCCTTCATCGGCTCCAACAGCCTGCCGCTCAACGTGGGCGGGCTGCTGCTCGTGTTGCTGGGCATCCTGCTGTTCGTGCTCGAGCTTCACGTCACCAGCTTCGGGCTGCTGACCGTGGGGGGCGTGGTCTCGATCGCGCTCGGCTTCATGGCCCTGTGGACCGGCGTCAACCCCGAGCAGGACGCCATCCGGGTCGAGGTCAGCCCGTGGCTGCTGGTGGCGGTCGTGGCACTCTCCCTGCTGTACGTGTACGGTGTCGCCCGCGCGCTGGTCGCGATGCGTCGCAACCCGCCGCTGCCGGTGCCGATGCTCGGGCTGGTGGGGGCGGGAGGCGTGGCGCAGACCCTGATCGCGCCGCGCGGCATCGCCTTCGCCGGCGGCGAGGCGTGGTCGGCACGCAGCCGCGGCAGGGAGATCGCGCCCGGGACCCCGGTGCGGGTCGTCGGCGTGGAGGGACTTGAGCTGATCGTCGAACCGGGAGCGGATGGCGCACCAGGCGCATCGCAGCCAGCCGGCGACACCGGGAGCAACGAGGAGACGCAAGCATGAGCCAGGCCGTGGAGAAACTGGACGCCGGCCTGGCCGACGTCACGCCCCTGCACCCGCACGCGCGGCCCGCCCCCAGCGGGGTGGCGGTCGTGGGGCGCGGCACGCCGCTGGTCGACTGGTTCGTGGAGGGCGTGGTGGCGCGCCTCGCGGAGCGCGGCCATCCCATCCGGCGCCTCGGGGAGCGAGATGCCGCAGAGATCCCCGACGACGTCCGCGTCATCCTGAACGCCGTGCGGTCCGACGACCCGCAGAGCTTCCGGCGCCGCTCGAAGGACATCTTCGTGGTCGGCCTGGCGGAGCTGCCGGAGAAGCCGGACGACATGCTGCAGGCGGGTTACACGCTGCTCGTGCGCTCGCTCTCGAACGTGTTCATCCCGATGGTGCGCAACGGGACGGTTCCCGACGCCCGCTTCATCACCATGGAGCAGGGATTCCACGAGTTCGCCCACGACGGCGATGACGATGCGTTCTTCGCGCAGGTCGTCGATCGCCTGGTGCCGCTGGCGGAGTCGCGCCTGGTGATCGAGAACGAGTACGTGCCCGACCTGCCCGAGGCGCTCTGGAATGGCGACGACCATACCGAGTCCATCTACCGCGCCGGCCTGCGCATGGCTGAGCTCGACCTGCTGCCCGCACCGTGGCCCATCGACGAACTCCTCTCGCCGGACGACCTGCGCCACGTGAAGCGGCTGTTCGGGATCGGCGGCCTGTCGTACGGCAACGCCAGCGCGCGTCACGACGGGGACCGGTTCTGGATGAGTGCCAGCGGCGTCGACAAGAGCCATCTGCGCGAGGTCGGCACCGAGATCCTGATGGTCACCGGCTACGACGCCGAGCGCGGCGTGATCCGGCTCAGCGTGCCGCCGAACGTCCGGCCACGGCGCGTGTCGGTGGACGCCATCGAGCACCTCACCATCTACCGCGAGCATCCCGAGGTCGGCGGCATCCTGCACGTCCACGGCTGGGCGCCGGGCGCGGTGTCGACCGAGGTCGTCTACCCGTGTGGCACCGAGGAGTTGGCCCTGGAGGTCGCGGAGCTCGTCCGGCGGGCACCCGATCCGGCGCATGCCGTCATCGGCCTCAAGAACCACGGCTTGACCATCACCGGCGACAGCCTGGACGAGATCCTGGAGCGGGTCGGTCCGAGCATCGTCCGCCGCGTGCCGATGAGCTGAAACGGCCCACCGATGCCCGAGCCATCGGTCCGCGGCATCCGCCAGCGTTTCGCCCCCTCCGCCATCGGCTTCCACACGCTGCGCGTGGTCGGACCCCGCCTGCCACGCCTGGCCGGCGGCTGGATGCCCTGGCTGGGACTGGACCGATACCTTCCGCCGGCCCTCCCCGGGCCGGACTGGGTGCGGCTGCGACCGATCCTGTCCGGCGTGTGCGGCAGCGATATCGCGCTGCTGACCGGCAAGGCGAGCGCGATCCTGTCGCCGTTCGCCTCCTTCCCGGCGGTGCTCGGCCACGAGGTTGTGGCGACCATCACCGAGACGGGCCCCGGCGTCCAGGGCTGGTCAAGCGGGGAGCGCGTCGCGCTCGATCCGGTGCTCTCCTGCGTGCCGCGCGGCCTCGAGCCGTGCGACTGGTGCCGTCGCGGGCATACCGGGCTCTGCCTGCGCACCGCCGAAGGGTTGATCGCACCGGCACCCATGCTCGGCTTCTGCCGCGACCTGCCCGGAGGCTGGTCCGAGGCGATGGTGGCCCACGCCTCGCAGCTGCACCGCGTGCCCGAGGTCCTGTCCGACGAGGCGGCGGTCATGGTCGAGCCCTTCAGCGTGGCGCTGCACGGGGTGCTTGCCCGGCCGCCGGGCCCCGGCGAGCGGGTGCTGGTGATCGGTGCCGGCACGATGGGCCTGTGCGTCGCCGCAGCCCTGCGCCTGGCGGCGCCCGGCGCCGCGGTGACGGTCGTGGCTCGGCATGCCGTGCAGCGCCGCCTCGCCGAGCGCTTCGGTGCGACCGTTGCGCGCTCGCCGCTGGAGGCCGCCGTGGAGCGAGCGGGAGCGCGGCGCCATCGGCCGCTGGTGGGGCAGGACGTCCTGGTCGGCGGCTTCGACCAGGTCTACGACGCGGTCGGGACGGCGCGCACGCTGGATGCCGCGCTGCGGGTCGCCGCCCCGCGCGGGCGGGTGGTGATCGTAGGTGGCCCCGCCCAGGTCTCGACCCTGGACTGGACGCTGGCATGGACGCGCGAGCTGCGGATCCAGGGGACCTACGTGTACGGGGTCGAGGAGTCCCTTCCCGGGCGGCCGCACACGATGGACGCGGCGATGGACATGCTGGCGGCGCATCCCGAGCTGCCGCTCGGCGAGCTGGTGACGCATCGGTTCCGGTTGGAGGAGTGGCGCCGGGCGATGGCTGCGGCTCTGTCGCGAGGTCGCAGCGGCGCGCTGAAGATCGTCTTCGCGCCGGGAGGGTGACGGCGGTGACGCCGTCGGACGTCAGCCCCGTAATTCCCAGCCCTGGGCGGCAATGTCGCCCATCAGGCCGCAGGGCTGCCTAAATCGCACGTAGGAGCACTACCGCGACGAACGCTCGCGAAAGGCGGATGGAGGCGGGCAAATTCCCTGGGAGTGGGCATTAGGCCCATGTCGGCTACGCGTTCCCGCCCCCGGGGAGCGGATCTCGCCAGATTCAGATGAGGGCCGCACGAACGCCCTCGTGGCGCCCATTCCCGCCACGCTGCAGGTCGAGAGCCGCATAGGGCGATAGCACAGGCCCCGGAGCCGCTTGATGCAGCTGTCACCTGCATCTGGCGAGAACGACGCCGGCCAATCTGCATCTGGCGAGAATGACGCCGGCCAACCAGCCTGGCGATAGCGACGCCGGCCAACCAGCCACGGAATCGGGCCATTAGGCTCGCGCGCCATCGGTCCCTACCGGGCGTATGCTGCAGCGGGGAAACATCACCCACGGAGGGAGCCTGAGGCATGGACGATCCCGTGACGCTGGCGATCCTGGTCGTCGCCATCGCCGTCATCCTGTTCCTGATCTACAGCACGATCCACATCGTGCGCCAGTACGAGCGCCTCGTGATCTTCACCCTGGGCCGGGTGACGAACGGGGCCGCCGGCCCGGGGCTGGTGCTGCTGGTGCCGATCATCCAGCAGCCGGTGAAGGTCGACCTGCGAGAGTTCTTCATCGAGCTGCCGCCGCAGACCTGCATCACCAAGGACAACGCGCCGATCAGCATCGACTTCCTGGTGTACTCCAAGGTCTTCGACCCCGAGCAGTCGGTGACCGCCGTCACGAGCTTCTCCGGCGCCTCGCAGGCGCTTGCTGCGACCACGCTGCGGGCCGTCATCGGCGACATCCCGCTGGACGACGTGCTGGCCAAGCGCGAGGAGATCAACAACATCCTGCGCACCAAGCTCGACGAGGTGACGCATCGCTGGGGCGTCAAGATCACCAGCGTCGAGATTCGCGAGATCGTGCCCCCGCGCGACATCCAGGACGCCATGAACCGCCAGATGAGCGCCGAGCGCAACCGCCGCGCCAACATCACCGAGTCTGAGGGCACGCGCCAGGCCACCATCAACGTGGCTGAGGGCGACAAGCAGTCCAACATCCTTCGCGCCGAGGGCGAGCGCCAATCCCAGATCCTGCGGGCCGAGGGCTACGCCAACGCGCTGCAGACCATCTTCGGCGCGGCCAAGGGGATTGACGAGCGCACGATGGCGCTGCAGTACCTCGAGGCGCTCAAGGTGCTGGGCCAGGGCCAGTCGACAAAGTGGGTCATTCCCATGGAGCTCGCCGAGCTGACCAAGCCGATCGCCGGCGCGATGCGGACCGCGCGCCAGGGAGACGGCGGCACGGGCTGATCCCATGGCGCATCGCGGGACGGGATCGGGGCAGCGCAGCCTGGCTGCGTGGCTCGGCCGCATCGTCGCGGCCGCCGCTGCCGGCTACCTCGGCTTCCTGGGCGTCGAGGGCTCGCGGCGGATCGTCCGGCCCGACCGCAAGCCGTTCGACGCGCTGGAGGGTGGTGGGCCGATGTCTCCGGGAGACATCGACCTGGCGTACGAGGATGTTCGCTTCACCACCGATGACGGCGTCACGCTCTCGGGCTGGCTGATCCCCGCCGGGCGCGAGACGCGGGCGGCGGTGGTGCTGCTCCACGGCTTCAGCTGGCACCGGCTGCCGTGGCTGGCCGAGTTCGTGCCGTGGCTCCAGCCACGCTACAACGTCCTGCAGTTCGACTTCCGCGGGCACGGCTTCAGCGACGACGCGCCGATCACGCTGGGCACGCTGGAGCAGCGTGACGTGGCCGCCGCCGTCCGCTTCCTGCAAGGTCGTGGCCTGGGCCCGACCGCGCTGATGGGGATCAGCATGGGCGGAGCGGTGGCGATCATGGCCGCGCCCGACCTGCCGGTGGCCGCGGTGGTGGCCGATGCCGCCTACGCCCGCGTCGAGAATCCGGTCGCCAACCGGATGCGGATGGGACGCTACCCGCTGCCACGGCTCGGCTCGCGGCTGGTGGTGGCCGCGGCATCGCTCCGCGCGCGCGTCCGTCTGCGACAGCCGATCGACTGCGTGCCGCACGTCGCACCGCGCGGCCTGCTGCTGATCGCGCCGCAGGAGGATCGCCTCGTGTCACCGGGCCAGTCGCGGGCGCTGTACGAGGCCGCCCGCGAGCCGAAGGAGCTCTTCGAGGTGCCGGGAGCGGCGCATTCGGAGGCGCACGCGGTGGCGGGCGAAGGCTACGAGCGCCGGGTGCTCGCCTTCCTGGCACGCCACCTGGATGGGGCGGCGGCATCGGGCTCTCAGGCCGATGGCACCGTCGCCGCCGGTGCGTCGCCGGTGCCGGGCTCGCCCGTATAATCGCGCGGCACTTGCGCCAGCGCCGATAGCAGGGGTCTTGATGGCTGCCACAAAGGTCCTTGTCGTCGATGACGACCTGAACATCCAGCGCGTCCTGGTCTTCACCCTCAAGCAGGAGGGTTTCGAGGTCCTGGTCGCATCCGACGGGGAGTCGGGGGTGGCCATGGCGCGCGACGCCCAGCCCGACCTGATCCTGATGGACGTCGCCATGCCCAAGCTGGACGGGTACGCGGCAACGCAGC
>DASURX010000041.1:0-21528 GCA_036375355.1 Candidatus Limnocylindria bacterium
GTACGCCGCGATGGTGCGCTCGGCGTCCACCGACGACACGTCCACCCCGGTTCGCATGCCGATGCCCGTCTCGATCGCCAAGGTGGTGCCGAAGTAGGACAGGTAGCCGCCGTGCTCAACGCGCGCCGCGATCTGGTGGCCAATGCGAGTGTGCATCGAGTCGAGCACCAGCGCCTCGACGCGCGCGTCGTCGCGCGCCTCGGCCAGCCCGGTGACGGCACCCAGCGAGTTGCCCAGCACGCCGATATGGGTCGGGTGCTTGGTCCGCACCAGCCAGTCGATCACCGCGCGCAGGTCGCGTTGCTCGAGCACGCCACCGGTCGACTCGTCGCCCGTGCTGCGGCCCACGTTGCGCATGTCCCAGGCGACGAGGTTGTACTCGTCGTGCAGGCCGACGCCGTAGGGCAGGATCCCGGACTTGTTGGTCATGAAGCCGTGCACCAGGACGATGGTGGGCGCCGAGGCATCGGCTCCGTTGCCGGCGGGGATGTACCAGCCGGCGATGCGGATGCCGTCATCGGTCACAACCTCGTCGCCCGCCTTGACGCCCTGGTAGGAGCAGTCGGTCAGGTCCGGGTTGCGCGATGCGAGCTCGCCGTCGTCGGCGATGTCGTAGTTGATCGCCTCGTAGGCCCAACCGAACCGAGCATCCGGCGTCCGGCAGTCCACCCGCTCTGCCTCGTTGGCCACCAGGAGGCGGGAGCCCTCATAGCCGATGTACGCGGTATAGCCGCCGACCACCAGCGCCAGCACGGCGACGACGACCAGGCCGATGCGCAGCCACCTGCCCACGGAGGGCACCTCCTCTGGCAAGCATCGGCCGGACCGGTGGCAGCGCCAAGTGCCGATCGGCCCAAGTCAGGAGTCAGGCGTGCGGCGGCGGCATGGTGCTCTCCCGAATCACCAGCTCCGTTGCCAGCTCGATCCGCAGCTGCGTGGGTGGCTCGCCACGCGCCATCGCCAGCACAGACTCCGCCGCCGTGGAGGCCATCTCCGTGAGCGGCTGACGGATGGTGGTCAGCGGCGGCCCCACCCATCGGGCGACCGGCAGGTCGTCGAACCCCACCACGCTCAGGTCATCCGGAATGTGGAGCCGCAGGTCGCGCGCCGCCTGGTAGACCCCCAATGCCTGGAGATCGTTCCCGGCGAAGATCGCTGTGGGCCGATCTTCCACCGTCAGCAGCGCTCGGCCCCGTTCGATGCCCTCTGCCACGTGGAAGGCACCGTGGCTGATCAGGGCCGGGTCCACCGGGACCCCGGCCTCGTCCATTGCCGCGCGATAGCCATCGATCCGCGCGCGGCTGCAGAGCACCCGGCGCGGGCCACCGATGACGCCAATGCGCCTGTGCCCGAGGGCAAGGAGGTGCCGGGTCGCCGCAAGCCCGCCGTTCCAGTTCGTGGCGCCCACCGACAGCGTGTCGTGGAGCGGCTCGCCCATCGGGTCCACGACCACGAACGGGATCTCCCGGGCGCGGAGGCGCTCCCGCATGGTCGCATCGAGGTCGGCGAAGACGGCGATGACTCCCATCGGCCGGCGGGCGATGACGCCCTTCACCCAGCCCTGCCCTGGCATCTGTCGTCCCTGCAACTCGGAGATGACCACGGCCAGATCGTGACGTTGCGCGACCTGCTCCACGCCGCGCAGGATCTCCAGCGCCCACTCGCTCTCGAGCTCATTCACGATCACCTCGATCAGTGGCGAACGCGTGCTCGACCGGGGCGGCTTTCGATAGCCATGCTCCAGGATCATGGTTTCCACGCGCCGCCGCGTCTCCGCCGACACGTCGGCGCGGCCGTTGAGGACCTTCGAGACGGTCGGGACCGATACTCCGGCCTCCCGCGCGATGAATGCCATGGTTGGCGCAGGCTCACCGGACGGGGTGAGCCTCCTCGATGTATTCATGTTGGCGTGACTCTACCGAAAGTTGCGACGATCGTCCACCAGCAAGCTGCACGTGCCAGATGGCTATTGACGCGCGTGTTGGGCCTGACCTATCCTCTGCGGAGTCGAAAACCTGGCTCGCCAACCCCGAAAGTTGCGAGATGGCGGCCAGTGGCAATGCCCGGTCGGGTTGGCCACAGGGTCGAGGCCACCGCACCGGACCCCGAACTAGCTCGGGAGGAGGGCGAGTGGTGCGAACACGCGGGCGAATCATTGGGATCGGCGCGGTCCTCATGCTGGCTTTGGCGGCCTGTCAGAGCGGCGGGACGACGGCGCCCAGCGCTTCTGCGACGAGCTCATCGAGCGCTGGGTCATCGGAGGCGGCGCAACCGGTCACCATCGACTGGTATCACATCCAGAACAACGATCCTGGCAAGAGCATGTGGCAGACGCTGGCCGACGAGTACATGGCGTCCCACGAGAACGTCACGATCAACATCACGGTCCTCGAGAACGAGGCCTTCAAGACGAAGCTGACAGCCCTTCTCCAGCAGGGCAACGTCCCCGACCTGTTCCAGACATGGGGTGGCGGCGGGCTGCGGCAGCAGGTCGAGGCCGACTTCGTCAAGGACATCACGTCCGACATCGCGTCCTGGAAGGACACGATCAACGCCGGCGCCCTCAGCATGTACGAGGTCGACGGCAAGAACTATGGCGTTCCCTTCGACCTGGGCCTGGTCGGCTTCTGGTACAACACCAAATCGTTCACGGATGCCGGCATCACCACGCTGCCTAGCACGTGGGACGAGTTCCTCTCGACAGTCACCACCCTGAAGGACAAGGGCATCACGCCGATCGCCCTCGCCGGCAAGGACACCTGGACGGGCGCCTTCTACTGGGCCTATCTCGCCGTGCGGGAGTGCGGCAAGGAAGGCATGGACAAGGCGGTCGTCAGCGGCGATTGGTCGGACCCCTGCTTCGTGAAGGCAGGCGAAGATTTCAAGCAGCTGATCGACCTCCAGCCATTCCAGGAAGGGTTCCTGGCGGCGCCATGGGATGGGGCCGGCAGTGGTGCGGCGGCCATGGCGACGTACAACGGCGCCATCCAGCTGATGGGTCAATGGCTTCCGGGCACAGTCAACGCCAACTCGGGTGGCTCTCGTGGGATGGGCGAGGGACTGGGATGGTTCCCGTTCCCGGCAGTCAGCGGTGGCGCCGGTGACCCCTTCGACGGGCTCGGCGGAGGCAACGGCTTCGCGGTGGGCAAGGACGCGCCACCGGAGACGGTCGACTTCCTCCACTACCTCGTCAGCCTCGACGCGGCTAACCGATGGGGTGCCCTCAACTCCGGCATCCTGCCCACCACCAACGGGTCGGAGGCATCGACGACCGATCCGATGCTGACGCTCGTCCTGGAAGGCCGAGCGAAGGCGAAGTTCGTCCAGCTCTACCTCGACCAGGCGACCACGCCGGAGCTCGGCGCGGCGATCAACGACGCTGTTGCCACCCTGTACGCTGGGACCGGCACGCCGCAGTCGGTGGTCGAGGCGATCAGCGCCGCCGCCTCGCAGTAGCCAAGCGTTCAGAAGGTGGGCCGGCGCTCGCCGGCCCACCTTCGCTAAACCAGGGGTCATCATGACGACCACGGTTGGGTCGCGTTCTCGTGCTGGCTGGCACGCGGGAACGTGGGGGGTTGCCGCCCTGTTCATGGCTCCCGCCCTGGTGCTCTACGGCCTGTTCGTCCTGTTCCCCATCGTGCAGGCTGCGCGGTTCAGCCTCTTTGATTGGAACGGGCTCGAGGCACTCGACAACTACGTCGGGACCGCCAACGTCAGTCGTGCACTCGCTGATCCGGTCTTCTTCGGCGCCATCGTCCACAACGCCGTCATCGTCATCCTGTCGCTGGTCGTCCAGATTCCCTTTGCCCTCGGCCTGGCGCTGATGCTGAACCGGCAGTTCGTGGGGCGATCGATACTGCGGCTGATCTTCTTTGCTCCATACGTCGTCGCGGAGGTCATCACCGCGATCGTGTGGAGCCTCCTCCTTCAACCCAACGGCCTGGCCCAGCACTTCCTTTCCGCCATCGGGCTGGGGAGCGCCTACCACCCGTGGCTGGCTGACCCCAAGACCGTGCTCATCGCGCTGTTCTTCATCATCACCTGGAAGTACTTCGGCTTCCACATGATCCTGCTGCTGGCCGGCCTGCAGGGGATCCCGCGTGAGCTGGAGGAGGCGGCGGCAATTGACGGCGCATCCCGATGGCAGCAGCTCCGCCACGTGACTCTGCCGTTGCTCGGCCCAACGATTCGCGTCTCGGTGTTCCTCTCCATCATCGGGTCGCTCCAGCTATTCGACCTCGTGTGGGTCACGACCCGCGGTGGCCCGGTCAACGCCTCGAACACCATGGCCGTGTACATGTTCGACCGTGGCGTCGTGCGCTTCCAGTTCGGCTACGGCAGCGCGGTCGCCGTAATCCTGTTCCTGGTCTGCTTCGTCCTGGCCCTCGCGTACCAGCGCTGGGTGCTGCGTCGCGACACGGAGGGAGCGACGACCTATGGCTGAGGTGGTGAGCCAGCGCCCGCCCGCGAGGTCCACCCGGCCCTCCCGCCTGGGTCACGTCGCCGGCTCCGTGCTCAGCTATGCGGTCCTGCTGGCGGTGGCGGCCCTTATCGTCGTGCCTGTCGCGTATGCGGTGCTCGGTGGCTTCCGCGACGCCCCCCAGCTCGCCCGTGACCCGGTCGGGTTGCCCGATCCGTGGGTCGTCAGCAACTACACCGACTCCCTGCTGTCAGGGAGCTTCTGGGTCCAGCTGCGCAACAGCGCGCTGGTCGCTGTTCTGTCCACCTTCATCGTGGTCCTGTTCGCGGCCCTGGCCGCCTTCGTGATTGCGCGTCGCGAGTTTCCCGGCAAGGAGCTCGCCTACACGCTCTTCACCCTGGGCCTGCTCTTCCCGGCGACGGTGGCGATCCTGCCGCTCATCATTCTCCTGCGGGACCTGCGCCTGCTTGACAATCCGTTGGGGCTGGCCTTGCCCGAGGCTGCGTTCGGACTGCCGCTCACGATCATCATCCTGCGGCCGTTCTTCCGCAGCATCCCGAGCGAGCTGGAGGACGCCGCCAGGATCGACGGATGTGGCTCGCTCGGGTTCTTCTTCCGCATCCTCGTGCCCCTGGCGCGGCCGGCCCTGGTCGTGGTCGCCGCGCTTGCCATCGTGTCGAGCTGGAACCAGTTCCTGTTGCCGCTGGTGCTTCTCTCCGATCCGAACAACTGGACGCTGCCACTCGGCCTGACCAACTTCAGCACCCAGTACACCACCGATTCGGCGCGGATCCTGGCATACACGACGTTGGCGCTCGTGCCCGCGCTTGCGTTCTACGTGGTTGCCGAGCGTCAGCTCGTTGGCGGCCTGACGGCCGGTGCGGTGAAGGAATGACGACCGCGTCCATTCCCTACCGCGATCCCACCCTTCCCATCGAGGATCGGGTCACCGATCTGCTCGGGCGCATGACCCGCGCCGAGAAGGTGGCCCAGCTCGGGTCGTTCTGGGCGTTCGAGGTGGTCGGAGCCGATGGCCTTGATATGGAGCGGCTCATGACGCTGGCCGGCGAGGGCATCGGCCAGATCACGCGCCTGGCGGGATCGACGAACCTGCGACCCGCCGAGGTGGCGGAGATGTCCAACAAGATTCAGCGCAGCCTCGTCGAGAGAACGCGACTGGGAATCCCTGCCATCATCCACGAGGAGTGCCTGCATGGCCTCATCGCCTGGGGGGCGCCGAGCTTCCAGCAGTCGATCGGAGCCGCCGCCAGCTTCGACCCGGAGCTTGTGACCGCCATGGCGGCGACCATTCGCCGCAGGATGCTGCTGACCGGTGCTCGCCAGGCCCTGGCCCCAGTCCTCGACATCGCCCGCGATGCGCGCTGGGGACGGATCGAGGAGACGTACGGCGAGGATCCATACCTGGCCGCGGAGCTCTCCTGCGCGTACACGCAGGCATTGCAGGGGCCATCCCTGGCCAAGGGCGTGCTGGCGACCGCCAAGCACATGGTCGGACACGGCCTGGCGGAGGGTGGCCGCAATCAGGCGCCGGCGCATGTCGGCCCACGGGAGCTGCGCGACGAGCAGCTGCTGCCCTTCGAGGCTGCCGTCCGCCACGCCGGCATCGGCAGCGTGATGCCGGCCTACTGCGAGGTGGACGGCGTCCCATGCCATGCATCGAGGGAGCTGCTGACGGACATCCTTCGCGGCGAGTGGGGCTTCGATGGCCTGGTGGCGTCGGACTACATGGGCATCGAGATGCTCTCCACCGCGCACGGGTTGACGACCGATCTGCGTGAGGCCGCTCGCCTGGCGCTGACGGCGGGGGTCGATGCCGAGCTCCCGCGGACCGTGGCCTACGGCGCACCCCTGGTGGCCGGGCTGGACGAGGGATGCATCGGAGAGGATCTGCTGGACGTGGCCGTGCGCCGGATCCTTCAAACGAAGTTCCGGCTGGGTCTCATGGACCAGCCTTACGTGGAGCTGCCTGCCGCCGCCGAGCTCGAGCAGCTCCAGCTGGAGGAGTCACGTGCCGCCCGCTCGCTCGCGACGCGATCACTCGTCCTGGTCGAGAACAACGGGATCCTGCCGCTGCCGCCGGATCTCAGGCGGGTGGCTGTCATCGGTCCCATCGCAGACAGCGCTCGCGACCTGCTCGGTGACTACAGCCATCCGGTCCACATGGAGACCCTGCGGGCGATGCAGAGCGGCTTGGATGCGCTGGGGGTGCTCGGCAACGGCAAGGCTATCGAGGTCGGTGACGAGCTATCCGGCCGTCGGACGATCCTCGACGCCCTGCGTGACGCCCTTCCCGGGACCGATGTCGTCCACCAACGCGGCACGGGCATCTCCGGCGGTACGGACGATGAGCTGACGGCCGCAGTGGAGGCCGCGCGCGGCGCCGATGTCGCCGTGTTGGTGCTTGGCGAGCGTTCCGGGCTGACCAGTGACTCGACGACGGGAGAGTTCCGGGACCGGATCGGGCTGGGGCTGCATGGCAGGCAGCAGGAACTCCTCGAGGCGGCGGTCGAGACGGGAACCCCGGTGGTGCTCGTCGTCGTCAGCGGCCGTCCCCTGGCGCTGCCGTGGGCGGCTGAGCACTGCGCCGCCATTCTGCTGGCCTGGGTGCCCGGCGACGCTGGCCCAACCGCGATCGCGGACGTGCTCACGGGCGTCGCGAATCCCTCCGGCAAGCTGCCGGTCTCCATACCGCGGGACGTGGGACAGCTCCCGGTGACATATCGGCACCATCCCACCGGCGGTCGTTCCCATCCCATGCATGACTACGTCGACGGCGCGGTCGCCCCGCTCTGGCCATTTGGCCACGGCCTGTCGTACACCACCTTCTCGCTCGACAATCTGCGCCTCGATCGCGAGATTCTCGACACCGCCGGCGATACGGCAATCATCCGCGTCGACGTGACGAACACCGGGCCCCAGCGGGGTGCCGAGGTCGTCCAGCTCTACGTTCGTGACGAGGAGGCAACGGTCGCCCGTCCCGTTCGCGAGCTGCTCGGCTTCCGACGGGTCGAGCTCGAGCCCGGGGAGCGCAGGACCGCGATCTTCCGCGTGTCCACCGAACAGCTGTCGTACGTGGGGGCAGATCTCCGCCGGGTCGTGGAGCCCGGCCGCGTCAGTGTGCAGATCGGTCGCTCCTCTGCCGATCTGCCGCTGACCGCGGAGCTCCGGCTTCGGGGACCCGTGATCGAGCTCACCGACCGCCAGCACTACCTGACGAGCTCCAGGGTCGAATGAGTCGCCGGCAGATGTGATTGGAGGGTGAGCTGGCTGGGGCGGAAGGATTCGAACCTTCGATCTCCTGATCCAGAGTCAGGCGCCTTACCGCTTGGCCACACCCCAGCGCGGTGCGCCCGCCATTCTACCAGCCGCCCGCAGCGCGCTCGAACGAGGAGCCCGGGGCATATGCTGGCACCGGCAGGTACGGCGCCGCCCGAACCAGCGCCAGGAGCGGCGCGCGCGTCACGCTGGCGCAGATGGGTCGCGGGGTGATTCGATGAGCTTCCTTGACAGGGCGCGCGAGAAGGCGCTCGCGGCCGGTGAGCACCTGCGCTCGGCGGCCGATCAGCTGGGCGGGACCGCCGACGACTCGACAACAGAGCCCGAGCGTTCGCTGCTCGACGCCGGTACGACCAGCGGTGAAGTGGAGAATCCGAGCGGCGTGACGAGGGCTGCGGCGGGCGACGTGGTTCAGCGAGGTCTCGATTCAGCGCGTCACGGCCTCGCGTCGCTGGTCGAGCGGCTCGATCCGCGCCTGCTTGCCGACGTCGTGATCAAGGCGACCAGCGTGCAGGAGCGGACCAACGCGGCGCTGCGCGACAAGGGATCGCCGTACCGGATCGACGGCATCTCGATCACGGCCACCATCCCGCCCCAGGTCTCGTTCTCCATCAACCGATCGGGAGAGGGTGGCGGTGACGGCGCGCACTGACCCGAGCGGAGCATGATCGGTCACCAAACGTAACCGGTCCCGGTAGCCCGGACGGATGCTGGCCGAGCGAGCGCCCGACCGGTAGGGTGCGCGTCGTGACGCATACCGTTCAGCCTCGCGAGTGGCGCCGCTTCGGGTTCGGTGGTCCGCCGGAGCCCTGGGCGCACGATGCGCAGCGCGACCTCGACCGCCTGGCCACCTCCTACTACCTGGACATCCTGGAGCTGCACCGCAGCGCGCTGGCCGATGGGCCAGGTCCCGAGACGCGCACCCGCGTGGAGGAGCTGTTCACCACCGCCACGCGGCACAAGCACGAGATCGACTACACGCTGCGCCACTGGGCCACCCCGGTCGAGAGGGCGCGGGTGGAGGATCGGCTCGGGTCGCTGATGCGCATCAACCGGCGACTGCACGTCCTGGTGCACGGCCGGCCGCGCAACGACTGGGAGCCGGACGCCGCCTGACGGCCTGCCGCGCGCGGCGGAATCACACAACCCGGCGCGTACACTCGCGGCATGCCGCGCTACCCGCTCCTCTCCGACGTCCTGGCCGCGCGCCGGCGGCTGGCGGGCATCGCGCTCCGAACGCCGCTCGAGCCCTCGCCGGCGCTGGCCGAAGAGGCAGGCGCCACCGAGGTCCGGCTGAAGCTGGAGCTCCTGCAGCCGGTCGGCTCGTTCAAGATCCGCGGCGCTCACAATCGGGTCGCGCTGATCGCTGAGCAGCAGCCGGATGCGGCGCTGGTCACGGCCTCCTCGGGGAACCACGGCATCGCGGTCGCGACCGCCGCCGCCGGGCACGGCATGCGCCTGACCGTGCTGGTCGGTGCGGGCATCTCCCCGGCAAAGCTGGAGCGCCTGCGCTCGCTGGAATCGGACTTGTGCGTGGTGGAGGTCTTCGGACGCGACAGCGACGACGCCGAGGCCGAGGCGCGGCGGCGTGACGGCGAGAACATCGCGGTCTACGTGCCGCCCTACAACGACCCGGACGTCGTCGCCGGGCAGGGCACGGTCGGGGTCGAGATCCTGGAGGACTGGCCGGAGTGCGACGCCATGGTGGTGCCGATCGGCGGCGGCGGGCTGATCGCCGGCATCGGGCTGTGGGCCAAGGCGTTGCGGCCCGGCCTGCGCCTGGTGGGCGTGCAGCCCGCGGCATCGCCGCCGATGTACGCCTACCTGGAGTCCGGCTCGACCAAACCGATGCCCATCGCTCCCACCCTGGCCGATGGCGTGGCCGGCAACATCGAGCGCGACAGCATCACCTGGCGCATGTGCCGTCAGCTGGTGGACGAGGTGGTCGTCGTCGACGAGGAGCAGATCGCCGATGCCATGCGCTGGCTGGCCGACCGCCACCACCTCATCGCGGAAGGCAGCGGGGTCCTGCCGGTCGCGGCCCTGCGAGCACGCCTCGGCGGGCTGGGCGAGCGGCGCGTGGCGGCGGTCCTCACCGGTCGCAACGTGGAGACATCGGTCCTGCAGTCGGTGCTCAGCCAGGCCTGATCTGGCCGCCATCATGCTGCCCTTGCGGGCGAGCGTAGCATCGGGCCATGAGTGAACGGCCATCGGCGCCCGAGACGCCGGCAGGCATTGCGCATCCGTCCAACCGGGGCGCGGCCATCCTCGGCGTGATCCTCGTGGTGGTTGGGATCGCGTTCTTCGTGGGCCAGTACTTCGACCTGGCCTGGGGCGACATCGGCTGGCCGCTGTACGTGATCGTGCCGGGCCTGGTGCTGCTCGCCTTCGGGCTGAGCCAGGCGCACGCTCCGGGGTTGACGATCGCGGGCACGATCGTGACCAGCGTCGGCCTGGTGCTCTTCTACCAGAACGCCACCGACCACTGGGAGAGCTGGGCCTACGCCTGGGCCCTCGTCGGCCCGACGGCCAGCGGGCTGGGGATGGTGCTCCATGGCCTGCGCTTCGGCAACACCAAGCTGGTGCGCGAGGGGTTCTGGCCGATCGTCACCGGCCTCGCCCTGTTCGCGGTGGGCTTCATCTTCTTCGAGGGCGTCATCGGCCTCAGCGGGGACCGCTGGAACCTGGCTGAGTGGGTGATGCCGGTGATCGTCATCGGCCTGGGCGTGCTGATCCTCGGCCGCGCGCTCCTGTCGCGCGGCGCGGAGGACGAGCCGGCGGGTTAGGTCCGAAGAGGGGGACGAGCTCGTACCGCACCGAGCCGTCGTCCCCCTCGAATCGCAGCAGGAGCGTCCGTCCCGCGCCGAGGCTCCCCATCCAGGTCGTCCTGCTCATGACAGGCTCCGTCAGGCGCGGCGGGTGCGCGCGCGTCGTGGCCTGGGCAGCCGGTGGACGCGGCCCATACGCCGCTCGCGAAGCCGATCCTCCGCCTGCATGACCGCGTAGTGGAACCGATAGTCCAGCATGTCCATTCGTCGTCGCTCCCGTGATCCCGTCACCAGCGCTCCAGCGTTGACTGGTGACTCGCCCACTCTAGTCGCTTGGGCGTCACCTGTCAATGGCAATTGACTGGTGATGTATGCTGGGGCCCATGACCGAGAACCACGAGGCCCCCGCCACGCCGGACGTGCGGCTGCTGGAGAGCTTCGTCAACACCAACGACATCGAGGAGGAGCGCGACGAGCTCCGCACGCCGGCCGACCTGAAGGCCTGGCTGGCCGAGCGCGGCTACGAGGCCGGCAGCGTCGATGCCGAGACGCATGCCCGCGCCATCGCGGTGCGGGAGGGGATCCGCGCGCTGGCTCGCGCCAACAACGGCGAGCCGCTCGACCTCGATCGCGTGGACGCGCTGAATCGGGCCGCGGCCGCGATGCCGGTGACCATCGGCCTGACGCCCGAGGGCTGGGACCTGGTGCCCGCCGGTTCGGGCGCCGAAGCCTTCCTCGCGCATCTGCTCGCCACGGTGGCGCGCTCCAAGGCGGAAGGCAGCTGGAGCCGGGTCAAGGCCTGCCGCAACGACACCTGCCGCTGGCTCTTCTTCGACGAGTCGCGGAATCGCTCGCACACCTGGTGCAGCATGGCGGTGTGCGGCAGCCGCGCGAAGTCGCGGGCCTACCGTGCCCGCCGCCGCGATTCGGCGACAGCATGACGATCGTCCGGCTCAGCGTCTGACCGTCGCGGCCAGAGGTCCCTATCCTTAAGGGCCTGATGGACCCCGACCAGACGCCGTCCCCCATCGAGCTCGCACTCGACAGCGTGAACGCCGGCTACGTCGCCGAGCAGTACGAGCGCTACCGCCAGGATCCGACCTCGGTCGAGAGCCAGTGGCGTCGCCTGTTCGACGGCGGCCTGCCCGGCTTCGAGCCGGTGCAGCCGAGCGCTCCGCCGTCGGGCAACGGCCAGGGAGCGGCCCCTGCCGCCACCGGAGCGCCGGCCGGCGCCACGCCGATCAAGGGACCTGCCGCCCGGCTGGTGCACAACATGACCGCCTCGCTGGCGGTGCCGACCGCCACAAGCTTCCGGGACGTGGAGGTATCGGTCCTGGAAGGCAGGCGCCAGCAGCTCAACGCGCTGCTGGCACCGCGCAAGGTGAGCTTCACGCACCTCATCGGCTGGGCCATCGTGCGCGCCGCGGCCGAGCAGCCGTCCATGACCCACGCCTTCGCCGAGGTCGAGGGGCAACCGCACCGGATCGATCCGGGCACGGTGAACCTGGGCCTGGCGGTGGACGTCGAGCGCGCCGGCGGCCGCTTCCTGGTGGTGCCGGTCATCAAGGCCGCCGACCAGGGCGACTTCGCCGCCTTCCACACGCGTTACGAGGAGCTCGTGGAGAAGGCCCGCACCAACCGCCTCTCGCCGGACGACTTCGTCGGGGCGACGATCACGCTGACCAACCCGGGCACGCTGGGCACCACGGCATCGGTCCCGCGCCTGATGCCCGGGCAGGGCACCATCGTCGCCACCGGGGCCATCCGCAGCGTCGGCGGGCAGCGGGTCATGACCATCAGCTCGACCTACGACCACCGCATCATCCAGGGCGCCGAGTCCGGCGCCTTCCTGCGCGCCATCGACGGGCTGCTGCAGGGCGCGGATGGCTTCTACGAGGAGACGTTCGGCGCGCTCGGCGCGGAACCGGGACCGATGCCCTCGCCGCCACCGGGTCGCGAGCCGCCTCCGGCGCCCGTCGCCGAACCGCTCTCGCCCGTCGAGGGCGCCACCCGCGAGGATCTCAGGGCCCTGGCGGCCGCCGTGGCGCTGGTGCGGGCGTATCGGTCCTTCGGCCACCTGGCCGCCCGGCTCGACCCGCTCGGCTCCGAGCCGCCCGGCGATCCGGCCCTGGACCCGGAGCCGCTGGGGCTGACCCCCGACGTGATGGCCGCCATCCCCACCGACCTGCTGCGGGTCGACGTCCCGGGCGAGACCCTGGCCGAGGCGCTCCCCAACCTGGTGGCCACCTACTGCGGCTCGATCGCCTACGAGGTCGAGCACATCGCCCGGCACGAGGAGCGCGTCTGGCTGCGCCAGGTCATCGAGTCGGGAGCGCACCGCGGGCCGATGAGCGTCGACGAGCGCCGCTGGCTGCTCCATCGGCTCACGGAGGTGGAGGGCCTGGAGCGCTTCCTGCACCGCGCCTACCTGGGGCAGAAGCGGTTCAGCATCGAGGGCCTGGACGCCATGGTGCCGATGCTCGACCGGATCCTGGGCGACGCGGCCGAGGCCGGGACGCGCGACGTGGTGATCGGCATGGCGCACCGAGGCCGGCTGAACGTGCTGCGCCACATCGTCGGCGTCAGCCAGGAGGCCATCCTGGCCGAGTTCGAGGCGGGTCGGGGCGGGACCGATGCGAGCAAGGCACCCAAGGGCGGGCTAGACGACGTGAAGTACCACCTCGGGGCGGACGGCACCTACCACGCGCCGGCCGGAGAGGTGCACGTCACCGTATCACCGAACCCTAGCCACCTCGAGGCTGTGAACCCGGTGGTCGAGGGCCGCGCCCGCGCCCAGCAGACCGACCGCTCGGCCCCGGTGGTGCGGGTCGATCCGGATCGCACGCTGCCGCTGCTGATCCACGGCGACGCGGCCTTCGCCGCCCAGGGCGTGGTGGCCGAGACGCTCAACCTGGCGCGCCTGGCGGGTTACACCACCGGCGGCACGGTCCACATCATCGCCAACAACCAGATCGGCTTCACCACCGGGCCGACCGAGGCACGCTCGACCGACTACTCCTCCGACCTGGCCAAGGGCTTCGACGTGCCGATCGTCCACGTCAACGCCGACGATCCGGAGGCGTGCCTGGCGGCCGCCCGGCTGGCGATGATGTACCGCGAGAAGTTCCACGGCGACGTGGTGATCGACCTGGTCGGCTATCGCCGCTACGGGCACAACGAGGGCGACGAGCCCTCCTACTCGCACCCGGTCATGTACCGCGTCATCGCCAAGCACCCGAGCGTGCGCGAGCAGTACCTCGCCCGCCTGGAGGCCGATGGCGTGGTCTCCGCCGCCGATGCCGAGTCGGCCGCATCGGCCCTGGCCCGCGACCTCGCCGCGCGGCAGGCCGCGGTGCGCAAGCAGCACGCCGAGCCGCAGCTCGACCGCGGCGAGGAGGCGATCCCGCAGGAGGGACCCGGCGAGCCGGAGACCGCCGTCGCACTGGATCGGCTGCAGGACCTCAACCGGCAGCTCTACGCCTGGCCGGAGGGTTTCAGCGTCAACGCCAAGCTGGCCAAGCAGCTGGAGAAGCGTCGCTCGCTGCTGGGCGCGGCGGACTCGCGCATCGACTGGACGCAGGCCGAGGCGCTGGCCTTCGCCTCGCTCCTGGCCGAGCGGACGCCGGTGCGGCTGACCGGCCAGGACACCGTGCGCGGCACATTCAGCCAGCGGCACCAGGCGCTGTGGGACGCCAAGAGCGGCGAGGCGTACACGCCGCTGCACCATCTCGAGGGCGGGTCGGCCAGCTTCGAGCTGCACAACAGCCCGCTGTCGGAATACGCCACGCTTGGCTTCGAGTACGGCTACGCGGTGACCGCGCCGGAGGCGCTGGTCCTGTGGGAGGCGCAGTACGGCGACTTCGTGAACGGCGCGGAGATCATCATCGACCAGTTCATCATCGCCGGCCTCGCCAAGTGGCGGCAGACCTCGCGCCTGACCCTGCTGCTGCCGCACGGCTACGAAGGATCGGGCCCGGAGCATTCCTCGGCGCGCCTCGAGCGCTTCCTTGCCCTGGGAGCGGAGGGCAACATCAGGGTCGTCTACCCCACCACCCCGGCGCAGTACTTCCACCTCCTGCGGCGCCAGGCGCGGCACCCCGACATGCGGCCGCTGGTGGTGATGACGCCCAAGTCCCTGCTGCGGCTGCCACAGGCCGCTTCGGCTGTCTCCGAGCTCTCCTCGGGCGGGTTCGCGCCCGTCCTGGACGACCCGGAGCGCTCATCGGCCGAGCTGGCCGCCGCCGTGCGCCACGTGATCCTGTGCAGCGGGAAGGTCTACTACGACCTCGTCACCTCCGAGGAGCGGGCCGCCGCGGCCGACGTGGCGATCGTGCGCGTTGAGCGGCTGTATCCGTTCCCGTCCGACCAGCTGGCGGAGGTCCTGGCCCGATACCCGGCTGTCAAGCGCGTCTCGTGGGTCCAGGAGGAGCCGCGCAACATGGGCGCCCGCAAGTTCGTGCTGCCCAAGATCCGGCACCTGGTGCCGTTCCGCATCCCGCTCGGCGACATCAGCCGCCCCGAGCGCTCGCGGCCGGCGGAAGGGTACCCTGCCGCACACCAGACCGAGCAGGCGCGCATCGTCCACGAGGCGCTGACGAGCTAGGCGGCATGCAGCCACTCCTCGAGCGCTACCGGGACCTGCTGGCGCGACCGGGCGAGGCGTTCCCCATCACCCTGGGCGAGGGGGACACTCCGCTGATCCATGCGCGTCGCCTGGGCGGCGAGCTGGGGCTGGACCGCCTCTACCTCAAGTTCGAGGGCACCAACCCGACCGGCTCCTTCAAGGACCGCGGCATGGTGCTGGCGGTCAACCGCGCCCTGGGTGCCGGGGCGCGCGCCGTCGTGTGCGCGTCGACCGGCAACACCTCGGCCTCGGCGGCTGCCTACGCCGCGGCGGCCGGCCTGCCCTGCTTCGTGGTCCTGCCGGCGGGCCGCGTGGCGCGGGGCAAGCTCGCCCAGGCGCTCGCCGCCGGCGCGCGGCTGATCACCGTGGACGGCAACTTCGACCAGGCCCTGGCCGCGGTGCGCGAGCTGGCCCGCGACGGCTCGGTGACGGTCGTCAACTCGGTCAACCCCGATCGCATCGCCGGGCAGCAGACCGTCGCCTTCGAGATCGCCGATGCCCTCGGAGGCGCGCCGGACGCCGTGGCGCTGCCGGTGGGCAACGCCGGCAACATCACCGCCGCCTGGGCCGGCTTCCGGGCCTGCGCGGCCGCGGGCCGCATCGACTCGCTCCCCCGCATGCTTGGCTTCCAGGCCGATGGTGCTGCGCCCATCGTGCGCGGCGCGCCGGTGAGCGAGCCGGAGACGGTGGCGACGGCGATCCGGATCGGCAACCCGGCGTCGTGGGCGGGCGCGGTGGCGGCGCGCGACGAATCGGGCGGGCTGATCGAGGCGGTGAGCGACGAGGAGATCCTCGACATGCAGCGGCGGATCGCGGTCACGGAGGGCGTGTTCTGCGAGCCGGCGTCGGCGGCGGGCGTGGCCGGCGTGGCGAAGCTGGCGTCGGACGGGCGGATGCATCGGTCCACCACGGTGGCCTGCATCCTCACCGGCCACGGGCTGAAGGACCCGGACATCGTGGCCGGCGAGGAGGGCTCGCTGCGGCCCGTGGCTCCCGAGGCCGGCGCCCTGCGCCGGGCGATGCAGGTCTAGCCCGCGGCCAGGCGATCGGCCACCACCTTCTCGGCGGTCTCCGCGCTCGAGGCGTGGCCGGTGACGGCCTCGATGAAGACGCGCCGCTCGAGGGTCAGCAGCTCGCCGCCGCCGCTCGCCTCGACCGTGGCCGTGCGCGGGACGTCGCGCAACAGCGCGATCTCCCCGAAGCTCTCGCCGGGGCCGAGCTCGCGAACCTCGCGGCCGTCGACCAGCACCCGGAAGCGGCCGTCGACGATCAGGTAGAAGTGGTCGCCCGGCTCGCCCTGGCGGACCACGACGCTGCCGTCGTGCGCGTGCACTGGCAGCAGGTTGGCGGCCAGCCGCTCCAGCGCCGGCGCGTCGAGCGGCGCGAAGATCGGGATCGCCCGCAGCAGCGCCAGCTCGCGCGGCCGGGCGATGCCCACCTGGTCGACGGCCCTGAGCCCACGCCAGGAGAGCAGCGTCACGGCGAGCAGGAGGCCGCCGGCCACCGCGAACGCGCCGCGCGGGCCGGCCAGGGCGATGAGCGCCGGCGCGACGATGGACCCGACCGCCAGCGACCCCATGTTGATCCCCTCCAGCACGCCGAAGGCGCGGGACAGCAGGCGCTCCGGGGCCACGCGCTGCAGGAGCGTGCGGCCGGAGACGTCGAGCAGCAGGCGACCCATGCCGGCGGCGGCCAGGAGCAGCAGCGCGCCGGCGAGCGACGGCAGGACCCCGAGCAGGGTCAGCGGCAGGGACCAGAGCAGCATGCCCGCCACGAACGGCAGCGCGAGGCGATTACGCCCGATGAGGATCACGCTCACCGCCGCGCCCAGCAGACCGCCGGCGCCGATCGCCGCGTTCAGGTAGCCCACGCCGGCCTCGCCCAGGCCCAGCAGGTCGAAGGCAAGCACCACCAGCAGCACGTCCAGCGCGCCCCAGATCACGGCCGCGGCCCCGAGCAGCAGCAGCAGCGGCCGCTGCCGGCCACGCTGCGTCACGAGGGCGAAGCCGGCGAACGCCTCCCGCAGCAGCGACCCGATGCCCGGCGTGCGCGGCTGCGCCACCTCGGCCTTCTCGACGACAGGCGCCACGCGGGCCACCAGGAACGCGCAGCCGACGACCACCGCGGCGCTCGCGACGAAGACGACCGCTTCCCCGGTCGCGGCCAGGAGCAGCCCCGCCGCCACCGGCCCGAGGAGCATGGCCGCCGTCTCCAGCGAGCCGCTGGCCACGTTCGCCGCCGTCAGCTCGGACGGCGTGCGCGACAGCGACGGCAGCATGGCGGCCTGCACCGGGCGGGTCAGGGTGATGCTGGTGGCCACCGTGGCCGCCGCGGCGTAGATCACCGGCGAGGGCGCGCCCACGGCCAGCGCGACGCCGGTGAGCAGCATCGTGACGGCCTGCGCCAGGTAGGCGAACAGCAGCGCTCGCTCCCGAGGCACGTGGTCCCCGATGGTGGCGGCGATGGGCGCCACCGCGGCCGACGGGGCGAGCTGGACCAGCGCTGCGACGCCGGTCTCGGTGGCGCCGCCGTGGGCATAGGCGTGCACCAGGATCGCGATCCAGGTGGTCCACTCGGCGAGGGAGAAGGCGAAGAAGGCGAGGAAGACGCGCCGCAGGGATCGGTTGTCGAGGACCGCGGCGACGGCAGCCAGTCGTCCGGGGAGGCGGCGGGTCCGGCGGGCCGTCGACATGAGGGCCGATGATCGCACGCCCGTGCGATCTCCGGCGAGGGGTCAGCTCAGCAGGTGCAGGCCGCCAGGGCGGCGGCCACGAACTCTTCCGGCTGGGCGGATTTCGAGACGAAGGTGCGGCGGTCGGCGAGGGCCGGCTCCGCGCCATCGGCCCAGCCCATGAGCACGACGCGCATGGTCGGCCAGGCAAGGCCGATGCTCGACAGCAGCGCGCTGCCGGCGCTCACCTCCGGCAGGCGCGGGTCGATGATCACGACTTCGGGGCGCGTGGCCTCGATCAGCTCCAGGGCGGAGCGGACGTCGCCGGCGGTGCCGACCACCTCGAGGCCTGCCACGCGGAGCACGTCGGCCACCGACTGCTGGACGCGACGGTCCAGGTCCACGATGGCGACACGCGGAGGGTGGGCGTCGCCGCCCCCGTGGATGGCAAAGGTCATGGGCCGATGCTGAGGCACGTGCATGCGCCGCGCCATCGGTATTCGGGCCGATGGCGCCCTACGTCATTCGGCCGATCGGCCCCCCGCCACGGCTTCCGCACCGGCGCCCTGGGCCGAGGAGAGGGGCAGCACCAGGCGGACGCGCGTCCCCCCGCCGGGCCGCGGGCTGATGACCAGGTCCGCGCCGATGCGCTCGGCGCGCTGGCGCATGCCCACCACGCCCAGGTGGCCGCGCGCGATCGCGTCGGGGTCGAAGCCGATGCCGTCGTCCTCGACGACCAGCTTCACCGCCTGGCCGGTGCGGTGCAGCCCGATCCTGGCCCGCGACGCGTTGGCGTGCTTGACGACGTTGTGCAGCGCCTCCTGCGCCACGCGGTACAGGGCCTCCTCGATGCCGACCGGCAAGCGCTCCTCGCTGTCCACCTCGACCGACACGTCCAGCCCCGTGCGGCCCTGCACGGCGGCGCCGTGGTTGCGCAGCGCCTGTGCCAGGCCATCGGTCTCCAGGCCTTGCGGGCGGAGCTCGAAGATGAGGGTCCGCATCTCGGCCAGCGCGTCCTTCTGCAGGTCGCGCAGCTCACGGACCTTGGCGCGTGCCGCCTCGAGGTCGCGGTCCATCAGCAGCTCGATGGCGCGCGCGGTGAGGCCCATGCTGAACAGCGCCTGGGTGACCGAGTCGTGCAGCTCGCGGGCGAGGTTGGCCCGCTCCTCGTTCGCCGCCAGCGCCGCCGCCTGGCGGCGCAGGTCGGTCTCCAGCCGCTCGCGCTCGCGGACGTCGCGAATCGAGCCCTGCGCCCCGGCGAAGCGACCGTCGACCAGCGTGGCCACCATGTTCACCTCGGCCGGCATCACTCCGCCACCGGCCAGGGGCAGCTCGATCCGGATCTGCTGCTCCTCCTCCGGGCGCTCCTGGACGGCGCGCCAGCCGGCCTCGGCCAGGGGCAGGCTCTCGGGCGCGGTGAGCGCCCGGAAGTGCTCGCCGAGCAGCTGCTCGGGCCGGAAGCCGGTCATCCGCTCCAGCGACTCGCCCAGGTAGGTGAAGCGACCGTCGGCGTCGACCTGCCATACCAGGTCCGGGGAGTGGTCGACCAGGTGCCGGTAGCTGCGCTCCGACTCCCCGACCTGCTCGAGCAGCCGCGCGTTGGCGATCGCCACGGCCGCCTGCGCGGCCAGCGCGTCCAGCAGCCGCGCGTCGTCCTCGGTGAAGGCATCGGTCCGCGCCGCCTGGACCGTCAGGGCGCCGATCGACTCGTCCCCGACCACCAGCGGGGCGGACATCACCGATGCCATCCCGCGACGGCGGACGTAGGCGTCCAGGTCCGGCGAGTGGGCGAACTGCGGATCGGCCAGGTAGTCGCCGGTGCGCACCACGCGCCGCTCGGCCAGCGCCGTCCCGGACACGCCCTCGCCGGCGGTCACCACCACGTCGTCGGCCGGCAGGTGCGACGGCGCGTGGGCAACCGCCCATTGCAGCTCGTGGCTGCCGCTGTCCAGCGGGTTGACGAGCGCCAGGTCGGCGTTGAGCAGGCGGTGCGCCTCGTCCACGGTGCGCTGCAGCACGGCGGCGGGATCGCGGATGGAGCTGATCTGCACCGCGATGGCCGACAGGGAGCGCTGCGCCTCCAGCAGCCGCGACAGCTCCTCGGCCAGGGTCCGGTAGCGACGCTCCGAGTCGCGCAGCTGCTCGTACAGCCGGGCGTTGCGCGCCGCGATGGACCCCTGGCCGGCCAGCTCCTCCAGCAGCGCCACGTCGCGCGAGTCCACCGGACGCGGCTTGCGGTAGGTGACCGCCAGCGTGCCGATCACGTCGCCACCAGGCCCGCGCAGCGGCGCCACCGCCACCGCGCCGAGCTCGAGGCGGGAAGGCGACTCGTCGGCCGGGTTGTGCGGGATGCGTGGGTCGCTGGCGTAGTCATCGGTCCAGACCGGCTGTCCGGCGGCAGCCGCCAGGCCGTTGATGCCGCCGCCCACCGGAAAGCGCTGACGCTGCAGCCAGGCGCGCGTCTCCGGGTTGGTGTCGCCGGCCACGACCATCGGGATCAGGTCGGTGCCGTTCTCGTCCATCAGGGTGAGGTGGGCGCCATCGGTCTTCAGCAGATGCTTCGAGGCGTCGACCACCTGCTGCAGGATCTCGCCCGAGTCGTCGACCTCCACGATGCGCCGCGCGATCTCGCCCAGGGTGCGCTGCACCTCCACCACGCGTGCCAGTTCCTCGGCCTGCGAGCGCAGGTGGTTCTCGAGGGCGACCCGCTCGCGGATGTCGCGGACCGATCCGTGGGCGCCCTGGAACTCGCCGTCAACGACCGTGCCGACCGCGTTGATCTCCATCGGGATGTGCGAGCCGTCGCTGTGCAGCGCGGTGAAGCGGTACTGCTGGCGGCGCAGCGGGTCCTCGATGGCGCGCTGCCAGTGCTCCATCACGATCGGCAGTGACTCCGGCGCGATCACGGCGCTGAAGTGCTGGCCGATCAGCTCCTCGGGCGGCATCCCGATCAGGGACAGGCCCGTCTCCGACAGGTAGGTGAAGTTGCCCTGTCGGTCGGACTCCCAGATCAGGTCCGGCGAGTTCTCGACCAGGAACCGATAGCGCGCCTCCGACTCGGTGAGCTCCCCGTACAGGCGCGCGTTCTGGATGGCGATGGCGCCGGCGTCGGCCAGGCCCTGCAGGAGCTCGGTGTCGAACTCGGCGATCTCCCGCGGGTGCTTGTAGGAGATGGCGAGGGTGCCGAAGACGGCACCGTCGGGCCCGCGCAGCGGCGCGGCCGCCATGCCGCGCAGTCCCATCCGTCGCGCCACCGCCTGGTCGTCGCGGGTGTGCGGGATGCGTGGATCGGTCAGGTAGTCGGCGGTGCAGACGACGTCGTTGAGCTCCGCCGCCAGCCCGTTGATCCCGCCACCCATCGGGAACTCCTGGGTCGCCAGCCAGCTCCGCGTCTCCTCGTCCATGCCGCCGGCCATGACGTGCGGCCGCAGGATCGGCTCATCCGGATCGCGAAGCGTGAGGTGCGCTCCATCCGACCCGAGCAGGCGGACGGCAGCATCCACCACCTGCTGCAGCACCTGGTCGCTGTCGCGGATGGCGGTGATGGAGGCCGATATGCGGTGAAGGGTGCGCTGCGTCTCCACGCGCCGCGCCAGCTCGTCGGCCGATGTGGCCAGCTCGCCCAGCAGCCGCTGGTTGACGATGGCGGTGGCGGCGTGATCGGCCAGTGCGCGCAGGAGGTGGATCTGCGCCTCGCTGAAGGCCGCCGGCCGGCTCGAGAAGGCGCCCATCGCGCCGATCGCCTCCT
>DASURX010000042.1:0-4678 GCA_036375355.1 Candidatus Limnocylindria bacterium
CCTGGGCGGCGGCGTGCTGCAGGTCGCCATGCAACGGCGTACCTGAGGCAAGCGGGCTGATGGCCGCCACTCCCGCCCGCGCGGACGCGCTGGCCCTGCTGCACGAGTGGAACGAGAGCCCGTCGCTCCGCAAGCACGGCCTGCTGGTCGAGGCCGGGGTGCGCGGCTACGCCGTCGACGACGGGCTCGATCCGGATACGGTGGAGCGCTGGGGCATCGCCGGGCTGCTCCACGACCTGGACTACGAGCGCTTCCCGGATGCCTCCACGCACGGCGCGGTGGGGGGCGATGAGCTGGCGCGCCTGGGTTACCCGGCCGAGGTCATCGACGCGGTGCGCCGGCACAACGACGTCCTGGGCATCGCCCGACAGACGCGTCTCGACCACCTCGTCTACGCCTGTGACGAGCTCGCCGGCTTCCTGGTGGCGGTCGCCCTCATGCGCCCGACCCGCCGGCTGGCCGACGTCGAGCCGTCCCACGTCCGCAAGCGGATGAAGGACAAGGCCTTCGCGCGAGCCGTGCCCCGCGAGATGCTGCTGGCCGGCGCGGAGGAGATCGGGTTGGACTTCGACGAGCACGTCGCCAACATGGTCCGACACCTCAGCGTGGTGGCACCGGAGGTCGGGCTGTAGGGAGGCCCATCTCCGCCAGGAAGCGCGACGGCCGGCGCGGATCGCCGGCCAGCACCAGCCGGCCCGTCGCGCGCGTCAGGGCCACGTAGGCCAGGCGTCGCTCCTCCTCGAGTGCGCGGGCCGGGTCGACGGCGTCGACCAACGAGCGTCGGTTCGGGAAGCGCTCCTCCTCCATGCCGAGCACCACGACCGTCTGCCACTCGCGTCCCTTGGCGGCATGAACGGTGACGAGCTCGACGCGGGCGTCGGGCAGGCGAAGGGCCTCGAGCCGTTCCAGCGCGGCGTCATGCGCGGCCACGAAGCCATCCAGGCGGCCGAAGCCGGCCGCCCAGCCGAGCAGCGCGTCGAGCGCCGCGTG
The DNA here is from genome assembly GCA_036375355.1 of Candidatus Limnocylindria bacterium. Classification (GTDB taxonomy): domain Bacteria; phylum Chloroflexota; class Limnocylindria; order QHBO01; family QHBO01; genus DASURX01. The sequence goes on from DASURX010000042.1 coordinate 991, forward strand.
CTCGTCGTCGCCCAGAGCGTCGGCGGCATCGCCGCGGCGCCAGCCTCGTCCGGCACGGAGCGCCAGCAGGACCTCGAACGGCACGCTGTGGGCGGACAGCGACCGCGCGGCCTGCATCAGCTCGCGGACCGGCTCGGCCTGGATCAGCGCGCCAACCGACGTTCGGTGCGGGACGCCGGCGCGGGCCAGCGCGACCAGCATCGGCTCCAGCTCGGATCGGGTTCGCGCGAGGAAGCAGATCGTGCGCTGCGCGCGCTCCTCGTCCGCCGCCAGGCGGGCGAGGCCATCGGCCCAGCCAGGCGCGGAGGTGTCCAGGGCCAGGATGGCATCACCCGCCACGGCGTTCGGCCCGGCCCGAATGCGCTTGGCGTAGCGCTCCGCGTTCACCTCGACCAGGCGGCGGGACGCCGCCACGACGGCGGCAGGACAGCGGTAGTTGGTCGCCAGCTGCACGCGTCGCGCGCCGGGGTAGAGGCTCTCGAAGGAGAGGATCCGGCGCACGTCGGCCAGGCGCCAGGCATAGATCGTCTGGTCGTCGTCCCCAACCACGAACAGGTTCCGCTGCGGCTCGGCCAGGATGCGGATGAGGCGCAGCTGCGCGGCGTCCACGTCCTGGAACTCATCCACGCACACGTGCGAGAAGCGGCCCTGCCAGCGTAGCCTGGCCGCCGGATCGCGCTCGAGCAGGTCCGCCGCACCGGTCACCAGGTCGTCGAAGTCGAGCGCCCCGCGGATGGCGAGCATGGACCGATACGCCTCGACCAGCGCCGGGTGGCGCGCAGGCCGGCCCTCGACCTTGAGCGCGGAGATCTCGGTGTCCAGCGCGGCCGGCTCGGGCAGCGGTTCATCCGGGTTGCGCGGCCCGCGATCTGCCGCGCGCCGCAGGATGCCGCGCAGGATCGGCAGCCGATCGCTCACCAGCGTCAGCGGTCCGCGGTGCTCGAGCAGGATCTGCCTCGCCAGGGCATGCAGGGTGCGAACCTCGATCCGTGGTGCCTCCGGGTGCTGCGCCGCCAGCCGCTCTCGGATGCGGGCGGTCAGCTCCCCGGCGGCGTCCCGGTTGAAGGTCGCGACCGCGATCCGCTCCGGCGCCACGCCCCGCGCCAGCAGCACTCCGAGGCGCGCGATGAGCGTGGTGGTCTTGCCGCTGCCGGCGGGCGCGATGATCAGCGCCGGACCATCGGGCAGCGAGGCGGCGGCGCGCTGCTCCGGGTCCAGCGTGGCGAGCATGCCCTCGGTTGCCGCGGAGATGGAGCTGGAGCGCTGGGGCGCTTCCACCCGGGTCATGAGCCGGAGCATGCGCTCCGGTCGCTTACCGGCCGATGACCGGCCGCTTACCGGCGGCTCACGGCATGGTCGCGCCCCGGGCCGCTATCCTTGCGCCGCCCCGCAGACCGCAGCAGGACCAGCACGCCAGCCCGATGCTTCGACGCGACCGATCCCGAAACCACGCGACGCCGACGGAGCGTGCCCGTCGGATCCGGGAGGCCGAGCGCCGGGACCGGGAGCTGCGGGAGCGGGGGATCGACCCCGACGAATACGAGCGCCAGCGCGCTGCCATCCGCTCGGGTCGCGCCAGCGACGTGCGCGCGCGGGCCTCGCGCGCAGCGACGGCGGGGACGAATGGCTCGCCCGCCCTCGCCGGCGAGCGCCGCGGCCCGTCGCTCAGGGCCGTCCTCCTGAGCGCGCTCACGCTGCTGCTGGCCGTCGTCCTCATCGGCGGCGTGCTGCTGTGGGGACGGGTATCGGCCTTCAACGACTCCGTCTCGACCTCGGCCGCCATGAGCTCGAAGCTGTTCGGGCCGCTGGGTGGCAAGGATCGCGTGAACGTGGTGCTGCTTGGTTACGGCGGGCCGGAGCACGGCGGCGGCGCCTACCTGGCCGACTCGATCCAGATCCTGTCGATCGATCCGAGCACGGACACCACCACCATGATCCCGATCCCGCGCGACTTCTGGATCGAGGGCCTGCCCGAGATCCCGAACAACGGGAAGATCAACGAGGTCTTCGCCATCGGCCACCAGCTGGGAGGGATCGAGGAGGGGGCGCAGCTGATGACCGAGGTGCTCAGCAACGTCACGGGCCTCGAGATCCAGCACTGGATGGCGATCGACTTCGCCGGATTCCGCGACATGGTCGACGCGGTCGGCGGGGTGACGGTGGAGAACCCGACCGCGTTCAGCTACACCTGGGACGAGGCCAAGTTCCACGCCGGGACGTGGGACGGCGGCTCGTTCGAGGTCGGCACGCTGCACCTGAACGGTACGCAGGCGCTCGACTACTCCCGCGTCCGCTACGCCTCGGTGCCGGAGGAGGCGAGCGACTTCGCGCGCTCTGTCCGCCAGCAGCGGGTCCTGTCGGCCCTGCGCTCGAAGCTCGGCGCGGGCGGGCTAGGCTCGCTCGGCCCGGGCCTGGCCATGATGGACGCGCTGAAAGGCCGCATGCGCACCGACCTATCCGCATTCGACCTGTTCCTGCTGAGCGGGCACCTCAACCCGGATCGCCGCATCGAGCTCGGCGAGGGGGTGATCCTGGAGGCCACCAGCAACACCATCGGGCAGTACATCCTGGTCGTCATCGGGCGCGCCGATGGCACCGACTACCAGCCGCTGCGCGACTACCTGGCCTCTGAGCTGGCCCAGCCGATCCCGAGCGCGAGTCCAGCCACGTCATCGGTCCAGCCCTAGAATCGGAGGGTGACCACCTCCCCCGCGGAGCGCGAGCAGCGCATCCGCGCGATCCTCCGGCAGCTCCCTACGACCCCCGGCGTATACCTCATGAAGGGCGCCGACGGCCGCGTGCTGTACGTCGGCAAGGCCGATTCCCTGCGCAGCCGGGTGCGGAGCTACTTCGGCAGCAAGGTTGGCGTCGACTCGCGGATCGTGCGCATGACGCAGGAAGTCGCGGATATCGACTACGTCCTGACCGACACCGTGAGCGAGGCCTTCATCCTCGAGGGCAACCTCATCAAGGAGCACCGGCCCCGGTTCAACATCAGGCTGCGCGACGACAAGAGCTACCCGTTCGTGAAGATCACGCTGGGCGAGGACTTCCCGCGCATCGTGCGCACCCGCAAGCTGGCGCGCGACGGGAGCCGCTACTTCGGGCCGTACGCATCGGCCTCCAGCGTGGACGAGACCCTGAAGCTGCTGCGCAAGATCTTCCCGTTCCGCACCTGCAACCTGGAGATCCCCGAGGGCAAGCGCGTGCTGGAGCGGCCGTGCCTGCTGTACTACATCAACCGATGCCAGGGGCCTTGCATCCAGGCCATCGAGAAGCGGCCATATCGGGCCACCATCGGGCGCATCGTCGACTTCCTGGAGGGCAAGCAGGAGCCCATCGCCCGTGAGCTGAAGGCGGAGATGGAGGCGCACTCGGACGCGCTGCGCTTCGAGCAGGCGGCGGTGACGCGCGACAAGCTGCGCGCGGTGGAGCGGACGATCGAATCGCAGAAGGTCGCGGCCTTCAGCCGCGCCGAACAGGACGTCATCGGCCTGGCGCGCGAGGAGGGAGAGGCCTGCCTGCAGCTGTTCGTGATCCGCAACGGCAAGATGATCGGGCGCGAGCACTTCATGCTCGAGAACGCCGCCGGACGGACCGATGGCGAGGTGCTGACCTCGTTCCTGCAGCAGTACTACGCGGCGACCGAGCGGCCGCCGCGCGAGGTGCTGCTGCCGCTGGCGCCGGA
>DASURX010000043.1:0-5224 GCA_036375355.1 Candidatus Limnocylindria bacterium
GCTCGCCGCCAAGCACCGCAACCTGGCGGTCGTCGGCGACGACGACCAGAGCATCTACTCCTGGCGGGGCGCCAACCTGCGCAATATCCTGGACTTCGAGAACGATTATCCCGACGCCCACGTGGTGAAGCTCGAGCAGAACTACCGGTCCACCCAGACCATCCTGGATGCCGCCCACGCGGTCGTCAGCCGCAACGAGGGCCGCAAGGACAAGAAGCTCTGGACCGATCGCGGCGCCGGCACCCAGATCACCCTCTTCGACGCCTACAACGAGTACGAGGAGGCCGAGTTCGTGGCCCGCCAGGTCGAGCGCCTGGTGGGCGGCGCGTCGGCGGGCGGGCTCGCCGGCATCCTCACCCGCAGGGCCGATGACGCCGATGGCGCGCTGCGCTACGGCGAGATCGCGGTCTGCTACCGCATCAACGCCCAGAGCCGCGTGCTGGAAGAGGCGTTCATGCGCTTCGGGATCCCGTACCAGCTCGTCGGCGGCACCCGCTTCTACGAGCGGCGCGAGGTCAAGGACGCCCTGGCCTACGTCCGGCTGGCCCGCAACAGCGCCGATCGCGTGGCACTGGAGCGCATCGTCAACGTCCCGGCGCGAGGGATCGGCGAGAAGACGGTCGAGGAGCTGCGCGCCTGGGCCGCCGCGCGCGAGGGGAGCCTGTGGGAGGCGGTCGAGGCGGCCGGCTCGAACCCGAACCTGGCGCCGCGTGCCCGCACGGCGCTGTCGGCCTTCGCCGAGCTGATGCGCGGCCTCATGGCGCTCGCAACCGCCGAGCCACCGTCGAAGGTCTTCGACGCGGTCCACGAGCGCTCCGGCCTGCAGGCGGCCATCCAGGACGGCACCGACGACGGCGAGGAGCGCTGGACGAACCTGCTCGAGCTGCGCAACCACGCCGCGGAGTTCGACGAGCTGGCGGTCCCCGAGGGCCTGGCCCGCTTCCTGGAGGAGGTGGCGCTGGTATCGGACCAGGACACCCTCGAGGACCGGCCCGATCGCGTGACGCTGATCACGCTGCACGCCGCCAAGGGGCTGGAGTTCCCGATCGTCTTCATCGTCGGCCTGGAGGAGGGGCTCCTGCCCCACAAGCGAGCCCTCGAGGACGAGCGCGAGCTCGAGGAGGAGCGCCGCCTGGCGTACGTGGGCATGACCCGCGCCAAGGACCGCCTGTACCTGGTCCACGCCCGGCACCGCTCGACCTGGGGCGTGGGTGCACCAGCCGAGGCCAGCCGCTTCCTGACCGAGCTGCCCGAGGAGCTGCTCGAGAGCGACCGCGACGCGGGCACGCCCTTCCGACGGGGCGGCTGGGACGAGCGGCGCGGGGTCGACGACGCCGGCTGGGTGCCCGGGAACTACCGGGTGCCGAACCGGCGGCGGTTCAGCGAGCCACTGCGCCCCGTCTCGCTCCCGGACCTGTCGGCGCCGCCGAGCCGTCCGGTGGGCGCGGAGCTCGACGCCGCGCGCACCCGGGTGGCGGCCACCACGTACGCCGGCAGCGAGGAGGTGGACGTGGGCAGCGGCACGTTTGAGCGGCCGGCGGCCGCTGCAGCCGATGGACCCGAGGAGCTGGCATGGCACGCCGGCGACCGCGTGCGCCATCGGCGCTTCGGGGAGGGGATCGTGGTGTCCAGCCAGTGGGTGAAGGGCGACGAGGAAGTGACCGTCGCGTTCGTGGGACAGGGCGTGAAGCGACTCATCGCCGCGTACGCCGGCCTCGAACGCGCGTAGCATCCCGCCGCAGGAGGTGGACCGATGGGTGCCGAGCAGCCGGGAACGTCGATCGAGTCGCTGGTGAGCGACCTGGAGCAGGCGCGCGCCGGCTTCCTGGCGGCGCTGGACGACGTGGACCCCGCCCTGCTGCTGACGCCGGGGCTGGTAGGCGACTGGAGCGCGCGGGAGCTGGTGGCGCACCTCGGCTACTGGACCGGGCACGCGGCCGAAGCGCTGCACCGCGCCGAGCTGAACACCACGGAGAGCTTCGGCGACGACGAGCTTGCCGTTGACGAGCGCAACGCGGTCGTGGCGCGCGTGGCGGCCGAGTCCGATCTGGCGACCGCTCGCCAGCGCGAGGCGGCGGCATACGAGGCGCTGCTGACGCGCCTGCAGCGCGCCGATCCAGAATGGCTCGACGAGCGCGTGGCTTACGGAGACACGCTCGAGCAGGTCGTGCGTGACGACGGCGCCGACCATTACCGCGAGCATGCGGACGACATTCGTGCCTGGTTCACCGGCGCCGAAGAGCCCGATGACGGTGCTGACGAAGCCGGCGAGGATGCACCGGTCGCATGACGGTCGCGAACGTGGAGCCCGCGATTCTCGACTGGCTGCTGGACTCCGATCCGGCCATCCGCTGGCAGGTGTTGCAGGACCTCGCTGCTTCTTCGCCGGATGAGGTCGCGGCGGAACGCTCGCGGGTTGCGACGGAGGGCTGGGGAGCCGAGCTCCTGGCCCTGCAGGACGCGGAAGGCACGTGGGACGGCGGCAGCTATCGGCCCGGCTGGGTAGACGAGAGCAAGCCGTTCTTCGACGCCTGGACAGCCACGCACTTCACGCTCGCGCTGCTGCGTGAGCTTGGCCTGGACCCGGCCTCTCCCCAGGCACGCCGCGCGCTCGCACTCGTCCGCGACAGGGTGCGCTGGTCGGCGAACGGGGCGCGGTACTTCGAGGGGGAAACGGAGCCGTGCATCAACGGGCTGGCGCTTGCCAATGGCGCCTACTTCGGCGAGCCCGTGGACGGCATCGCGGCGCGGCTCGTGGGCGACGAGTTGGCCGATGGCGGCTGGAACTGCTGGGCCGAGTACGGTGCGACCGTTTCCTCCTTCCACAGCACCATCTGCGTGCTGGAGGGCCTGCTCGCCTGGGAGCACGCGGGAGGCGCGTCGGATCTCGTCTCCGCTGCTCGCCGGCGAGCCGAGGAATACCTTCTGGCGCGGGGTCTCTTCCGCCGCCGCACGACAGGGGACGTCGCCGATCCGCGCTTCGCGATGGCCTCGTTTCCCACCTACTGGTACTACGACGTCCTTCGCGGCCTCGACTACTTTCGGGCCACCGGAGAACCACCGGATCCGCGCTGCAAGGAGGCGATCGCGCTGATCGCGTCCAGGCGGGACACCGCAGGCCGTTGGCCGCGCGAGAACGTCCACCAGGGCCCGACCCACCTCGAGATGGACGGCCCGGAAGGCTTCCCGAGCCGATGGATCACGCTCCGCGCCCTGCGCGTGCTGCGTTGGGCAGCAGCCAGATGAGTGCCGGGGGCGCGGCCGCGCGTGCGGCCGAGCTGCGCGAGATCCTGGACGAGGCGAACTACCGCTACCACGTCCTCGACGATCCGACCATGGAGGATCGCGAGTACGACCGCCTGTTCCGTGAGCTGCAGGACCTGGAGGCCGCGCACCCGGAGCTCGCCACGCCCGATTCGCCGACGCAGCGCGCCGGCGCGACACCCTCGGCCCTGTTCGCGGAGGTGCGGCACCAGGTGCCGATGCTCTCGCTGGGCAACGCGTTCGGGCACGACGAGCTGCGCGAGTTCGACGCCCGCGTCCGGCGCGGCCTGGGGCTGGCCGATGACGATCCCGGCGTGACGTACGCGTGCGAGCTCAAGATCGACGGCCTGGCGATCAGCCTGCGCTACGAGGGGCGCACCTTCGTCCGGGGGGCGACCCGCGGAGATGGCACCACCGGAGAGGACGTGACGCCGAACCTGCGCACCGTGCGCGCAATCCCGCTCCGGCTGCGCGCGGACCCGCCCGGCGACCAGCTCGAGGTGCGTGGCGAGGTCTACATGCCGCGCGGCGCGTTCGCGCAGCTGAACGAGCAGCTGGAGCGCGAGGGCAAGCAGTTGTACGCCAATGCCCGCAACACCGCGGCGGGATCGGTCCGCCAGAAGGACCCCGCGGTGACGGCGAGCCGGAAGCTGGCGCTATGGTGCTACCAGTTGGTGGGCGTGACGGGCCTCGGCTCGCACTGGGAGTCGCTGGAGCTGATCCGGGAGCTCGGCCTCCCGGTGAACCCGAACGCGCGCCGGGTGGAGGGCATCGAGGATGTCATCGGCTACGTGGAAGAGTGGGCCGAGAAGCGGCGCGAGCTGGATTACGAGACGGACGGGATCGTGGTCAAGGTGGACAGCGTCGCCAAGCAGCAGCAGCTGGGCTTCGTGGCACGCGCGCCGCGCTGGGCGATCGCCTACAAGTTCCCTGCGCAGCAGGTGACGACCAAGCTGGAGGAGATCGAGGTGTACGTCGGGCGCACGGGGGCCATGACCCCGGTCGCGCACGTCACGCCGGTGTTCGTCGGCGGCACGACCGTGCGCAACGCCACGCTGCACAACATCGACGAGATCCGGCGCAAGGACCTGCGCGTCGGGGACACCGTGGTCCTGCAGCGCGCCGGCGACGTCATCCCCGAGGTGGTCAGCGCGGTCGCCGAGGCGCGAGACGGCTCGGAGGTCGTCTGGGAGATGCCGTCGTGCTGTCCGGTGTGCGGAACCGAGGCGGTGCGCGAGGAAGGTGAGGTCGTCTGGCGCTGCCCGAACCCGTGGTGCCCGGCGCAGCGTATCGGCGGGCTGCTGCACTTCGCCGGACGCGGCGGGGTGGACGTCGACGGGCTCGGCTACAAGATCATGCTCCAGCTCGTCGAGCGCGAGCTGGTCCGCGAGCCGGCGGACATCTTCCGCCTGGACGTCGCGACGCTGGAGGGACTGGAGCGGCTTGGCCGCAAGAGCGCCGAGAACCTGCACGCCTCGATCCAGGCCGCGCGGCGCCGGCCGTTGGCCAGGATCCTGAACGGGCTCGGCATCCGCCACGTGGGCGAGCAGACGGCCATCGACCTGGCCGCGTGGCTGACGCGCGAGGCGCCGCGGGCGGACGGCGAGTCGGAAGCGGCGTGGACGCGGCGCGTGGCCGACCGGCTGCGGAATGCGCCGGTCGAGGAGCTGACCCAGGTCTTCGGCATCGGGCGGGTGGTGGCCGAGGGCATCGGTCAGTACTTCAGCGACGAGCACACGCGCGAGACGCTGCACCACCTGATCGACGCGGGCGTGGTGGCCGAGGCGCCGGAGGCGGGAGCGGCGGCTGCCGAACCGGGGAGCGGGCCGCTGGCGGGCAGGACGCTGGTGGTGACCGGCACGCTGGGCGGCTTCAGCCGGCAGGAGGCGGAGGATGCCATCCGGGCCGCGGGCGGCCACGCGGCGGGCTCGGTATCGGCCCAGACGGCCTTCGTGGTCGC
>DASURX010000044.1:0-16462 GCA_036375355.1 Candidatus Limnocylindria bacterium
CGCGCGCCCGTCGTTCGGCGAGCAAGTGGCCTGGGGCGAGTCGAACGCCATCGCCTTCTGCAACTCGGTGATCGGCGCGCGGACGGAGCGCTACGGCGACTTCACCGACATCGCCTGCGCCATTGCCGGGCGCGTGCCGGACGCCGGCCTGCACCGGACCGATGCCCGGCGCGCCGTCCTCGTGCTGCGCATCGGCCCTGACGTTCCCGCGGCGCTGCTGGAGGAGGACGCGTTCTACCCGGTGCTCGGCATCGTCCTCGGACGGCGCGCCGGGAGCCACGTGGCGGCGATCGACGGCCTTCCGCGGGACGTGGCGGAGGATCGGCTCAAGGCCGTGGCCGCGGCGGCGGCCTCGTCGGGGGCGGTGGCGCTGTTCCACGTCATCGGTTCCACGCCGGAGGCGCCCACCCTGGAGGCGGCGCTGCAGGGTCAGCCGCCCGAGGGGGTCGGTGTCATCGGTTTCGACGAGCTGCGTGCCGCCCGCGACGAGCTGACGAACGCGGCCGCCGCCGCGGGATCGCCGTTGGGGGCCGTCTCGCTGGGAACGCCGCACGCGTCGCCGTCCGAGCTGCGCGCGATCGCAGGCGAGCTGGGATCCGACCGCGTGGCGGATGGCGTGGAGCTGCTGGTCTCCACCAGCCGCCATGTGCTGGCGGAGGCGGAGGCGGACGGCACGGCGCGCAGGCTGCGCGATGCGGGCGTGGAGCTCCTGGTTGACACCTGCAGCTACCTGTCGCCTGTCCTGCGCCCGTCGCCGCTGCCCACCATGACCGACTCGGCCAAGTGGGCCTGGTACGCGCCGGGGAACATCGGTGCCCGGGTGGTCTTCGGCTCTCGCCGCGAGTGCGTGCGCTCCGCCGTGACCGGCCGTGTCTGGCGCGACCCCGACGTATGGGGCGGCGCATGACCAGGCTCACCGGCCGCGCGCTCGCCCCGGGTTCGGTTACGGCGGCGGCGACCGTGCTGAGCGAGCCGCTCTCGCTGTGGGGCGGCCTGGACCCGGCCACCGGCGAGCTCATCGACCCGCACCACCCGCAGCGCGGGAGGTCGCTGGCGGGGCGGGTCGTGGTGATGCCCGGGGGGCGCGGATCCTCGTCGTCGTCATCGGTCCTGGCCGAGGCGGTGCGCGCGGGCCACGCGCCGGCCGGGTTCGTGCTCGCCGAGCCGGACCTGATCCTGGCGGTCGGCGCGGCCGTCGCAGAGGAGCTCTACGGCGCCTCGCTGCCGATCGTCGTCCTTGAGCCCGCCGATTTCGCGCGGATCCTTGACGGCGCGAGGCTGGAGATCCGCGGGGCCGAGGTCCGCATCGGCTCGGTATAGTTCGCGCCCCATGTCATCCACGCCGCGGATCGCCGCCTTCGAGCAGCAGCACCTGGACGAGGCCGCCCGGCTGGTGGCCGAACGGCAGGCGCGGCTGCACGCGGTTGAGCCCGGCTTCTCGCAGCGCTGGTGCGACCCCGCCCAGGCGCGCATCCTGGTCGAGGCGGCCGCCACCGCCGAGCGCGCCTCCGGCGTGGTCGCGCTCCTCGACGGCAGGATGGCCGGCTTCCTGGTCGGCAGCCTCCGCCTGAACGCGCCGTGGGAGCGCAGCGGCTGGGTGGAGCTGGCGGGGAATGCCGTCGACGCCGGCAACCCCGACCTGGCGCGCGACCTCTTCGCCGCCTGGTCGGAGCCGCTGGTGCGCGAGATGGGCGCCTTCCGCTTCCTGGTGAACGTCCCCGTCCCCGACCGCGAGGCGATGGAGGCATGGCACCAGCTTGGCTTCGGCCAGATGCACGCCTACGGGCTGCGCTCGACCGAGGAGGCAGGCCCTGGCGAGCTGCCGCGGGAGTTCTCGATCCGCCGCGCCGCGCCGGACGACGAGGCGGTCATGGCCGCGACGTCCGAGCTGATCTGGCGCGAGCAGGTCGGGCCGCCCTCCTACTCCCCGATCACCGCCGAGCAAGTGGCCTCGCTGCGTGCCGACTACGTGGAGGAGCTGACGCTGGACGAGGATCACGTGTGGGTCGCCGTCGACGACGCGACCGGCGAGGCGCTGGGCGTGAGCATCTCCTATCGGCTGGACCCGGACCTGGACGTGCCCGATGACAACATGAAGCTCGCCTCCACCACGACCTTCCCCGCCGCCCGCCGGCGTGGCGTCGCTCGCCTGCTGGTGGCCGAGGTGCTGCGCAACGCTCGCGAGCTCGGCGCCGCCTGGTGCGTGACCGACTGGCGCACCTCCAGCCTGCGCGCGTCGCGCACCTGGACCTCCCTGGGCTTCCGCCCCACCCACGTTCGCCTGGAGCGCCGGCTTGACGAACGCATCGCCTGGGCCGATGGCGCTGCCTGATCCGGGCCGCGTGGCGGTGACGCCGCTCGTCGCGGAGGACCGCGAGGCCGCGGCGGCCCTGCTGGCCGCCCGGCAGCGCCGCGTGCGCGCATCCCGGCCGGAGCTCCCGGCGCGCTTCGAGGATCCGGCCGCCTTCCGGCCGCTGCTCGACGTCCTGCTGGCGCGCGATGGCGCGCACGGCGTCCTCGCCCGCGTGGCTGGTGAGCCCGCCGCCTTCCTGCTCGGCTACCCGCGCATGGAGAAGGAGTGGGCACGCGCGGCGTGGAGCCCGATCGAGGGCAGCGCCCTGGGCGACGGTGCCGATCCCGAGCTCATCCGCGACCTGTATGCCGCCTGGTCCGCGCACTTCGTGCGGCGCGGCTTCTTCCGCCAGTACGTCCACGCCTCGCCGCACGAGCCGGACCTGATGGCGGCCTGGGTGCGCACCGGCTTCGGCCAGATGCAGGCCCATGCCGTGCGCGACGCGTCCATGTCCGGCGGGGCGCCGACGGGCGTGACGGTCCGGCGCGCCGGGCCGGAGGACATCGACCTGGTGGAGCCGCTGCTGCCCCTGGTGGCGCAGGCGCTGATGCGCCCGCCGGCCTACGCGATGCGCTATCCCGAGGACGTGGCCACCTACCGCGACTCGTGGGCGGAGGAGCTTCACCAGCCCGGCGCGTACCACTGGCTGGCCGAGGAGCGGGGGCGCGCGCTGGCCATGGCCAGCTTCTACCTGGCCGAACCTGGGCCGATGGTCCCCGACGGGGCCTGGGAGCTGGCGCTGGCGATGACGCTCCCCGAGGAGCGCGGCCGCGGCCTGGTGCGCGCGCTCGCCGCAGCCGGCTTCGCCGCCGCGCGGGAGGCGGGCGCCGGACACGTCATCACCGACTGGCGCACCGCCTCGCTGCCTACGCACCGCAGCTGGACGGCGCTGGGCTTCGTGCCGACCCACTACCGCCTGCACCGGCACATCGACGAGCGTATCGCCTGGGCCGCGCCACCGGGCTGAGGCCTGGTGGCCATTGGACACTGATTGGGTGGCCATTCGGACCTTGCGGGGCACGCGCGATGCACGCAGGCTGGAGCCATGACCATCCCCGCGCAGGCAGCCGGCGCCATCTCGGTCCCCGAGGCAGTCGAACGGCTGCGACACCTCGGCTTCCTCCTGCTCAGCCCGTTCCCCGAGGGAGCCGGCGACGCTCACCTGCTGATCGCGCTGCGCGATCGGCCCACCCAGGCGCACTTCGACCCGGAGCTGGTTCGCTACTGGCGCACCGGCGAGGACCGGCGTGGGCACATCGACGAGCTGACTCTCGCCTCGCGGGTGCCGATCCACGCCTCGTTTTCCTGGGGCAAGATCGAGGTCATCGATCGCTTCGGCATCGAGAACAACTTCGTCAGCCTCGGGGGCAGCCTGGAGGCCGATGAGACCGCCAACGGCACCGTCGCGGTCTTCAGCTCGCCGGGACCGATCCTGCGCATGGGTGGTCACTCCCAGGCGGTCGATCGCGTGGCGCTGGAGCTGGGCGCGTTCTTCGGCCGGATGATGGTGCCGATCGACTTCCTGCCCGGCGCGGAGGCCGAGATCTCGGCCGCCCGCCCGCTGGAGCGCTACGCCGCCTTCGTGGCGTTCGAGCACACCCGCTACGCGGCGTACGAGGCGCTGCGCGACGAGCATCCGCGGCAGGCCGAGATCCTGCGCGAGGAGGCGATCCGGCTGCACCGCGACCACCCCGACGCCTGGCAGGCGGGGGAGCGGCTGCTGGACCGCATGGGCCTCGCCCGCTGACGGGCGGCTCACGGCGCTGAACCCCGCTGCGGCATCGGTCTACACTCGTTCGCGCCAGCCGCACGCACGAGGTTCGACACGGACCGATGGACTTCTGGGCGCCGCTCGAGACCGAGGATCCCGAGATCTTTGCCGTGGTGCGCCGCGAGGAGGAGCGCACGCGCTCCAACCTGGAGCTGATCGCCTCGGAGAGTTATCCCTCCCTGGCCGTGCTGCAGGCGACCGGCAGCATCCTGACCGGCAAGTACGCCGAGGGCTACCCGGGGCGCCGCTACTACGGCGGCTGCGAGGTGGTGGACGTCTCCGAGGAGCTGGCCCGATCGCGTGCCAAGGAGCTGTTCGGCGCCGAGCACGCCAACGTGCAGCCGCACGCCGGGGCGCAGGCCAACATGGCCGTCTACCACGCCCTGCTGGAGCGCGGCGACGCGGTGCTCGGCCTGTCGCTGGACCAGGGCGGGCACCTGACCCACGGCTCGCCGGTCAACTTCTCCGGCCAGTACTACAACTTCGTGGCCTACCACGTCGACCGCGAGACGCACCTGATCGACATGGACGAGGTCGCGGCCCTGGCCCGCGAGCACCGGCCCAGGCTGATCGTGACCGGCGCGACCGCGTACCCGCGCCTGTGGGACTTCGCAGCGTTCCGCGCCATCGCCGACGAGGTCGGTGCGCTGCTGATGACCGACATGGCCCACTTCGCCGGGCTGGTGGCGGCCGGCGTCCATCCCTCGCCCATCCCGCATGCCCAGGTCGTGACCACCACCACCCACAAGACGCTGCGCGGGCCGCGGGGCGGCATGATCCTGAGCACCGCCGACCTGGCCAAGGCCATCGACAAGGCCGTCTTCCCGGCGATCCAGGGCGGGCCGCTGGAGCACGTCATCGCCGCCAAGGCGGTGGCCTTCAAGCAGGCCATGAGCGAGGAGTTCCGGCGCGACGCCCGCCAGACGGTGGCCAACGCCCGGGCCCTGGCCGCGGCCCTGGCCGAGCGGGGTGCCTCCATCATCTCCGGCGGGACCGATAACCACCTCATGCTGGTCGACGTGCGCCCGCTCGGCGTGACCGGCAAGGAGGCCGATGCCGCCCTCGGCGAGGTCAACATCACCGTCAACAAGAACACCATCCCCTACGACCCCAACCCGCCGATGGTCGCCTCCGGCATCCGCGTCGGCACGCCGGCCGTGACGGGCCGCGGGATGCACGAGGACGAGATGCGGTCGATTGCCGGGCTGATCGTCGACGGGATCGCTGCGCGAGGCGAGGCCGCGGCCCAGGAGCGGGTGCGCGCCGGCGTGGCCGAGATCGTGGACCGCTTCCCGGTGCCGGGCGTGCCCTGGACGCGGGAGCGAGCCGGCGCCGCGGTGCGCTGAGAGCTGAGCGCATTGGCGCGCCTGTCGGATGACACAGGTGCCGCCGAGGACCGATACATCGGGCAAATCCCCGCGGGAGCGGGCCGCGGCGCGGCGAAATGCAGCACACATCGGGTAATCCGTAGCACAGGCGGTGGTTCCCGCGCGGCGTTACCCGATCTGGCGGGCAAAATGAGGCGCGAAAGCCTCGTCGCGCGCGAAATTGCCCGATGGAGCAGGCAGTCAACCCGTCGTTTGCAGCGCCCCGGACCCCGGTTCGCCACGATCGGAAGCCTCGGCTATACTCCGCGCGTCCGACCGCTGTGAGTCGAACGTTCCGGTATGACCCAACTCACGCCCATCGGCCTGGTCAAGATCCTGGGGCAGGTAACCGCGATCGTGGCCATCCCGATGGTTGGAGGCGCGGTGGCCGGCCTTGTGCTTGATGCATGGCTGGGCACCTCGCCGCTTTGTGTGTTGGGCGGCTTCGCGGTCGGGAACCTGGTCGCAATCGTGGGAATCTGGCTCTACATCCGGGCGTATCAACGCGGGACGCGCGGGACGCGCCCGACCAAGGACGTCTGATGGCGTCCGACGGGGAGAGGCCCGATTCCCGGCAGTCCCCGCCGACACCGTGGGGCATTGCCTTCGATCTCGGGGTGCGGCTGGGGATCTCGGTGATCCTGGGGCTGGGCGCGGGCCTGGTCCTCGACAACTGGCTCAAGACCTCTCCGTTGCTGACCCTGGTCGGGCTGGTGCTGGGAGTGGCCGCGGCGATGTACACCATCTGGGACGTCGCCCGCGACGCAATGAGGAGATAGATCGAGCGTGCCTGAAGGCGAGAGCGGCGGCGGCCTGATCCACGTCAGCATCAAGGCCGAGGAGCTCTTCCGGATCGGACCGTTGAGCGTGACCAACAGCATGGTCGGCGCGGTGCTCGCGTCGCTGGTGCTGCTGGTGGCGGCGTGGTACTTCCGCCGCCGCGCCACGCTGGTTCCCGCGCGCGTGCAGAGCCTGATCGAGCTGCCGATCGAGTGGATGGCCAACATCGTCTCCGGCTCGACCTCCCAGTGGCGGCGCTACGTCTCGCTGGTGATCGGCCTGTTCCTGATGATCCTGGTCGCCAACTGGATCGGGCTGCTGCCCGGCGTGGGCACGGTCGGCACCAACGTTACCCACGGCGAGGAGACGGAGCTGGTGCCGTGGATCCGCCCGGCATCGGCCGACCTGAACTTCACCCTGGGCCTGGCGCTGGTGACGTTCGTCGTCTTCGTGTTCTGGGGCGTGCGCACGAACGGGGTCGGCGGCTACCTCAAGGAGCTGGTCGGCGAGCCGCGCTACATGGCCCCGCTCATGTTCCCGATCCACCTCATCAGCGAGCTGAGCCGCCTGATCAGCCTGTCGATGCGACTCTTCGGCAACGTCTTCGCCGGCGAGGTGCTGCTCGGCACCATGATCGCCCTCGTCCCGCTGCTGGTGCCCGCGGTGTTCCTGGGCCTGGAGGCGATCTTCGGCTTCGTCCAGGCGCTCGTTTTCGCGCTGCTGACCATGACCTACATCACCATGTCCATCGCCGAGCACGCCGGAGCCGGTCACGGCGACCATGGGGAGCATCCGGCGCAGCCTGACCAACCCCCGCACGAGCAGGCCCCCAACGAGCCTGCATCGGTCCACGCGTGAGCGTTCACGCCAACCACAGGAGGAAGTGATCAAGTGGATTCCAATCTCGCTGCCGGCCTTGCCATGGGCCTGGGAGCCATCGGCCCCGGCATCGGCCTGGGCATCGCGGTGAGCAAGGCCATGGAGGCCCTGGGCCGCAACCCGGAGGCGTCGGGCGCGATCTTCGTGCCCTACGTGCTGGGCATCGCCCTGGCGGAGGCCATCGGCATCTACGCCCTGGTCGTCTCGCTGCTCCTCATCTTCGTGCAGCCCTAGGCCGCACGAACCGATGGGCGAGTTCTTCTCAGCCTTCGGGGTTGACGTCTGGAAGCTGCTCTTCCAGATCGCCAACTTCGTCCTGCTCCTCTACCTGCTGAACCGATTCCTGTTCAAGCCGGTCCTGGGCCGGCTCGACGAGCGGAAGTCACGCATCGAGAAGGGGCTGGAGGACGCCGAGTCCGCGGCACGTGACCGGGAGCTGGCGCGTGCCGAGCGCGAGGCGGCTGTGGCCGAGGCTCGCAAGGAGGCGCAGGCCATGGTCGCGCGCGCCACGAAGATGGCCGAGGACACGCGGGCCGAGATCATGGCCGAGGCACGCGCGGAGGCCGAGAAGGCAACCGAGCGCGCGCGCCAGGAGATCAACGCCGAGAAGGAGCGCGCCATGGCGGAGCTGCGGAGCAGCGTGGCGGACCTGGCGCTCGACGCGGCCGGCAGGCTGGTGCGCTCCGAGATGGGCGGCGCCACCCAGCGGCGGCTGGTGGAGGAGTTCCTGGCCGAGGTCGCACCCGAACCCAAGAGCGGCAAGGCGCGCAACTGAGGGACCGATGGCACGACGGCAGACGACCGCGCGGCGCTATGCCGAGGCCGCGTTCCAGATCGGCAGGGAGGCAGGCAGCCTCGACGCCTGGGAGCGCGACCTGGCCACGCTGCGGGTCGCGCTCGACGACGCCGCGCTGCGCCGGCTGGTGGAGCACCCGGCGGTCGCCTACGGCGACAAGGAGCGGGTGCTGCGGCGGGTGATCGGCCAGTCCGTAGGCCCCGAGGCGATGAACCTGGTCCTGCTCATGATCCGCCGCGGACGGCCCGGGGCCATCGACCGCATGGTCGAGCACTTCGGGGCGCTGGTGCGCAGCGAGCGCGGCGTGGCGCTGGCCGAGGTGCGCACCGCCCTCCCCCTCGAGGATTCGCAGCGCGCCGCGGTCGAGCGGCGGCTGGCCGAGCTGACCGGGGCGACGGTGGAGATGAACGAGGTGGTCGACGAGTCGCTCATCGGCGGGATCGCCGTGCGGATCGGCGACAGGCTGTACGACGCGAGCGTGCGCAACCGCCTGGAGCGGCTGCGGGCGCGGCTGACCGCGGTCTAGGACGCGGAACCGAAAGAGGAGCACATGGCGATTCGATCCGACGAGATCACGTCGATCATCCGCAGCGAGATCAAGGGGTTCGACGAGGGGGCCGAGGTCGCGGGCGTCGGCACCATCGTGGAGGTGGGTGACGGCATCGCCCAGATCTACGGGCTGTCCGGGGCGCTGGCCTCCGAGCTGCTCGAGTTCCCCGGCGGCGTGATGGGCATGGCCTTCAACCTGGAGGAGGAGACGGTCGGAGCCCTGATCCTGGGCGACTACACCAACCTCAAGGAGGGCGACCAGGTCAAGACCACCGGTCGCGTGGTGGAGGTGCCGGTCGGCGACGCGCTGATCGGGCGTGTCGTCAACCCGCTGGGCGAGCCGATCGACGGCAAGGGCCCCATCAAGGCAACCCGCACCCGGCCGGTGGAGCGCATCGCTCCCGGCGTCATCGTGCGCCAGCCCGTCGACACCCCGGTGCAGACCGGCATCAAGGCCATCGACGCCATGATCCCGATCGGCCGTGGACAGCGCGAGCTGATCATCGGTGACCGGCAGACCGGCAAGACGGCCATCGCGGTCGACACGATCATCAACCAGAAGGGCCAGGACCTGATCTGCATCTACGTCGCCATCGGCCAGAAGCAGTCGACCGTGGCCCAGGTGGTGGCGCAGCTCGAGGAGCACGGCGCGATGGAGCACACCATCGTCGTCATGGCGGCGGCCTCCGACCCCGCCCCGCTCCAGTTCCTGGCGCCGTACGCCGGCGTTGCGATGGGCGAGGAGTTCATGGACGCCGGACGCGATGCGCTGTGCGTCTACGACGACCTGTCCAAGCACGCCTGGGCCTACCGGCAGGTGTCGCTGCTCATGCGCCGCCCACCGGGCCGCGAGGCGTACCCGGGCGACATCTTCTACGCGCATTCGCGGCTGCTCGAGCGCGCCGCGCGGCTGAGCCAGGACCACGGCGGCGGCTCGCTCACGGCGCTGCCGATCATCGAGACCCAGGCGGGCGACGTGTCGGCCTACATCCCGACCAACGTGATCAGCATCACCGACGGCCAGATCTTCCTGCAGACCGACCTGTTCAACCAGGGCCAGCGGCCCGCGGTGAACGCCGGCATCAGCGTCTCGCGGGTGGGCGGCAACGCCCAGATCAAGGCCATGCGCCAGGTCGCCGGCAAGCTGCGCCTGGACCTGGCCCAGTACCGCGAGCTGGCCGCCTTCGCGCAGATGGCCGCGGACCTGGACAAGGCCACGCGCGACCAGCTGACCCGCGGCGAGAAGCTGACCTACACCCTGCGCCAGCCGCAGTTCGCGCCGGTCCCGGTGGAGAAGCAGGTCGCCATTCTGTGGGCCGCCACCAACGGCTACCTGGACGACGTGCCCTCGCCGCGGGTCAACGAGTTCGAGGCGGGCTTCTACCGCTTCCTGGAGTCCGCCTACCCGGACCTGCTCCCGGCGATCCTCGCTGAGAAGGCGCTCTCCGAGCAGCTCACCGGCCAGCTGGAGGAGGCGGTGCGGGCGTTCCGCGACCAGGAAGGCTTCGGGGGAGACGGCCGCTAGCCCATGCCCAGCCTCAAGGAGATCCGCGCGCGCATCGGCTCGGTCCGGAACATCTCGCAGATAACCCGGGCCATGGAGCTGGTCGCGGCTGCCCAGATGAAGCGGGCGCAGGAGGCGATCCTGTCGGCGCGGCCGTACTCGGACGAGCTGCGCAGCGCGCTGTCGCGGGTGGCGGCGGCGGTCGGCGAGGAGGTCGACCCGCTCCTGGCGCGGCGGCCGGTGCATCGGCTCTCGCTCATCGTCATGACCACCGACCGCGGCCTGGCCGGCGCCCTGGACTCGAACACGGTCCGCACCGCGCTGCGCTACATCGCGGAGCGCTCGAGCGAGGTGGAGGGCGAGCTGGTGGTCGAGGCGGTGACCATCGGCCGCAAGGGCCGCGACCAGCTGCGGCGCGCCGGGGTGCCGATCGCCGCGCACTTCCAGCGCCTGGGGGATCGGCCCAGCTTCGCGGACGTCACCCCCATCGCCCGGCTCGTCTCGGAGGACTTCCTGGCGGGCAGCTACGACGAGATCAGCGTCGTGTACCCCGGCTTCGTGACGACCATCAACCAGCGCCCCACGGTGACCACCCTGCTGCCCGTGCCGCGACCTGCCGACCTGACCGGCGAGGAGGCCGAGCGCAACGACGAGTACCTCTTCGAGCCGTCACCCGAGGCGGTGATGAACCGTTTGCTGCCGCACTACGTGGCGGTCGACCTGTTCCGGGCCGTGCTGGAGGCGAACGCCTCGGAGCAGTCGGCCCGGATGGTGGCCATGCGCAGCGCCACCGACAACGCCAACGAGCTGATCGAGGACCTGACCCTCGTCTACAACAAGACACGCCAGGCCACCATCACCCGCGAGATGATCGAGATCGCCTCCGGGGCGGAAGCCCTGGGCGGCTAGGAGGAAGCAAGGAGACCGATGGCCACCGGAAAGGTGATCCAGATCACGGGACCCGTCGTCGACGCCGAGTTCCCGCCGGGCGAGCTGCCCGACATCTACAACGCCCTCGAGATCAAGCGCCCGCCGCAGGCACGTCGCGCGGCGGCGGGCGAGAACGACGGCGCCGATGGCGAGGACGACATCCTGGTCGTGGAGGTGCAGCAGCACCTCGGCAACAACTGGGTGCGCACCGTCGCCATGTCCACCACCGATGGCCTGGCGCGCGGCCTCGACGTGGTCGACACCGGCGCTCCCATCACCGTGCCGGTGGGCGAGGTCACCCTCGGGCGCGTGTTCGACGTGCTCGGTCACCCGATCGACGGCAAGGGCGCGGTGAAGTCGAAGGAGATGCTCCCCATCCACCGTCACGCCCCGGCCTTCGATCAGATGGAGACCGAGTCGCAGGTCTTCGAGACCGGCATCAAGGTCATCGACCTGATCGCGCCCTTCAAGCGCGGTGGCAAGGTCGGCGTCTTCGGCGGCGCCGGCGTGGGCAAGACGGTCATCATCCAGGAGCTGATCCGCAACATCGCCCAGGAGCACGGCGGCTACTCCGTCTTTGCCGGCGTGGGCGAGCGCTCGCGCGAGGGGAACGACCTCATCGGCGAGATGACCGAATCGGGCGTCATCGACAAGACGGTCATGGTCTTCGGCCAGATGAACGAGCCGCCGGGGGCGCGCCAGCGGGTGGGCCTCACCGGCCTGACCATGGCGGAGTACTTCCGCGACGTCGAGGGCCGGGACATCCTGCTCTTCATCGACAACATCTTCCGCTTCACCCAGGCGGGGTCGGAGGTATCGGCCCTGCTGGGGCGCATGCCCTCGGCGGTGGGCTACCAGCCCACGCTGGCCACCGAGATGGGCGACCTGCAGGAGCGGATCACCTCGACCAAGAAGGGATCGATCACCTCGCTGCAGGCCATCTTCGTGCCGGCCGACGACTACACCGATCCCGCTCCGGCCACCACCTTCGGGCACCTGGACTCGACGATCCGCCTGGAGCGCTCGATCGTGGAGATCGGCATCTACCCCGCGGTGGACCCGCTGACCTCCACCTCGACCGTTCTCGACCCTCGCGTCGTCGGTGACGAGCACTTCGCGGTCGCGCGCGAGGTGCAGCGCACCCTGCAGCGCTACAAGGACCTGCAGGACATCATCGCCATCCTGGGCATGGACGAGCTTTCCGAGGAGGACAAGCTCACCGTCGGGAGGGCGCGGCGCCTGCAGCGCTTCATGTCGCAGCCGATGTTCGTGGCCGAGCAGTTCACCGGGCGGCCGGGCAAGTACGTCCAGCGCATGGAGACGGTTCGCGGCGCCAGGGAGATCCTGGACGGCAAGCATGACCAGCTCCCCGAGCAGGCGTTCCTGATGGCCGGCCCGATCGAGGACGTGGTGGAGCAGGCGGAGAGGATGCGCTGATGGCGGAGGTGGTTTGAGTGCCGTTACAGCTGGAGATCGTCAGCCCGGAGCGCCGGGCGTACGCCGACGAGGTGGACATGGTCGTGGTGCCCGCCATCGACGGACAGCTCGGCATCCTGCCGCACCACACCCGGCTGATCAGTGCGCTGGGCATCGGTGAGCTGCGCATCAAGAAGGGCGGCAGCGAGACGCTGATGTTCATCTCGGGCGGCTTCGTGGAGGTGCGCCCGGATCGGGTCATCATCATGGCCGATCTGGCGGAGCACTCTGACGAGATCGACGAGGCCAAGGCCGTCGAGGCGCGCAAGCATGCGGAGGAGCAGCTCGGCGAGGTCAAGGACCCGATCGACATCGCCCGCGTCCGAGCCGCGCTGCAGACCGCGCTGATGCGCGAGAGGATCGCCACCCGCCGCCGTTCGCGCGGCTGAGGCGCCGGCGCTAGCATCGACATATGACCCAGGACCGCGAAGGCAACGGGCCGATGGATGCCGAGCAGGCCGAGCGCGCGCACCTGCGCGGGCCGGAGGGCAAGCCGGACCACGGCTTCCGCCGCATGCAGGATCTGCGCAAGATCAGCCGCGACTACCCGTTCATCTGCCCGGTCGACTTCAAGCCGCACAAGGGCTCGCCCATCGGCTCGGACCCCAACGACGACCCCGACTTCATCCCGAACCACCGCGAGGATGACGGCGCGCACTACCTGGGCTGATGCAGACCTGTGACAAGTGCGGCACCCGCGCGCCGCAGCTCCCCGTCCGGATCGAGATCGTCAGGGAATCGGGACCCATCGGCCTTTCGACCGACCCCCGCCCGGGCGAGACGGTCAACTTCACCAAGGGCTACGCCTTCTGCGGGCCGGATCACGCCTACGAATGGGCGCGCGAGCGGCGCTACATGCTCTGCAACCGCGAGCCGACGCCATTCGAGGCGGGGATGCAGCCGTACCTGCCCAGCCGGCACCTGGGCGGCAGGGTGGGGCTCTGCGACGGCCACCACACCGGGCCGCACGAGTGGAAGGAGGCCTGGCCGGCCTGAGGCGGCCGGGATTGGACCGATGGCGCGGCGCTACGCCGCGGAGTGCCCGTGGCGGGCGACGTCGCGCCAGTACTCCTGGAAGCGGCGCTTCGACTCCTCCGCCGCCCGTCCCAGCCGATGCCTGGCGCACTCCAGCGTGATCCACACCGCCAGGCAGTACAGCGGGAAGAGCAGCGGGAACCACAGCAGCACTTCCAGCGCGAAGGCGCGCGGGTCGCTCAGCGTGCCGAGCGGCGCAATCATGGCCAGCGCCGCGCCCATCAGGGCCACCCAGCCGACGGAGCGGGTCACGACCACGGTGGCGTGGTCGGCGCTCGCCGCCTGGCGCCAGCCGTCGGGAGCGCCGCGGTCACGCCACAGCAGCCCGACCAGGTGCACCCCGATGAAGCCGATCAGGATCGCCGGCAGCCCCACGTGGACCAGCGAGTTCAGCGGCTCGGCGCCGCCATTGAGCGCGTGCGCCAGCGCGGCGACCACCGGCAGGCCGAAGAGGGCAATCCATCGGTACAGCACCGCGTCCAGCGCTCGCCGGAGCGGCTCGGAGGCCCACGCCTGCGGATCGTCGCGTATCACCGCCCTCATTGCAGGCGTCATGACCGATGCGCGCCAGAGCCTGATGGAGGGTCCCTTGGTCACCTTTCCGCGCCCCGGCCTTGCGGCCTCCGGCGCCGCGTAGACTGAGCCTCGACATGCAGAAGTTCGTCGTCACCGGCGGCACGCCACTGCGCGGCGAGGTCCGCATCGCGGGCGCGAAGAACGCGGTGCTGAAGCTGATGGCCGCCGCCGCGCTCACCGAGGAGCGGGTGCGGCTCACGAACGTGCCCCGCATCAGCGACGTTGCGATCATGCGCGAGACGATGGGCGACATCGGCTTCGAGGTCGCGCGCGTCAACGCCGACGTGCTGGAGATCGCGGCGCGCGACGCCGACTGGCTCTTCGTCCCGCTCGAGGCGGCGATGAAGATGCGCTCCTCCTTCATCCTGCTTGGCCCGCTCCTGACGCGCTTCGGGCGGGTGATCATCTCGAACCCCGGCGGCGACCGGATCGGGCGACGGCCGGTGGACCTCCACGTCCAGGCGATGGAGTCGCTGGGCGCCACGGTCGAGTACAAGAACGGCTACTACTTCGCCCGGGCTCCACAGGGCCTGCGTGGGGCCCGCATCGAGTTCCCGTACGTGACGGTGATGGGCACCGAGAACGCTCTCCTCGCCGCCGTGCTGGCCCGCGGCACGACCGTGATCGAGAACGCCGCCCAGGAGCCGGAGACCGACGACCTGATCGCCCTGCTGTGCGCGATGGGCGCGCGCATCGCCCGCACCGCGCCGCATCGCCTGGAGGTCGAGGGCGTGGATCGCCTGGGCGGGGTCGAGCATCGCGTCATCGGCGATCGGCTGGAGGCCGGCACCTTCGCCATCGCCGCGGCGGTGACCGGCGGCGAGATCTCCATGACCGGGGTCGATCCCGCCCACCTGGGCGCCTTCCTGGAGGTCCTCGGGAGGATGGGGGTTCCCCATGACCGGACCGATGACGGCCTGCGCGTGGGATCGGCCACGGCGTACGCCCCGGCATCGGTCCAGACCGAGCCCTACCCCGGCTTCGCGACCGACCTGCAGGCGCCGCTGGCCGTCCTCATGAGCCAGGCCGATGGCGACTCCACCATCCACGAGACGATCTACGAGGACCGGCTCGACTACACCATGGAGCTCATCAAGATGGGCGCGGTGATCGAGGTGATCGACGAGCGGCACGCCTGCATCGCCGGGCCGACGCCGCTCCACGGCCGCGAGGTCTCGATCGCCGACCTGCGCGCCGGCGCGACCCTGGTGCTGGCCGCGCTGGCCGCGTCGGAGACCTCGGTGATCTCCGGGGTGGAGCACGTTGACCGCGGGTACGAGCAGATCGAGGCCAAGCTCGTCGCGCTCGGGGCGCAGATCCACCGCATCGACGCCTGAGGCGCCGCCCGGTTCCTGGGCCGTCGGCGGCGCTGGACGCGGGCTGCCACGAACGACCTCACAGATCGGGTACTCCCGCGCACGAGGGCCTGTCGTGCGCAGGTTTGACCGATAGGTCGGGTAACGCCGCTCATAAGGACCCTCTCCTGCTGGGGATTACCCGATGAAACAGGCAGAACCACGCACCACGACCCGCTCGTGCTCGGGATTGCCCGATGTGGCAGGCAGGACCGCCGAACAAGAGCCACCATGCGGCCCCAGGCACGCGCCGACCAGGCGGCGGCATCGGCTCGCAGCGACACAACCGCGGGGAACGCACCCTGGGATGACGGGAGACGAGGAGCGCGGTAGGGTGAGGCGATGACCCAACCCAAGCCTTTCCGAACGGTGATCGAAGCAGCGCGCAGCAGCGGGGCCCTCGCCAAGGTCCCGTCAGACGTCGCCGCCGAGCTCGGCGGCAACCGGCAGATGCGCGTCAACGGAACGCTCAACGGCCTCGCCTTCCACAGCAGCACGATGCCCTACCGCGGCGCCCTCTACGTCGGGCTGCACAAGGCCACGCGCGAGGCCGCCGGCGTCGGCATCGGCGAGCAGGTGGAGCTGACCCTGGTTCGCGATGAGAGCCCGCGCGTGCTCCAGCTCGCGCCCGAGCTGCAGGCGGCCCTGGACGCGGAACCGACCCTCCGCGAGCGCTTCGAGGCGCTTGCCTTCACCCGGCGTCGCGAGCTGGCCGACCCGATCGCCGAGGCGAAGCGGCCCGAGACGCGCGCCGCTCGGCTGGAGAAGGTCCTCGCGCGCCTACGCGAGCCCGGCTGAGGACTGGCAGCGCGGGCACCAGTAGGTCATGCGCGCCGCGTCGCCCTGGCGGCGACCCAGGATGGCCGTCCCGCACCGGCGACAGGGCCGGCCGGTCCGGCCGTAGACCCACAGCGAGCGGCCGGCGGCGGCGACGCCGGTGGTCACGCGCCGGCCGCCACGCACGTTGGCCCGCAGCAGGCGTCGCGCGGTCGCCAGCACCCGCAGCAGCGTCTCCTCCGGGACGGCATCCGCCCGGCTCCACGGGTCCAGGCGTTCGATGAAGCAGACCTCGGACTTGTAGACGTTGCCGA
>DASURX010000045.1:0-2832 GCA_036375355.1 Candidatus Limnocylindria bacterium
CGTCTCATCCCTGCTTCTACGGCCACGTCTACCCGCGGGAGCGCCGAGACCAGGAGACACGCGTCATCTGCCGCATTCATCCCCGACGCGTCACGCTCGACGCGATCCACGCGTAGGCTGCTTCCCATCCGCGTCTCAGGACCCTCCCAGAATTCAGGCGCAGGCTTGGCCGTGCGGATCGCCGCTCCTCCCCCGGCGGCGGTCCGCGATTGATGCAGGGGGTGGGTGGACCGATGCACCTCCTCCTCGTCGAAGATGACCCGCGCCTGGGGCGGACGGTGAAGCGGCTGCTCGAGGACGATCGCCACCTGGTCGAGCTGACGGCGAGCGGAGCATCGGCCCTGGAGATCGCGGAGGCCAATGCCGGGATCGACGTCATGATCCTGGACCTGGGCCTGCCCGACATGCCCGGGATCGAGGTAGCGCGACGGCTGCGCCGCAGCGGTTCCAGCCTGCCGATCCTGGTCCTGACCGCGCGCGATGCGGTGGAGGACCGCGTCATGGGCCTGGACGCCGGCGCCGACGACTACCTCGTCAAGCCATTCGCCTACGAGGAGCTTGCCGCGCGCCTGCGCGCGCTGCGCCGCCGCGGCACCGCGCCTGCGGCCGATCAGCCGGTCCTGCGCAGCGGGCCGATCGAGCTGGACGAGGCGCGCCGGCTGGTGACGGTTGCCGGTAGCCCCGTCGAGCTGAGTCCGCGAGAGTTCACCCTGCTCGAGTGCCTCCTGCGCCATCCCGGCCAGGTGCTGACGCGCGATCAACTGCTCGACGCGGCCTGGCCGTATGGTGGGTTCCTGACGCAGAACACCGTCGATACCTACGTCCACTACCTGCGCCAGAAGCTGGGCCGCCAAGCGGCGAAGCGCATCGGCACCGTGCGTGGCGTGGGCTACCGGCTGGCGGCCGACCGATGACCGGGACCGGAGCTGCGCCGGCGGGCGATGCCCACCTGCTGCGCGTCACCCGTCGCCGGCTTGTGCTCTTCAGCGCGGCCTCCACGCTGGTCCTGCTGGTGGTGCTGGGGACGGTGCTCTACCTCGCCGCCCAGGCGTCGCTCTCCGGCTCCGCCGTGGCTCAGCTCGAGGCGCGGGTGACCGAGGCGCGCAGCTTCCTGCTTGACGAGCCGCCCTCCGACCCGGAGGAGTACGAGCACTTCGGGGAGTTCCTGTTCGGCGGCCCGCAGTCGGGGACGGCCCTCTTCCTGGTCGACGACAGCGGCGGGCTGGTGCAGCGTCCCGACGCACCGGTCATCTCGCCGGACCTTCCGGTGGCCGACTCGTACCGCGCCGCCCGCGCCGGCGGCCGCGACGTTCGCACCGCCACCATTCACGCCGGGCCCGACGGCGTCCTTACCCCCGTTCGGGTGATGAGCCAGGCGATCGAGGTGCGCGGCCACGCCTACGTCATCCAGGCGCTGCAGGATCGGACCAGCGAGGTGCGCACCCTGCAGGTCCTGCTCGTGGTGCTCGCGCTGGGTGGCCTCGCGGTTGTGGGCGCCGCAACGCTGTTCGGCTTCGTGTACGCCGGCCGCGCGCTGGTCCCGATCCGTGAGTCGCTGCGTCGCCAGCGCGAGTTCGCCGCGGACGCCAGCCACGAGCTGCGGACGCCGCTGAGCGTGGTGCGCGGCGGCGTGGAGCACCTGAGGCGCCACCGCGACAAGCCGGTGCGGGCCATGGACGACACCCTCGACGACATCGAGGCCGAGGTCGGACGCCTGACCGGCCTGGTGGACGACCTCCTGCTCCTGGCCCGCAGCGATTCCGGCGTGCTCGAGTTGCGGACCGAACGCCTTGACCTGGCCGATGTCGCAGGCGAGGCCGTGAGCTCACTGCGTGGCCAGGCCTCGGCGGCGGACGTGCGGCTTGTGCTGGAGGCGCGCCCCACACCGATGGACGGCGACCCCGATCGGCTGCGGCAGCTGGTGGGCATCCTGGTCGACAACGCCGTGCGGCACAGCCCTCCCGGCGGGACCGTGCGGGTGGCCACCAGCGCGAACGGCCGCCTCGTGGTGGAGGACGAGGGTCCGGGCATGCGTGACGAGGACCTGCCGCACGTCTTCGACCGGTTCTGGCGTGCAGATTCGGCACCTGCCGGCGGCACGGGGCTCGGCCTCGCCATCGCCGCGTGGATCGTCGAGCGGCACGGCGGCAGCATCCGCGCCGCGAACCGCACCGACCGCAGCGGCGGCCACTTCGAGGTCTCCCTGCCGGCGTGACTCGCCGGATCTCATGCGATTCCCAGACTGCTTCGTCAGTCTGCTCACCATGACCAACGACAAGTCACGGCGCCTGCGGCGGCTGAAGGCTGCCGTGGTCGGGGTCACCGCCACCGCTTCGGTCAGCCTGTGGGCGATCGTGAGCGGCAGCGTCCAGGCCTCGACCTCCGCGCCGGCCACCACGACAGGCACCATTCAGGCCCCCGCGCAGGGGGAGCGGTCTTTCTTCGGCGACTCCTCGGGCAGCGCGCTGCGCCGCACCAGCAGCACGCCGGTGCTGCGCTCCGGAGGCTCCTAGGCCGATGGCGGGGCCGAGCACCTACCGGTTCCGCTCGATGGGGACTGGGGTGAGCGTGGTGCTGCCCGCCGCACATCGTCGCCAGGCTCTTCGCGTGCAGCGGCTGTTCGCCGACTGGGACGCTCGCCTGAGCCGCTTCCGCGACGACAGCGAGCTGTCACGCGTTAACGCCGCCGCCGGCCAGCCGGTGCGCGTCAGCTCCGTCACCCTGGCGGCCGTGGCTGGGGGGCTGGCAGCCGCGCGGGCCACCGATGGGCGCTTCGATCCGCTGCTCGGCGCGCGGCTGGTGGAGCTCGGGTACGACCGCACCTTCGCCGCG
>DASURX010000046.1:0-8217 GCA_036375355.1 Candidatus Limnocylindria bacterium
GGCGCAGCAGCGGGTGCGCGAATCGGTCCCGGAAGAACTCCGGCATGTCCTCGTGCAGGTCGAGCAGCAGCGGTACGCCGGTCAGCCGCACCGGGAACGCGGCGAAGGCCAGGAAGTCAGGAACCGTGGCGACCTGGGCGAGCGCGTACCGGCGGCGGCGATGCTCGCGCGCCAGGCGCACCGCCGCCATCCCGGCAAAGGCGAGGTACTCCGCCATGTGCCCCGCGAACCCGGTGAAGGTGCGGTTGACCGGCAGCCGCAGGATGCGCAGCCCTCCGACCTGTTCTTCGGCCGCCTCGCCGGGTCCACGCAGGCAGAACAGGTCAACCTCATGGCCGGCCTCGAGCAGGACGTCCGACTGGCGCCGGATACGCGGATCACCCGGATACACCGCGTGGACGACGATCGCGATGCGGCTCACCCCGCCTTCACCTCGTTCCACAGGAGATCCTTCTCGGCGGCGCTCAGCTCGGCGAGCACCTGGCCGCGCGTCACAGCGAGCGCCTCGACCCGCTCGTAGCGCTCGATCCAGCGCCGGTTGGCGGCGCGCAGCGCTTCCTCCGGGTCGAGCTTCAGCCAGCGCGCGAGGTTGACGAGGGCGAACAGGACGTCGCCCAGCTCGTGCAGCCGTGCGTCGCGCGCCGCGTCGCCGTCCGGGGCCGCCGCAGCGGCATGCAGCTCGTCCAGCTCCTCGCCGACCTTCTCCCAGACCCCGTCGATCGACGGCCAGTCCCAGCCCATCGAGGACGCGCGCTCCTGGATCTCGCGGCTGGCAGGCAGGGCGGGGAGCGCCCGCGCGATGCCGGCGAAGGGCGATGAGGCGGCCCCCGCATCGGTCCGTTCGCCGGCCTTGATCGCCTCCCAGTTGCGCAGCACCTCGGCGGCATCGGCCACCTCCACGTCGCCGAACACGTGGGGATGGCGGCGCACGATCTTGGCGCCCAGGGTGCGGTACACGTCGGTAAGGTCGAACTCGCCCGACTCGGCCGCCAGCTGCGCATGCAGGATGATCTGCAGGAAGAGGTCGCCGAGCTCCTCGGCCAGGTCGGCGGGCGTGCCGCGCTCGATGGCATCGACCGTCTCGTACGCCTCCTCCAGCACGAACGGGCGGAGGCTGGCGTGGGTCTGCTTGCGGTC
Source organism: Candidatus Limnocylindria bacterium (assembly GCA_036375355.1). Lineage (GTDB taxonomy): Bacteria > Chloroflexota > Limnocylindria > QHBO01 > QHBO01 > DASURX01. Next base: position 1,138 of record DASURX010000046.1, read on the forward strand.
CCAGGGGCAGCCGTTCGGCGCGCGCAGGCGGGCGCTGATGGCGGCCATGCCGTGCGGCGAGGCGAGGTTGTCGAGTGGTGCCAGCGCCGGCACCAGCCAGTTCCCCGCGGCGAGGGCCTCGTCGCTCAGCGCTTCCAGGGCGAGCGGCTCTCCGCCGCGCAGCGAGGTGAGCCGGTGGCCATGCGGATACAGCGCCAGCAGCACCTCGCGCCCGCTGCGTCGCGCGTGACGGCCGGGCAGCGCGCCATCCCCGGTCGCGGGTTCCGCCAATGCGTCCGCGGGCTCAGCAGCGAGGACGACCAGCGGCAGGCCCGGATCGAACGGGACCGACGCGAGGCGCCCCGCCGAGACGATCTGCACGCCGTCCGCGGGATCGATGCCCGCGGAGGCCAGCAGCGCGTCGAGGTCGCGTCCGGCGGTCACCCCGGGGTGTGCCTAGCCGCCGGCGACGGTGGCCGGTGCCGGCGCGAACTGGGTGTCGAGCCAGATGTGGGCCTGGTCCTTGAGCTCCTGCAGCCAGCGCGAGAAGCCTCCGGTGCTGACCTTGTCGCGCTGCGCCTGGCTCACGAAGCGGGCCTCCGCGGTGTCGAGCAGCTTGAAGATGTAGATGCCGCTGCTGGTGACGACCGGGTCGCTGATCTCGCCGACCTTGGTCAGGGCGAAGATCGCGTCCTGGCGCTCCGGCTCGAACTGGTACTTGATCACCCAGCCCAGGTCGCCGCCGTCCTTGGCAGTGACCGGATCCTCGCTCTCGTCGCGGGCAACCGCCGGGAAGGAGTCCGGATCCTGGCGCAGGTCGTCGACAAGCCGGTTGGCGAGCTCGGTCGCACTGGCCCGCCGCTCGGTGACCTGGATGATGTGGTAGCCGAACTGCGACTTCACCGGCTCGCTCACCTCGCCGACATCCAGGGCGGCCGCGGCCGCCGCGAACTCCGGGACGAAGCTGGTGGCCAGCGAGCTGGGCTCGTACCAGCCCAGGTAGCCGCCCTTGGTGCGGGAGCCGGCGTCATCGCTCTCCTCGGAGAGCGCGTACCAGTCGGCGTCGGGCTTGAGGGCCTCCTCGCGCAGCGCCTCGGCCCGTGCCAGCGCAGCGTCCCACTGCTCCTGGGTGGCGGCCGACTGGTCCTGCTCGCCGGGCAGCGGCTGGGCCAGGAGATGCCGGATGTGGATCTTGGGGGTGACCGCGGCGCCGGCGGGGTCGGCGCCGATCATGATCTGCGCCACCTCGCGCTGGGGCTGGTACTTCCCGAGCACGCTGGTGTTGAAGTAGTCCTGGAACTTGCGCTGGAGCAGGGTGGTGCGCACGTAGTCCCGGTACTCCGCATCGCTGACGCCGGCGGCGTCCAGCAGGTCGCTCAGCTGCTTGTCGGGCCCCGCGGGCTTGACGTCGTCGACCCTGAGCAGGTACCAGCCCTCGTCGGTCTTGGTGGGACCGATGACAGCCCCCGCCGCGGCACCGTCGGCCGCCGTGAAGTAGTCACCGTAGGCCGAGTCGTCCTTCTCGATCCAGCCCAGCAGGCCCTTGGTCGACTTGCTCCCGTCGTCGCTGTGACCGGCGGCCAGGTCCGCGAAGACGGCACCCCCGTCGAGCTGCGCCTTCACGTCGTCGATCTCGGCCTTGGCATCGGCCCAGGCCTGGTCGGTGGGCGGCGTGTCGGCCGATGCGCCCTCCGGCTTCACGGGGATGACCACGATCAGCGACAGCTTGCGCCGCTCGGGAAGGGAGGTCTGCTTGGCGACCTCGGCGTCCAGCTCGTCCTGCGGGACGCTCAGCCCCAGCTCGCGCGCCTTGGCCTCCAGGACGAGGCCGGTCACCACCGTGTCCGAGGCCACCTGGTCGACCGACTGCAGGCCCTGCTGCAGCGCCTGGACCTGCTGGTCGAGCAGCTGGTCCTTGACCCCGCCCACCTTCTGTCCCGCGATGTCCAGGTAGCTGGCGCTGAGCTGCGCGGCGAGCAGATCGGTGCGGTGGGTCATCTCGGCGCGGTCGATCGTCGTCCCGCCGACGATCGCGACCGGGCGCAGTGTGGCGTTGTAGAACGAGCTCCAGGCCGCGGCGCCGAAGATGCCGAGCGCCACGGCGATGGCCATGGCGAAGCCGGCCACGATCAGCTGCTGGCTGCGCAGCTCGTCCTGCCAGCGCGGCCGGTGCTTTCGGTCGAGGATGGGGCGGTTGCGAAACGACATGCTCGGTTGCGGCTTCTCCGCACGCTGAAAAGAGGCGGTTTCCGGTGGGCGAGGCTGAATGCTAGCCCATGGACCGATGGCCCGCCAGCCCGCCGGCGGGGTTCAGCGTCGCTCCCGGCCGCGGAGCCAGTCGCGGATGGCCTCCAGGCGCAGGCGCAGCACCATGAACAGCGCCTCGCGCACGATGCCGCCGGTCATCTTCGAGCGTCCCGCCACCCGCTCGCGGAAGACGATCGGCACCTGCACGATGCGCGCCCCGCGTCGGTGCGCCCACCAGGTGGTCTCGACCTGGAAGCCATAGCCGGACGCGTTCGCATCGCGCAGCCGGATGCCCTCCAGCAGCTCGCGGCGCCAGGCCTTGAAGCCGCCGGTCAGGTCGCGGTAAGGCAGCAGCAGCACGGTGCGGGCGAAGGCGGTGCCGGCCCTGCTGATGAGCTGCCTGCGCAGCGGCCAGCCCACGACCTGCCCACCACGGATGTAGCGCGTGCCGAGCGCCAGGTCCGCGTCGCGCATCAGCGGGGCGAGAAGGCGCGGCAGGTCGGCCGGGTCGTGGCTGAAATCGGCATCCATCTGGACCACGGCGCGGACCTCGGGCTGGTCGAGCGCCCAGCGGAACCCGTCGCGGTAGGCAACCCCCAGCCCCTGCTTGCCGGGGCGATGCATCACGCTGACCCGCGGCTCGCCGGCGGCGATGGTATCGGCAAGCTGGCCGGTGCCATCGGGCGAGGCGTCGTCCACGATCAGCAGCCGCGCCTCGGGCAGAGCGGCCAGGATGGCGCGGCTGATCGGCTCCAGGTTGTCCCGCTCGTTGTAGGTCGGCAGCACCACGCACACGCCGCGGCCGACGGCCAGGCCGACGTGCGGCGCCTCGTCCTGAACGCCGGCAGCCGGCTCCTCGCTCAGTGCCCGATCCCCAGGTACGCCACACCGCCGGCCTCGATCGCCGATCCGTCGAGCGCGTTGCGCCCATCGACCAGCAGCTCCAGCCCGGGGATGGCCGCGAAGTCCATGCTGCGGTAGGCCTCGTGGCCCGCCTGCACGATCGCCGCGCGCACCGAGACCGGCGACTCGGCATCCCACGGCTCGAAGCCCAGGTCGCGCAGGTGCTCCGGCGCGAAGTACGGGTCGTGCCCGTAGACCCTCGCACCGGCGGCCAGCAGCTCGTCGCGCAGCCGGAATGCGGAGCTGAAGGCGTCCTCGCGCACGTCGGCGCGGTAGGCGATGCCCAGCACCAGCACCGGCTGACCCTCCAGTGGACCGATGCGCTCGCGCAGCCGCCGAACCGTCCAGCCGGCCATGCCCTCGTTGATCTCGCGGGCGAGGGGCGGCAACCGCAGGTCCGGCTCGGTGTTGAACAGGAAGTGCGGATAGACCGGGATGCAGTGCCCGCCAACGCCCACCCCCGGCTGGTGGATGTGCGAGTACGGCTGCGAGTTGGCCGCCGCGATGACCTCCAGCACGTCGATTCCGCGCGCGGCGGCATAGCGGGCGTACTCGTTGGCCAGGGCGATGTTCACGTCGCGGTAGGTGGTCTCGGCCAGCTTGGTCATCTCGGCGGTCTCGGCGTTGGCCACTGCCCGCACCTCGGTCCCTTCGTCGAGCACGGACCGATAGAACTCGACAGCCCGGCGCGTGCTCTCCTCGCTCGTCCCGCCCACGATCTTGGGGTAGCGACGCAGGTCGAGCAGCACCCGACCCACCAGGACGCGCTCCGGCGAGAAGGCCAGGAAGAAGTCGCGATCCAGGGCCAGGCCGCTGCCCTGCTCGAGCATCGGGCCGAAGCGGTCGCGGGTTGTCCCGACCGGCAGCGTGGTCTCGTACACGACCAGCGTCCCGGACCGCAGGCCGCGGGCGATGTCGCGCGTGGCGGCGTCGATCGGCCCGAAGTCGATCTGGCGCTCGGCGTCCACCACCACGGGCACGATGACGACCACGGCATCGGCCTCGCGCACGCCCTCGGCGTCGTCGGTCGTCGCGCGCAGGCGGCCGGCAGCCACCAGCCGCGGGACGCCGTCGATGAGCGCCTCCTCGTCGTCGTGCGGCGACTCGCCGCGGTTGATGGCGTCCACGATGCGCCGATCCAGGTCGCAGCCGATGACGGTGTGGCCGCGGCTGGCGTACTGCACCGCCAGGGGCAGGCCGATGTGCCCCAGCCCGACGACGGCGATGGTCATGGGGCTCACGCCAGCACCGCCTCGAGCGCCGCGCCGGAGACCACGCCGCCGGAGCGCGCCGCCTCGACCATGGTCCGCGCCAGGAGCAGCGCCACCATCGCCTCGTGCGGGTCGACCGGCGCGGCACCGCCCTCGCGTACCGCCGTGGCGAAGGCCTCCAGCTCCACCTGCAGCGGCTCGCGGCGCTCGACGTGGCGGCGGACCATCTCGCCCTCGGCGACCGAGGCATCGGCCGGGTTGGCGTGGAAGACGAGGTCCTGGGCGATGTAGTCGGCGGCGTACATGCCCCGCTCCCCGGTGACGGTCAGCGTCCGCTTCTTTGTCGGCGTCAGCCAGTTGATGTCGAGCGTTCCAACCGCGCCGTTCGCGAACTTCAGCACGCCGACGAACAGGTCCTCGTGCTCGGTGTGGATGCGCCGCTCGGTCTCGGCGTAGACGCGAACCGGATCCGAGCCGAGCAGGAAGCGCATCACGTCCAGGTCGTGCGGCGCCAGGTCGAGCACCACGCCCACGTCCCGGATGCGCGCCGGAAACGGCCCCAGCCGGGTGGCGGTGATCTCGAAGACGCGGCCCAGCTCGCCGGCGGCCAGGCGGCGGCGCAGCTCCAGGATGGCGGGATTGAAGCGCTCGATGTGCCCCACCGTCAGGATGCGTCCCGCCTCGCGCGCCGCCGCGATCATCTCCTCCGCCTCGTCGCGGGTGGCGGCGATCGGCTTTTCGACCAGCACGTGGGCGCCGGAGGCGAGCGCGGCCAGCACCACGTCACGGTGCAGCGAGGTGGGCGTCACCACGCTCACCAGGTCGAGCTCCTCCTCGGCGAACATGGCCGCCGGATCGGCGTAGCCGCGGATGCTGCGGTCGTGCGTGGCGCGGGCCAGCGCCTCCGGATCGGGGTCCGAGACTGCCACCAGCCGGACGCCGTCCACGGCGTCGTCCCAGACGCGCACGTGGTTGCGGCCCATCATCCCCAGGCCGACGACCCCGGCCCGCAGGACGCGCGCTGAGCCGTCGGTCACGCGGGCACCATCTCGCCCAGGCTGCCGAGCTCGACCGCGACGGCGTTGACCGCCGCGATCACGGAGGCCACCTCGTCATCGGTCAGGGAAGGATGGACCGGGATGGAGATGACCTGCTCGGTGAGGAGCTCGGTCACCGGGAATCGCTGGTCGCCGTAGCCGAGAGCCAGGAATGGCTTCTGCCTGTGCACCGGGATCGGGTAGTAGATACCGGTCCCCACCCCGCGCTCCTTGAGCACCTCGGCGAACGCGTCGCGGTGCGCGACGCGGATGGTGTACTGGTGGTACACGTGCGTCACCCCGGGACGCACCCGCGGCGTGATCACGCCGCGCAGCTCGGCGTCGTAGCGCGCCGCGATGGCCCGACGACGCTCGTTGTAGCCGGGCAGCTTTGCCAGCTGGGCCAGGCCGATGCTGGCGTGGATATCGGTCATGCGGAAGTTGTAGCCGAGCGTGTCGTGGTGGTAGCGCACCTTCATGCCATGCTCTCTGAGGAGGCGTGCACGGTCAGCGAGGCCGGCGTCCGCCGTGGTCAGCATGCCGCCCTCGCCGGTGGTCATGTTCTTGGTCGGGTAGAAGCTGAAGGCGCCGATCCCCCAGCTGCCCGAGCGGCGGCCGTCGATCGCCGCCCCGTGCGCCTGGGCGGCATCCTCGACGAGGGCGAGGCCGTGGCGCTCGGCGATGGCCGCGATGGCCGGCAGCTCGGCCGGGTTGCCGTACAGGCTGACCGGCATGATCGCCTTCGTCCGCGGCGTGATCGCCGCCTCGATCAGGGACGGATCCATGTTGAAGGTCGACTCGTCCACGTCGACGAACGCCGGGCGAGCGCCGGTGTACAGGATCGACGCGGCGCTGGCGATGAAGGTGAAGGGCACGGTGATGACCTCGTCCCCCTCGCCGATGCCGTGGGCGAGCAGCGCCAGGTGCAGCGCGGTCGTGCCCGACGACGTCGCCACCGCGTGTGGCACGCCGACGTACGCGGCGAAGCGCTCCTCGAGCTCATGGACGCGCGGGCCCTGCGCCAGCGCGCCGGACTCGAGCGCGCTCCACACGAGCTCCTTCTCTTCTTCGCCCATGCGCGGACGTGCAATGGGGATCACGTTACGGAAACCTCCTGAGCCGGCGCCTGTGGCGCGGCCATCCGTGTCTGCATCTGTTCGAGGGCGGCGACCACCCGCTCGGCCGCGTGCCCATCGCCGAAGATCGCCGGGCGGGGACGCCCGCGACCCATGAATTCGTGATCGTCGAGCGCGGCGCGAATCTCATCGGCGCTCGGCTCGACCAGGCGATTCCAGCCGGCGTCGACGGTCTCCACCCATTCTGTCTCGCCTCGCAGCGTGATGCACGGCACACCCGAAAGGTACGCCTCCTTCTGCACGCCGCCCGAATCGGTGATCACGGCACGCGCCGCCTGCTCCAGGGCGACCATCTCGAGATAGCCGGCCGGCTCGATGACCTCGAACCCGTCAGGCAGCTTGATCTCCGCAGCCACCATGGCGGCGGCCGTGCGAGGGTGCACCGGGAAGATGATGGGGCGGGCGACCGCCACCGCCTCGAGCCACGCCCGAAGGAGGGCGGGATCGTCGACATTCTCCGCACGGTGCAGCGTCAGGAGCGCGTAGCCGGGGTGCTGACGCGCGACGTCGGGGAGCCGCTCCTCGCCGGCCCGCAGCGCCCACTGGTGGCTGTCGACCATGACGTCG
>DASURX010000047.1:0-17334 GCA_036375355.1 Candidatus Limnocylindria bacterium
GCCGTTCCTGTCGCTTTCGTCGCGGATGTCGCTCACATCGGTGATCCGCTTGGCGCCGACCAGCTCGGCCATCTTCTCGATCAGGGACGTCTTGTTCACCTGGTACGGCAGCTCGGTGATCACCACCGCCATGCGTCCCGGCCGGATCTCCTCGAAGGCAACCTGCCCGCGGATGATCACGCGGCCGCGCCCGGTCGCGTACATGTGCCGGATGACGTCGACCCGCTCCTTCTCCCCGGTGACCGTGTTGCGCTGGTCCTCGAAGCGGAAGATCGTGCCGCCGGTGGGGAAGTCGGGACCGGTGACGATCTCGCACAGCTCGTCCACGGTCAGCTCGGGGTTGTCGATGAGCGCCACGACCGCGTCACAGATCTCATTGAGGTTGTGCGGCGGGATGTTGGTGGCCATGCCGACCGCGATCCCCGACGAGCCGTTGACCAGCAGGTTGGGCAGCTTGGCCGGCAGCACCAGCGGCTCGCGCAGGCGCCCGTCGAAGTTGTCCTGGAAGTCGACGGTCTCCTTCTCGATGTCCGCCAGCATCTCGTCGGCGATCGCCATCATCCGCGCCTCGGTGTACCGATAGGCGGCGGGCGGATCGCCGTCGATCGACCCGAAGTTGCCCTGTCCGTCGATAAGCGGGTAGCGCAGGCTGAAGTCCTGCGCCAGGCGCACCAGCGCGTCGTACAGCGCCACGTCGCCGTGCGGGTGGTACTTGGCTAGCGCCTCGCCGACCACGCCGGCGCACTTCCGATACGCCGAGGTGGAGCGCAGCCCCATCTCGTGCATCGTGTAGAGGATGCGCCGATGGACCGGCTTCAGGCCGTCGCGCACGTCCGGCAGCGCCCGCGCGACGATGACGCTCATGGCGTAGTCGATGTACGCCGAGCGCATCTCGTCCTCGATTGCCACCCGTCGGACGCTGCCGACCTCGTCCATTGCCACGCTGCTGCCTCGCTACCTCGTTCCTGCTGTCGTGTGTGTCGCGTCTGTCGCGGTTCGCCCTCGCTCCACCGATGCCGGGGCCCGTCTCGCCGGCGGCTGCCCGTAGCGCTCCTTGAGCTGCGCCTTCTCCGTCGGGTTCGCGCCGAGGAAGCGACCCTCTGCCTCGGCAACCAGGCGGCCGTCCTCGCCGCGGACCTCGCCGCGCACGTGGTAGATGCGTCGACGACGCTCGGTCACCCAGCCACGGGCTGCCAGCTCCTCGCCGGGGTTCGCCGGCGAGCGATACCGGATGTTCATCTCCGCGGTGACGGCCCACGAGTCGTAACTCGACGGCGCCCAGGCCATGACTTCGTCGAGGAGCGTGGCCAGCAGCCCGCCGTGGACCTTGTCCTCCCAGCCGGCGAAGTCCTCGCCGGGGACCCAGCTGGCCTGCGCCGTGCCCTCGCCCAGCTCGATGTGCAGGTGCATGCCGATCGGGTTGCGCTCGCCGCAGGCGAAGCAGTTGTGATCGGCGAACGCGTAGCGCCGGCCGTCGCGGCCGACGATGGCTCGCGACGTCCCGATCGCGCGAGTGGCGGGGCCGGTCGCGCTGCCGCTCACCAGCTGACGTCCTCCTCGCCCCAGCGATCCTCGACGAAGTCGTCGTCCAGCGAGCGGCGCAGGCAGTGATCGGCGATCGCCAGCGCGAAGGCGTGGCTCACCGCGTATCCGTCACGCAGGAAGTTCACGGCGTCGCGGCGGTCGCCCACGCCGTTCGCCTCCAGGAGCTCGCACCATTCGTCGAGCGACCGGCCCGTCTTGGACGCCACTTGGCGGATGTCGGCAACGTGTCGGCTTGGCATGGTCTCGTTCTCTCGCTACGGGGTGCTCAGAAGTCCAGGTTGCGGACCTTGCGGGCCTCGCCGCGGATGAAGTCGCGCCGGGGCTCCACGCGCTCCCCCATCAGCGTGCTGAAGATCTCGTCGGCCTCGGCCGCGTCGCCCACCGACACCTGCAGCAGAGTACGCGTATCGGGGTTCATGGTGGTCTCCCACAGCTGGTCGGCGTTCATCTCGCCCAGGCCCTTGAAGCGCTGCACGCTGACGTTCTTGGTCTTGCCCTCGCGCGACAGCTCCTTGATGGCCTGGTCGCGCTCCTTCTCGTCCTTGGCATAGCGCGTCACCTTGCCGGTACTGACCCGGTAGAGCGGCGGCTGGCACAGGTACAGGTAGCCCTTGTCGATGACCTCGGGCATGTGCCGGAAGAAGAAGGTCAGCAGCAGCGTGCTGATGTGCGCGCCATCGACGTCGGCGTCAGAGAGGAGGCAGATGCGGTGGTAGCGCAGCTTGCCGATGTCGAACTGGTCGCCGATGCCCGCGCCCAGGGCGATGATGAGCGGACGGATGTTCTCGCTGGAGAGCACCCGGTCCAGGCGTGCCTTCTCGACGTTCAGGAGCTTGCCGCGCAGCGGGAGCACCGCCTGGAAGCGGCGGTCGCGGCCCTGCTTGGCGGATCCGCCGGCGGAATCGCCCTCCACGATGTAGAGCTCGCTGCGCGCGGGATCACGCTCCTGGCAGTCGGCCAGCTTGCCGGGGAGCGCCATGCCGTCCAGTGCCCCCTTGCGGATCACGAGGTCGCGCGCCTTGCGGGCCGCTTCGCGGGCTCGCGCCGCGGTCAGGCTCTTTTCGATGATGCGCCGGCCGTCGGCGGGGTTCTCCTCGAGGTGCTGGATGATGCCATCGGTCACGACGGCCTGGACGATGCCTTTCACGTCGGCATTGCCGAGCTTGGCCTTGGTCTGGCCCTCGAACTGCGGGTCGGTCAGCTTGACGCTGATGACGGCGGTCAGCCCCTCGCGCACGTCGTCGCCGGAGAGGTTGGTGTCCTTCTCGGAGAGGACGCCGGCCTTGCGCGCCCAGTCGTTCAGGGATCCGGTCAGCGCGGCGCGGAAGCCGGTGACGTGGGTGCCGCCGTCAACGGTGTGGATGTTGTTGGCGAAGGCCAGCACGTTCTCCGCGAATCCGTCGTTGTACTGGAGCGCGACCTCCACGCTTGTGGTGTCCACGACGCGCTCGACGTGGATCGGCTTGGGGTTGAGCACGTCACGACGGCGGTTGAGGTGGCGCACGAAGCTGGTCACGCCGCCCTCGAAGTAGAAGTTCTTCTCCCGATCGACGCGCTCGTCGCGCAGGCGGATCCAGAGCCCCTTGTTCAGGTACGCGGACTCGCGCACGCGAGTCGCGATCGTCTCCCAGCTGAAATCGAGCGTCTCGAAGATCTCGGGGTCCGGCGTGAAGAAGGTGCGCGTGCCGTGCCGGCGCTGCCAGGTTGCGTCGAGCCCGGCGTTGGCCTCCGCCACGCCTCCGGTCTGGCGCACCGGGCCCGTCGGCTTGCCACCCTCGCGATACTCCTGCACCCAGCGCTTCCCGTCACGCAGGACCTCCACTCGCATGCGGGATGCGAGTGCGTTGACCACGCTGACGCCCACGCCGTGCAGGCCGCCGGACACCTTGTAACCGCCACCGCCGAACTTGCCGCCGGCGTGCAGCACGGTGTGCACCACCTCGAGCGCGTCCTTGCCGCTGGAGTGCTTTCCCACCGGGATGCCGCGGCCGTCGTCGACGACCTCGACCGAGCCGTCGGCGTGGATCGTGACGTCGATCCGGGTGGCGACGTTGGCCATCGCCTCGTCGATGCTGTTGTCGACGACCTCCCACACCAGCTGGTGCAGGCCTCGCGCATCGGTCGAGCCGATGTACATGCCAGGGCGCTTGCGGACCGCCTGGAGCCCCTCGAGCACCTGGATGTTGGCCGCGGTGTACTCATCGGCCTTGCGCCTGGTGCGCCGCGCCGGTTGGACGGTCATGTGCGCGCCTCCAGGTCCTCGCTCTCGATGGGAATGGCCGATGTCGGGACCGATGTCGTGGCCGATGCGCCGCCGAGCGGCGAACCGGCGCCCCGCGTGATGATCGAGTAGATGCGGTCCAGCTCCTCGTCGCTGTAGAAGTCGATGACGACGCGCCCGCCGCGGCGGGTCCGCACGATGCCCACCTTGGTGGCCAGCAGGCCGCGCAGCTGCGCCTCGACGTCGGCCAGGTCCCCGGAGAGCGGCTCCCGGCGCGACGCTCGCTCGGTCTCGCGCTTGCGGCGAACCAGCTCCTCGGTCTGGCGCACCGACAGGTGCCGCTCCAGCACGACCTTCAGGACCGCCTGCTGCAGCTCCGGCACGGTGAGGGCCGCCAGCGCACGGCCGTGCCCTTCGCTGATGCGGCCGTCGCTGATCGCCTGGCGCGTCTCGGGCGCAAGGTCCAGCAGTCGCAGGGCGTTGCTCACCGACACGCGGCTCTTGCCGACCTGGCGGGCGACGGCCTCGTGCGACAGGCCGAAGCGCTCGATTAGCTCACGGAAGGCGTTCGCCTCGTCGATCGGGTTCAGATCCGCGCGCTGGATGTTCTCGACCAGGGCCAGCTCGAGGAGCTGGTTGCCGGTCGAGTCGCGCACGACCGCGGGGATCTCGGTGAGCCCCGCCATCCGCGCGGCGCGCAGGCGGCGTTCTCCGGCGATGAGCTCGTACCCGCCGTCGACCGCAGCGCGGACGATGATGGGCTGCAGCACCCCGTGGGCCGCGATCGATGCGGCCAGCTCGGCGAGCTCCTCCTCCGCGAAGCGCGTGCGCGGCTGGTGCGGGTTGCGGCCGATGCGATCGATCGGGATCGCGCGCGCGCCGCCCTCCTCGTCAGCCCGTGGAATCAATGCGTCCAGGCCGCGACCCAGCCCGAAGGTCTTAGCCACGCGCCACGACCTCCCGGGCCAGCTGCCCGTAGGCGCTCGCCCCGCGCGAGACCGGATCGTAGAGCGCGATCGGCAGGCCATGGCTGGGAGCCTCGGAGAGGCGGACGCTGCGCGGCACCACGGTGTCGTAGACGGTGCCGTCCATGTGGCGTCGCACCTCGGCCGCGACCTGCGCCGAGAGGTTGGTGCGCGCGTCGTACATCGTCAGCAGCACCCCGTCGATCTCCAGACGCGGGTTGAGGCCCTCGCGGACCATGCGAATCGTGTTCACCAGCTGGCTCAACCCCTCCAGGGCGTAGTACTCGGTCTGTATCGGAATCAGGACGCCGTCGGCAGCGGTCAGGGCGTTGACCGTCAGCAGCCCCAGCGAGGGCGGGCAGTCGATCAGCACCCGTTCGTACCGGCCGTCGAGTCCTGCCAGGCTCGCAGCCAGCCGGCGCTCGCGCGCCGGGATCTGCACCAGCTCAACCTCCGCGCCGGACAGCGCCGGGGCAGAGGGTACGAGATCCAGCCCGTCCACCGGGGTCCCGACGATCACGTTCGCAATAGGCTCCCGATGAATCAGCGCCTCGTACACCGATAGACCGACCGATCGCCGGTCGACGCCCAGCCCGCTGGTCGCGTTGCCCTGCGGGTCCAGATCGATGACGAGGGTGGGCGTGCCGGAGAGCGCCAGATACGCCGCCAGGTTCACCACGGTCGTCGTTTTTCCGACGCCGCCCTTCTGGTTTGTGCAGGCGGTAACCCTGACCACGAGCGCTCCGCAGCGAGTTCAGATGGGCACTCATATTCTACCAGTTTGGCCCCTTATTCGCCGCTTACCAGCGCCTTATCAACAGGCACGTCGCAGCGGGGTGCGGCGCCCGTTGTTTCACGTGTAACATGACGGTGAAACACACCGCGGGCGGAGGCAGCCGGATGGAGCAGGGCGGCGCACGACCGGGGCGCCACGCGGGTTTCGACGCCGGTTTCCTGGCAGGAATCCTGGTCGGTGAGGGCCACTTCGGCGGCGACGGGCGCGTGCCGCAGGTGACGCTTCGCATGCACGTCCGGCACCGGGCCCTGTTCGACTGGCTGCTGGACCGATTCGGTGGCCGCCTTTACGGCCCATACCATCACGGCGGGCGCCACTACTACCAGTGGATGGTGCGCGGCAGCCAGCTGCGCGAGGGCCTGTTGCCCGTCCTGGACGCGGTCATGGGGCCGGACCTGGACGAGCACGCCTGGCAGCGCTATCGGGCCATGAAGGAGCAATATCGCCTCTGAAACCGCGCCCGAGGCATGCCCGAATGGTCAGGGTCGAAGGCCGCCGGGCCGTCGGTATACTCACTGCCGACGCCGAGCGGCGGTCATGCCAGCACTTCATCGGTCCCGACAGGGGAACCAGCGATTTCCTACACCAGTGTCCTCCTCGCGGTCGTCGTAGGGATCGTCCACGCCGGCCTCTCCCCGGTCATCGAGATCGGCGGCGTGCGCCCGAACCTGGCGCTGGTGGGCGTCGTGCTGGTCACGACGCAGCTCGGCTTCGGGACCGGCATCGTGTGGGCCTTCGTGGCGGGCCTGACCGCCAACCTGCTCGTCCTCGATCCGCTGGGCAGCGTGCCGTTGAGCCTGCTCCTCGTGGCTGCGCTGGTGGCGGGTGGGGATCGGCTGCTGGGCCGCCTGGTGTGGGTCTATCCGATCATCGCCGCGCTGGCCGGCAGCGTGCTGGCGGACCTGGTGAGCCTCGGCGTGCTGCGGCTGATCGACGCACCGCTGCAGGTCGGCGTCCCGTTCGACCTGATCGTGCCGGCCGCGGTGCTCAACGCCGCGCTGGTCGGCGTGCTGCTGTACCCGGCGCGGATCGCCACGGCACGGCTGCGGCCCGACGAGCGGGCGGCGTGGTGAGGGTGGCATGGCCGATCTGAACGAGGGCCGCCTCGAGCCTCGCCCGTCGCCGGCGCGCTTCATCAGCTTCGGGGTTGCCGCCGCGCTGCTGTTCAGCGTGCTGGGCGCCAGGCTCTTCCAGCTGCAGATCGTGAACGGCGAGTCCTACGCCGCCCGGGCGGCGGCGACGCGGACAGTCGAGGTGCCGATCCGCTCGCCACGTGGCCTCGTGTTCGATCGTGAGGGGCGGCCGGTGGTGGTCAACGTGCCGTCCTGGACCGCCAAGGTGCGTCCCGCCGACCTGCCCGAGCAGCAGCGCGGCCGCGTCCTCCTGCGCCTCGCCCAGCTCACCGGTGGCGACCCTCGCAGCATGCGACAGCGCCTGGACGCCTTCCACGGCTCGCCGTACGAGCTGGTACCCGTGCAGCGCGGCATCAGCCGAGAGGCGGCGCTGCTGATCGGCGAGGAGAGCGCCGCGCTGCCGGGCGTGGTGGTCGAGGTGGACCCCATTCGCGCATACCTCGACGAGAAGGGCGAGGTCGACGGCCCGCTCCTGTCGCACGCGCTCGGCTACGTCGGCCCGGTCGACCAGGAGGAGTTTCGCGAGCTCGCGTCAAAGGGCTACCTGCGCGACGACGTCATCGGTCGCGCCGGGATCGAGGCGACCTTCGAGCAGGAGCTGCGCGGGACGTACGGCGCCGACCTCGTCGAGCGTGACGCCAGCGGGCGCCTGGGCAAGACCGTGCGCAACCTCGCCAAGCCGGTTGCCGGCAAGAACCTGATGCTGACCATCGACGCGCGCATGCAGCGCATCGCCGAGGAGAGCCTGCGCTGGGGCATGCAGGCGGTCGGGCTGCAGGAGGCCGTGACGGTCGTCATGAACCCGCAGACCGGCGAGATCCTGGCCATGGTCTCGCTGCCCGCCTACGACAACAACGCGTTCGCGCGCGGCATCACGCCGGAGCAGTACAGCGCCTACCTGGACGATCCGGCCAAGCCCCTGCGCAACCACGCCATCGCCGACATCTTCCCGCCCGGCTCGACCTTCAAGCTGGTGACCGGCCTGGGGGCACTGGAGGAGGGCGTCACGACGCCCGGGCGTCGCTGGCCGACCTATGGCTGCTACCAGATCCCCGGCGCGCCCAAGGGCCAGTGCCTGTTCGACTGGAACCATGCGGGGTTCGGGCCGCTGAACATGATCGAGGCCTACTCCAAGAGCTCCGACACCTTCTTCTACCAGATGGCCGTCGGCCTGGGCGTCGACGCGCTCGGCCACTGGGCCAACCAGCTCGGCTTCGGCGAGAGGAGCGAGATCCGGCTGCCCGGCGAGGCGGCCGGCATCGTGGCCAGCCGCGCGTGGGCGCGCTCGCAGGGCCGCGAGGACGTCTACACCGGCGAGCTGGCGCAGGCGGGCATCGGCCAGAACGTGATCGCCGTCACGCCGCTGCAGCTGCTGAACGCCTACGCCGCGCTCGCGAACGGCGGGCACCTGATGCGGCCGATGATCGTCCGCGGCGAGACTGACGACCAGGGCAAGCTGGTCAAGGAGTACGCCCCCGAGGTGCTCCATGAGGTGGGCGCCAGCGAGGCGAACCTGCAGACCATGCGCATCGGCGCGCGGACGGTGGTGACGTCGGGCCATGCCTACAACATCCGCGACCTGAAGCTGCCCGGCGCGCTGTCGGGCAAGACCGGGACCGCCGAGTTCGGCACTCCCACCGCCGAGGGCGTGCTGCCGTTCCACTCCTGGTTCGTGGCGTACCTGCCCTCGGCCCCTGGCGCGACCGACGCCGACCTGGCGATCGTGACCTTCAGCTACTCGGCGATCGTGCCCGGCAACGTGTCGCTGGAGGTCGTCAAGTACTTCCTGCAGCAGTGGTATGGGCTGGACCAGGACCTGCGCCTGGACCCGCGCACGTTCTCGCTGGTGGCGGCCAACTGACCGATGGCTACCTGACCGATGGGCGCCGCCGCCACCACCGCCACCCTGGTCGAGAACGTCCGCTCGCGTCGATGGCGCGCCTTCGACCTGCAGCTCTTCCTGTACATGCTGCTGCTGATCGCATTCGGCGTGGTGATGGGCTACTCCGCCTCGTACAACGACGCGACCGCCGGCCCGGGTCTGTCGCAGACGGTGAAGACCCTGATCTGGACCGCCATCGGCATGACGCTCTTCTTCGTGGCGTCGAGCGTCGACTACCACTGGCTGCAGACGCTGACCGTGCCGATCTACCTGTTCGTGCTCGGGACGCTGACGCTGACGATGTTCGTGGGCACGAACCTGTTCGGCGCGCAGATGTCGATCACCGTGGCGGGGCTCGACTTCCAGTTCAGCGAGATCAGCAAGGTCCTGATGATCGTGGTGCTGGCCAGCTATCTCGCCGGCCGGCGCGAGAAGATCGGGCGCCTGTCGACGATCGTCGGCGCCGGGGTGCTGATGGCCGTGCCGACCTTCCTGGTCTTCCGGCAGCCGGACCTGGGCACCGCGCTGGTGTTCGTGGCGATCATGGTCGGGATGCTGTTCATGAGCGGTGCCAGCATCGGCTGGCTGGGCCTGTTCAGCGGCATCGCCATCGGCCTGGCGCCGCTGGTGGTGCAGTCGCTGGCGGACTACCAGCGCCAGCGGCTCTTCTGCTTCCTGGATCCCTCCGCCGATCCGCAGGGCGCCTGCTACCAGCTGATCCAGGCCATGAACGCGGTGGGCTCGGGCGGCCTCTTCGGGCAGGGGCTCACCGCGGGACGGCAGAACCAGCTCGGCTTCCTGCCGGTGCAGTCGACCGACTTCATCTTCACCGTGGTCGCGGAGGAGCTCGGTTTCGTGGGTGGCCTGGTCCTGCTGGCGCTCTTCGCGCTGCTGATCTGGCGAATCCTGGCCATCGGCTGGGGCGCGCGCGACCGCCTGGGGGCCATGGTCGCGGCGGGCATCGCCAGCATGCTGCTCTTCCAGATCATGGTGAACATCGGGATGGTGATCGGCATCATGCCGGTCACCGGCATCCCGCTGCCGTTCATCACCTATGGCGGCTCGTCGATGATCTCGCTGCTATTCGGGATGGGGATCCTGCAGTCGATCCGGATGCACGCCACCAAGCCGAGCTTCTGAGGCGACGCCCTCGTCGGGGTCCGCCTGTGGTGCCGGCGCGTCCGGAGGCGTCACGCGAGAAGGCTCCGGGGGCCCTTCCGGGGGTGGCACGCCCCCGCCGAAGATGCGCTCCCAGGCCTCGTCGGGCGATCGGTCGTGCAGGCGCTGGAAGGTGTAGCGGTACAGGTCGCGGCCGATGGCCACCACCGGTGCGGCCAGGATCGCGCCCGGCAGGCCGAACAGCGCTCCGCCGGCGACGAGGGCCAGGATCATGACCGCGGGGTGCAACTCCACGGCGTCGCCCATCACCTTGGGCACCAGCAGGTTGTTCTCGAGCTGCTGAATGCCGGTGTACAGCACCGCCGCGGCGATCGCCGCCGCTGGCGAGATGGTCAGGCCGATGAGGATGGCCGGGATGGCGGCGATGATCGGACCGATGATGGGGAACCACTCCAGCACGCCGGCGATCACCGCCAGCACCAGGGTGAACTGGCCGAACTCCGAGAAGCCGACGAAGGTCAGGATGGTCAGCCCGACGACCGACGCCAGGAAGATCGCGAAGCCGAGTAGCAGCTGGCCGCGGATCCATCGGCCCCCCACGCGGGCCATGAGGCCGAGGACGTGGGCCGCGTCTGCGCGCCAGGCTTCGGGCAGCGCCCCCGCCACGGCGCGCGGGAAGCGATCGCGGTCCTTGAGGACGAAGAAGAGCCAGACCGGGATGACGATCAGGCCCAGGATGAAGCCGGCGGTGCGCAGCACGGTGCTGACCGCGGGGCCCAGGATCTGGCGCAGCGCGTCGACAAAGGCGCCCTCCGCGCTGGCGATCGAGTCGTCGAGCATCTGCCGCAGCTCCGGCGGCAGCGGGAGCGACTGGTACCAGCGCAGCAGGTCGTGCTGCGCGTCGGTCACGATCGAGGCGTAGCGCGGCAGGTTCTGGATGAACTCGCGGGTCTGCGCGGCGATGGGCGGCACGGCGAACGCGACGAAGACCCATACCAGCCCGATGACCGCGGCATACGAGACGAGCACGCCGGCCCAGCGCGGCACGCCGCGACGCTCCAGGAACGAGACGATGGGATCCAGCGCGAACGCCAGCGCCAGGCCGATGACGAAGGCCGGCAGCGCGCCCCGCGCCGACCACAGGGCATACGCCAGCAGGACGCCGACCGCCAGCACGAACAGGCCGAGCCGATGCCTCCGGACCGCCGCCAGCAGATCGGTCATCGGCGGCAAGGTACCATCTGATCAGCCATGACCGATCGATCTGCGGACCGTCCTCCGCGCCAGCGCTGGCAGATCCTGTTCGCCCGCCACGACCCCGCCCTGCGGGTGCGGCAGGCGGACCTGCTCGGCGAGTTCGAGCGAGCGTTCCGCGAAGCGAACCTGCCCCTCTCGCACACGAACGCGGCGCGCCCGCGCCCGCGCCTGAAGTTCGCCGCCAACCTGCCGGTCGGCGTGGAGCTGCGGGGCGAGGTGCTGGAGGCCTACTTCGACGAGCTGGTGCCGATGGACCGCATCCAGGCCGCCGGGGAGCTGCTGCCCGACGGCCTCGAGATCGTCGATGCGCGGGAGGTGTGGCACGGCTTTCCGTCCGCCGCGTCGCAGCTGCGCGGAGCGGAGTACGAGATCGACGTCCGCGCGCGCGGCGACGCCTCGCTGTCGGAGGAGGAGCTGCGCGGCGCGATCGTGCGGCTGCTGGCGGCGCCGCGCCTCCCCGGGCAGCGGCGGCGCGGCGAGAGCGAGCGGCGCGCCGACTCAGGGCTGCGCGACCTGCGCCCCTACATCGAGGACGTGGAGGTGCTCGAGGTGGACGAGGCGCAGCGCCGGGCGCGACTGCGGATGGTCCTGCGCCTCGACCCGAGCGGCGCGGGGCGGCCGGAGGACGTGGTCCACGCCCTGGACCTGCCGCTGCTGCCCGGCCAGGCGATCCGCACGCGCCTCGTCTTCGTTGACACTCCCCCCATCGCCCGGTAGACTCACCCTCCCGCGGGCACTTCGTCGGCCCGCGTTGCTGTGCGCCTCGATCGGCGCTCGATTCCATCCCTGATCACGCTTCGGAGAGAGTCCATGTACGCCGTCGTCAGCAGCGGCGGGAAGCAGTACCGCGTCGAGCCGGGCACCACGCTCACCGTGGAGCGGATGGGTGCCGACGCCGGCGCGGCTGTGACCTTCGACCGCGTCCTGCTCATCGGCGACGGCGAGGCGGTGACCGTCGGCTCGCCGGTGGTGGCGGGTGCCACGGTGACCGGCACCGTCCTGGGCGAGGAGCTCGGGCCGAAGCTGGTCATCTTCAAGTTCAAGCAGAAGGTCAAGTACCGCCGCCGGACCGGGCATCGCCAGCACCTCGTGCGCGTGCGCATCGACGCGATCAACGCCGACGGCGAGAAGAAGGCGCGGACGCGAGGCAAGGCGGCGCCCGAGGCCGATGTGGCTGCCGCAGCCGCGGCGGCGGAGGCTCCTGTCGAGGAGGCGGCGCCGAAGCCACGCGCGCGACGCGCGCAGCCGAAGGCATCAGGCCAGGAGGCATCGGCCCCTTCATCGGCCGAGAAGAAGCCGGCCGCGAAGCCGCGCGCAGCGCGCAAGCCGAAGGCCAAGGCGGAGGAGTAGGCGAGATGGCACACAAGAAGGCCGGCAGCAGCAGCAAGAACGGCCGCGATTCGGCCGGCCAGCGGCTGGGCGTCAAGCGTGGCGACGGGCAGCAGGTGCACGCCGGCACGATCATCGTCCGCCAGCGCGGCAGCACGTTCAATCCCGGCCCCAACGTCGGCATGGGCCGCGACTACACGCTCTTCGCGACCGCCGATGGCACCGTCAAGTTCACCCACGAGACGCGCGACAAGAAGCGCGTCAGCGTGGTCGCGCCCGTTACCCCGGCCGTCGCCGAGACGCCGGCCTGACGAGGCACCCCGGAGACCAGCCATGAAGGCAGACATTCATCCCAAGTTCCACCAGGCCGAGGTGCATTGCGTAGGTTGCGGCACCACCTTCACGGTCGGCTCCACCGCGGAGTCGATCCGCGTCGAGGTGTGCTCGAACTGCCATCCGTTCTACACGGGCACGCAGAACATCGTCGACACTGCCGGCCAGGTCGAGCGGTTCCAGCGCCGGCTGGAGCGCTCGCACCGCTAGGCCGATGCGCCGGCGCCTGACCGGGTGGCCGGCGCTCCTGGCGCCCCACCTACTCTTCCTCGTCCCCGAGCTGCTGATGGCGGCCGGGCCATTCGTCGTCCAGTCCGTGGCACGCGCCGGCGAGCGGCCGCGCTTCCGCATGCCGGACTTCTTCTACGGCGGGCAGGCGCTGATCGAGGGCGTCATGATGCGCGGCCGCACGACCGTGGCCATGAGCGTCCGCCCGGCGACCGGCGAGATCAAGACCTACTCCGAGCCTCTCCCCGCGGCGCTGCAGCACGGCCGATGGCTCAAGGTGCCCTTCGTGCGCGGCATGTTCGTGCTGTACGAGACGCTGGTGCTCGGCACGCGGATGCTGATGCGCTCGGCGGCGATCGCCGCCGAGGGCGAGGACATCGAGATCAGCCGCCGGATGATGGTCGGCACCATGATCTTCTCGCTCGGCTTCGCCGTGGCGCTGTTCTTCGTGCTGCCGCTCTTCCTGTCCACGTTCGCCGAGAGCGCGACCGACTCGGACCTGCTGGCCAACGCCGCAGAGGGCCTCATCCGGCTGGGCGTGTTCGTCGTGTACCTGGCCGTCATCGGGCTCATGGCCGACGTCCGGCGCGTGTTCGCGTACCACGGTGCCGAGCACAAGGCCATCAGCGCCCACGAGGCGCAGCGCCCGCTCACCCCGGTAGAGGTCGACCGCTTCTCGACGGCCCACACCCGCTGCGGGACGACGTTCCTGCTGATCGTGGTGGTCATCAGCATCTTCTTCTTCGGCCTCATCCCGCGCGACGGGGTGCCGCTGCCGCTGCTCTTCCTGTCGCGGATCGTACTGGTTCCCCTGATCGCCGCCGTCTCGTACGAGCTGGTGCGCTTCGGCGCGAGCCATTACGGCAACGCCGTGGTGCGGGCCATCTACCAGCCCGGGCTCTGGCTGCAGTCGCTCACCACCCGCAAGCCGGACCACTCCATGCTGGAGGTCAGCATCGCCTCGCTGGAGTCCTGCCTGGAGGCCGATCGCGCGGCCGGGCAACCCAGGGTCGAACCGACCGCCGAGGTCGTGGACCCGCCCACCGGCGTGATGCCCTGATCGGTCCCCGCCGGCGCCGATAATGGACCGATGATCGACCGCCTCCGCGAGATCGAGGAGCGCCACGCCGCGCTGAGCGCCGAGATGGCGCAGCCCGACGTTGCGTCGGATCCGGCCCGGCTGGCGGAGATCGGCCGCGAGCTGGCGCGGCTAGAGCCGGTGGTGAGCGCCATCGTCGCCTGGCGCGGCATCACCGACGAGCTGGAGGCCACGCGTCAGCTGGCGCACGACGCGGACGAGGGGGTGCGCGCGCTCGCCCGCGAGGAGGTGGAGAGCCTGGAGGCGCGCGAGCGAGACCTGCAGGCCGAGCTGCGCACCCATCTCGTGCCGCGGGACCCGAACGACGATCGCGACGTGATCCTGGAGGTGCGCGCCGGGACGGGAGGCGACGAGGCCGCCCTCTTCGCGGCGGACCTGTTCCGGATGTACGCCCGCTACGCCGAGCGGCGGCGCTGGAAGCTGGAGCTGCTCTCCTCCTCGGAGGGAGCCAGCGGCGGCTTCAAGGAGGCGATCGCCGAGGTCCGCGGCGACGGCGCCTACTCGCGCCTCAAGTACGAGTCCGGCGTCCACCGCGTGCAGCGCGTGCCGGTGACCGAGGCGCAGGGACGGATCCACACCTCCACGGCCACGGTCAGCGTGCTGCCCGAAGCGGAGGAGGTCGAGGTCGAGATCCCGGAGAAGGACATCCGGGTCGACGTGTATCGGTCCAGCGGCCCCGGCGGGCAGTCGGTCAACACCACCGACTCGGCGGTGCGCATCACGCACCTGCCCACCGGCCTGGTGGTTGCGATCCAGGACGAGAAGAGCCAGCACAAGAACAAGGCGAAGGCACTGTCCGTGCTGCGTGCGCGCCTGCTCGAGATGGAGCAGCAGCGCCAGGCCGAGGAGCGCGGTGAGCAGCGCCGCTCCCAGGTTGGCAGTGGCGAGCGCGCGGAGAAGATCCGCACCTACAACTTCCCGGACGACCGCGTCACGGACCATCGCATCGGCCTCACCATCCACGGCATCGGCGGGCTGCTGGAGGGCAGCCTCGACCGGCTGGTCGACCCGCTGGCCGAGGCCGACGAGGCGGAGCGTCTGGCGCACGTGACGGGCGAGGCCTGAGTTGCCAGGGCCGATGCCTCCCGTCGCCTCCCGGACCGATGCCGCGGGCCTGACGGCCGCCGCGACGCAGCGCCTCCGCGCTGCGGGATCGCCCAGCCCGCGCCTGGATGCCGAGCTCCTGGTGGCCCACGCCTTCGGCCGCGACCGGGCCTGGCTGCTGGCGCATCCCGAGGCCTCGCTGGAGGCCGATGACGCGGCGCGCCTGGCCGGCTGGGTCGAGCGACGGGCCGATGCCGAGCCGATCGCCTACATCCGTGGCTTCAAGGAGTGGCTTTCGCTGCGCGTCCTGACCGACCCCCGGGCGCTCATCCCTCGACCCGAAACCGAGCTGCTGGCGGGTGCGGCGATCGAGGAGATCGCGGCTCGCCTGGTCCGCGACGCCGCGCCGATCGCCGCCTGGGAGGTCGCCACCGGGAGCGGAGCGGTGACGCTTGCCCTCGCCATCCGCTTCCGGACGGCGCTGGCCCTGGGTCGCCTGCGCCTGGCGGCCAGCGACCTGTCGGCCGAGGCGCTGGAGCTGGCGGCCGAGAACCTCGCCGCGCACGGCCTGGCCGGGCACGTCACCCTCGGCTGTGGCGACCTGCTCGACCCGCGCGTCCTGCCCGCCCCGATCCTGCCGGACGTGGTGATCGCCAATCTGCCGTACCTGACCTCCGACGAGGTTGCCGCCGGGACCGGCAGCCTGCGGCATGAGCCGCGCGGCGCGCTGGACGGCGGGAGTGACGGGCTCGACGTGGTTCGCCGGCTGGTGGCGCAGCTGCCCGAGCGCCTGGCGGCCGGCGGCGTCGCGCTGCTGGAGGTCGGCGCGGGCCAGGCGGAGGCGGTGCGCGCCGTGGTCGAGGCGCTCGCCATGGATGCGGCGGTGAGCCTGATGCCCGACCTGGCCGGCATTCAGCGCGTCGTGCGCATCGACCGCGCATGACCGATGTGCTGCTCGCCACGCCGGAAGGCATCGCCGCGGCGGCGGCGATCCTGCGCGACGGCGGGCTGGTCGCCTTCCCGACCGACACGGTCTACGGCGTCGGCTGCGCCGCGTCGCACCCCGACCGGGTGGACGCCCTGTTCGAGCTGAAGCGTCGCCCGATCGACCGCCGCATCCCGATGCTGGTGGCCGACATCGGCTCATTGCCCGACGGCTGGGTGGTGGACGACCGCGCCCGGGCGCTGGCCGCGGCCTTCTGGCCCGGTGCGCTGACCCTGGTCCTGCCCGCCTCCGACGATCGCCCCACCCAGGCCTTCCGTGCGCCGGACCACCCGGTGGCGCAGGCCCTGATCGCGGCGGCCGGACCGCTGCTGACCACGAGCGGCAACGTCAGCGACGAGCCGGACACCCTCGAGGCCGACGACGTGCTGATCGCCTTCGCCACCCAGGCCGATGGGCTCCACGCGGTCGTCGACGGCGGCCGGGTCCCCGGTGGGCACGCCTCGACCGTCCTCGACCTGAGCACGACGCCGGCCCGCCTCGTGCGTCAGGGGCCTATCGCGGCAGCGCAACTGGCCGAGATCGTCGAGGTCGGCGGGGCCTAGACTGCGTCCGTGCGCGTCGCCGTCGGCTCCGACCACGCGGGATTCGCCCTGAAGGGCGAGCTCTGCACGCTCCTCGACGAGCTGCGCATCGAGTACCGCGACTTCGGCACCTTCTCCGACGAGCCGGTGGACTACCCGGACTTCATCGCCCCGGTGGCCCGCGCCGTGGCCCGCGGCGACTTCGCGTTCGGAATCGTGCTGGGCGGCAGCGGCACCGGCGAGGCGATCGTGGCCAACAAGGTGCGTGGCATCCGCTGCGTGCAGGCCACCAACCCGGTCGTGGCGCGGCTGGCACGTGAGCACAACGACGCGAACTGCATCGCCTTCGGCGGCCGGATCGTCGGCACCGAGGTGGCCAAGGCCTGCCTGCGCGAGTTCCTCAACTCCGAGTTCCAGGGCGGCCGGCACGTCCCGCGGCTGGAGAAGCTGGCGCGTATCGAGGCCGAGGAGTCCAGGTAACAGGACCGATGCCGCTCGCGCTCGACGATCGCGAGCGGGCCCTGCTGGCCGGTGAGGACGGCGCCGGGGCGGCCCTCGCCATGCGGCTGGTGGCCCGCGCCGCCGAGGCGCTCGACGCGCCGCGCCTGATCCCGATCAGCCGCGCCCACGTCGATTCCTGCCTGTACCACGGCGAGGCCACCATCGACTTCGTCCGGCGGCTGGCGGACGGCGGCGCACGGGTCGCCGTCCCGACCACGCTGAACGTGGGGACGCTGGACCTGCTCCACCCCGAGCTGTGGCGCGGCGACGCCCGGACCGCGGAGCGCGGCCGGCTGCTGATGGAGTTGTATCGGGCCCTCGGCTGTCGCCCGACCTACACCTGCGCCCCGTACCA
>DASURX010000048.1:0-6020 GCA_036375355.1 Candidatus Limnocylindria bacterium
GGCCGCTGCCCGGCTGGTTCGGGCGCGACGAGCGCCCGCTGATCGGGCACGACCTGAAGCAGCTCATCACGCTGCTCGGCGCGCGCGGCGTGGAGCTGGCCGGACCCGCGTTCGACACGCTGGTGGCGTCCTGGATGGTGAACCCGTCCCTGCGTGCGCAGACACTGGACGACCTTGCCGCCAACCGCTTCGGCGCGGACCTGCCCGAGCGACCGCTGAACGCGGACACCGGCGCAGAGGAGTCCGCGACGGCACGCCGGGCGGCCGCGGAGGCACTGACGGCGCTCCTGGTCCGGCCGCAGCTCGAGCAGGAGCTCACCGAGGCCGGGCTGGTCGACCTCTTCGGCGAGGTGGAGATGCCGCTGCTCCCCGTCCTGGCGCGGATGGAGCTGGCGGGCGTGACGATCGACCGCGGGGCGCTGAGCACCATGAGCGTCGAGTTCGGCCAGCAGCTGGCCGGGCTGGAGTCGCGGATCTTCGGCCTGGTGGGGCACGACTTCAACATCGGCTCGCCCAAGCAGCTGGAGCAGATCCTCTTCCACGAGCTGGGACTCCCCGCCACGAAGCGGACGCGCACCGGGTACTCGACCGATGCATCGGTCCTGGAGGAGCTGCGCGACAAGCACGAGGTGGTGGGCCTGATCCTGGAGCACCGCCAGATCTCGAAGCTGAAGGGCACGTACGTGGACGCGCTGCCGGCCCTGGTGGGGTCCGATGGCCGGCTGCACACGACCTACCAGCAGGCGGTGGCGGCCACCGGCCGCCTGTCGAGCGCCGATCCGAACCTGCAGAACATCCCGATCCGCTCGGCGCTCGGGCGCCGCATCCGGCGCGCCTTCGTGGCGCCCGAGGGCAAGCTGCTGCTGGGCGCGGACTACTCGCAGCAGGAGCTGCGCATCCTGGCGCACGTTTCTGGCGATCCGGGCCTGAAGGCGGACTTTGCCGCGCACTCGGACATCCACCTGGCCGCCGCGGCCCGTGTGCTGGGCCTCGCGCCGGAAGCGGTGGGGCCCAAGGAGCGCAGCGTGGCCAAGATGATCAACTACGGGATCGCCTACGGCCTCTCGGACTTCGGCCTGGCGGATCGGCTGAAGATCCCGCGCGAGGAGGCTCAGCGTTTCATCGCCGACTACTTTGCCGCCTACCCGGGGATCCGGCGCTACACGACCGAGATCCGCATCCTGGCCCGAGATCAGGGCTTCGTTACGACGCTCCTCGGCCGGCGCCGCTACCTGCCGGAGCTGACGGCCCGCAACTCGGCGCTGCGCTCGGCGGGGGAGCGGATGGCGATCAACATGCCGATCCAGGGCACGGCGGCGGACGGGATGAAGATCGCGATGGTTCGCCTGGACGCCATGATGCGGGAGCGAGGCATGCGCTCCCGGATGCTGCTGCAGGTCCACGACGAGCTCGTGTTCGAGACCGATGAGCAGGAGCTGCCCGCCCTGGCTGCCCTGGCCAGCGAGGTCATGGAGGGCGCCCTGCCGCTCGACCCGCCGCTGGAGGTGGACCTCAAGGTGGGAACCGACTGGGAGAACATGGACCGCTATCTCCCCGGCGAGGACGGCGGCTGGCGGCGGGTCCCCAAGTCCGCGATCGAGGTGGCGCGCCAGGAGGCGGAGGAGGCCATCGCCGAGCCGCTGGGCGCGTAGCCTCATCCCGAGGCGCGGCGCCTTCCGTGGGGCCGAAATCGCCCGGTGCAGGTTCAGAGCCGCACGAAATGGCCCAGAGAGGCTTCTTCCGGCCCCGCGGCAGGTTGAGAGCCGCACCGGGCGGTGGGAGCGGCCGCATCCGCGACTCGTGCGGCTGTCATCTGAAGCAGGCGACGAACGCTGGCCATCCGCGGGCGATGCGGCACACTAGGCGACATGCCGGAGCTCCCAGAGGTCGAGACCGTGGCGCGTGACCTGCAGCGCTGGGTTGCCGGCGCGCAGATCGCCGATGCGGAGGTGCGCTGGGCGCGGACGATCAGCCATCCCGCGCCGGAGGAATTCGTCGCGGAGCTGCGCGGGGCCAAGATCGCGCGCGTCGGGCGGCGGGCGAAGTCGGTCCTGATCCACCTTGCCGACGGGCGGGTGATGACCGTCGCGCTGCGCATGACCGGTGCCCTGATCGTGGCGCCGCCCGGCACGCCGGACGACCCGTACGCGCGGGTCGTCTTCGGGCTGGCCGACGGGCGGCAGCTCCGCTACCGGGACGTGCGCAAGTTCGGGCGCATCGGCCTGTGGGAGGGCGGCGGGCTGCGGCGGCGTCGGCGTCCTGCCGGCGGGCGTGCTGCGGGCCGGCGGCCGAACCGGGTGGCCGAGGGCAGCGGCCGCTACCGGGTCGGCGACGTGTTCGGTCGCCACGGACCGGAGCCGCTGGCCACCTCGTTCAGCGCGGCCAGGCTCGCCGATCGGCTTCGCGGCCGCTCGGCCCGGCTCAAGACGCTCCTGCTCGACCAGTCCTTCGTGGCCGGCGTCGGCAACATCTACGCCGACGAGGCGCTCTGGCGAGCCCGTCTGCATCCGCTGCGCGCGGCGGACACCCTGACGCCCGACGGGGTGCGACGGCTGCATCGGGCCATCCGCAGCGTGCTGCGCCAGGCGATCGCGAATCGTGGCTCGAGCTTCAGCGACTACGTGGGGGCCGATGGCGAGCCGGGCGCCAACGCCGAGCGGCTGAGCGTATACCGCCGCACCGGCGAGCCCTGCCTGCGCTGCGGGACGCCGATCGAGCGGATCGTGGTCGGGCAGCGCAGCACGCACTTCTGCCCGCGGTGCCAGCGGTGAGGGTCATCGGCCTGACCGGCAACCTGGGCTGCGGGAAGTCGACCGTGGCCGGCTGGCTGAGCGAGCTGGGCGTGGCGGTGATTGACCTGGACGCCGTGGCGCGCGAGATCCGCAACAACGACGCGGAGGCGCGGCGGCGGATCGAGGCGCGCTTCGGGACGATCGAGGCCGGCGCGCTCGCGCGCGTGGTGTTCGCCGATCCAGGCGCGCTGCGGGACCTCGAGGAGATCCTCCACCCGCTCGTGCGCAACGAGACCCGGGCGCGCCTGGCCGAGCTGGAGGCCGCCGGCGCCGAAGCGGCCTGCATCGAGGCAATCAAGCTGCTCGAGTCGCCGCTGCACGACCGCTGCGACGCGACCTGGGTCGTCCGCTGCGACGAGGCCGATGCGATCGCCCGCCTGGCCGCCTTGCGCGGGATGCGCGAGGACGAGGCGCGCCGCCGCCTGGCCAGCCAGTCCTCGCAGGAGGAGAAGGTCCGGGCCGCTGACGTCGTGATCGACGGCTCGGCGCCGATGGCCGAGACGCGGCGCCAGGTCGAAGAGGCGTATCGGGCCTTCATGAGCGCCTGACGGGCGCGCCGCAAACCGCGACGCCGGCCTCACGGCCGGCGTCATCGGTCCCGTCGTGGTCGGGCTCAATCAGGGAGCGGCGCTCTCCTGGGTGAACTCGGGCGGCAGCGGCACCGGGAAGCCGTACTCGTCGATCAGGCGATCGATGGTCGAGCCCTCGGTGTCTGCCGTCCGCTCGTCCGGGTCGGCCCGCAGGACGAAGCTGAACTGGCCTCCGGCCGCCGTCAGCTCGGTGATCTTCTCGGCGGTGGCGAGGTCGGTCCGCAGGATGTAGAGGCCGCCGTTGCGCGCCAGGATCGTCAGCGCCTGCAGCGTCACCTTGGTGGACGGGCCGGGGATGAAGGTGGTCGTGGTCTGCTGCGCCTCCTCCGCGGTCTGGCCGATCTCCGGGTTGATGGCCATGGTCACGATCAGGTCCACGCGCTGGCCGGGCACCAGGGTGCCGGCCACGGCTCGGTCGTCGGGCACGGAGATGCTCACCGCCCGCCAGTCCGGACCATTCGGGTCGAACTCCTCGCCGGGCGCGAGGATCGCGAAGCCCTGCCCCTGGGTGGTCGAGGCCAGCATGTTCTGCGTCACCAGCTGGCCGGTCAGGATCGTGACGCCAGAGACGCGCCCCAGGACCTCGTCGATGCGCGTGTAGGCGCTGTCGTTGGTCGGGTCGGCGGGCACGGTGCGCATCGCGACGTCGCCCTCCTCGATCGGCTTGCGGCCGGGGATCTCGCGGACCGCGACGACCACCTCGCGCATGACGACCGAATCGTCCTTGGTCAGGCCGCTGGCCTGGAGCGCCAGGAACACGACCGCGGCCACGATGACCGCAATCACCAGGCCGACGGCGATGTAGAGCTTGGATCGCTTGCTGTTCTTGTCCGAATACTCGAGTTCCACGACGGGTGTCTCCTTGGGCTACCGGGTTACCAGGGCATGAGCCGGGCAACCTGCGCGCGGCGCAGGGCCTGGTCGTTGGGGTCCGCATAGACGCCGCTCACCGCGCGGCCGAAGATCGAGTTGGCGTCGACGCCAGTCACCTCGAAGACGGCGAAGCCGGTGATGTCCACGTAGCTGCCACCGGCCGGCTGCGTGGCGACGGTGAAGGTGATCGGCTGCAGGTGCACCACGGGCTGGAGGTCGCCGTTCGTCCCGTAGGCGCGGACGTTGAAGCGGTAGCAGCCGGGAGCCAGGCCGACGCTGTTGATGGTCAGGGTCGACAGCGCGCCGCTCCCCGAGGCGGTGGGCGTGACGGTCGAGGCACTGAGGGTCAGCTGGCCGGCGCCGATGGTCGCCGAGCCGAACGAGCAGTCGCTGAACGAGCTCGCGTCGATCCCGAGCGTCACCGCGCTGCCGGTGGCGCCCCACTTCGTCCCGCTGGCGGTGGTGGTCGAGACGTAGATCGGGATGCTGATCGAGCCCCCCATGGCGGGAATTGACGTGGTCGTCGTCGAGTTGGCGAGGCTGAAGTCGCGCGCCGCCGCGCCGACCTTGACCGGCACCGGCACGCGACGGGTCTGGAAATACGGGTTGCCGGAATGGCCCTCTAGCCAGACGGTGTAGATGCCCGCCGGGATGGCGTTCGTGCTGATGGCGTTCATCGCGATGTTCGTCCCGTTCTTGGACGGGATGAACACGTCCGTCGACCAGGTCGGCTCGTCCATGTCGCCGGCGGCGGGTGGCGTCACGCTCGGGTCGGGGACGATGTCCCACTCCGGATGCCCGATTGCCGTGGCCGCCGCGTCACCGTGCAGGTGGAGCGTCACCGTGCTGTTGAACGAGTCGTTGCGCGTCACAGTGAAGTTCGGCCCGTTCTGCGGGCTGGTCGTGGTCATCGGCAGCGTGATCGCGGACGGCGGCGTGATGGCGAAGTCGGGGATCTGCATCACGGTGCCGTTGTAGACGCCCAGCAGGACCCGGTCGCCGGGTGCAAACACCGACTGGAAGTTGTGGACGACCATCGGCGAGTCGTTGCCGAGCAGAACGGCGACCTGGTCGTTCGGGTCAGCCGGCGACGTGACCGGCGGGAACATCGGTCCCTTGTAGCCGGTCAGCAGGTAGTCGCCCTGCATGTCCTTCAGCGTGTTCTCGGTCACGCTCGGCGGGACCTCGTTGTAGTAGACGCGCGAGGTCGTCGACTGGAAGTTGCGGACGTCGAGCGCGACGAAACCGCGGAAGGAGCTTTCGTTCGACGCCTTGGCCCCCGGCCCGTAGAGCTCGAACGTGAGCCCCGGCTCGAGTTCGGAGGCGGGCGTGCGACCGTCGTAGCCCAGGACGTTGTTCGGATCCACCTGGCCGTTGTTGGCGGTCGCCGCTGTGGCCACGTAGTCGGTGAAGCCGTTATTGGGACCCGGGGCGCCGTCGTAGCGTCGCGCGACGATCGGGATGGCCGGGCCACCCTGCGTCTGGCAGCGAGCGCGGGCACCGGTGTTCAGGGTCGGGACGCCGACGACCCGGGCCAGGGTCGTCTCGATCGTCGAGGAGATCGCCACGCGCACGCTGGTCCCGCTCACGATGACGCCGCTGCTCAGGTAGGCCGGGTCGCCGGCGTGGCCGTCCTCGTACTCGCGGGCATCATCCGGGGCGATCGAGGTGGCCGTGCCGGCCGGCGATCGGGTGAGGTTGATCCGCGCCACCGTTCGGGCCTGAGTGGCCGCGGCGCCGTCCGAAGCGCCGTCGATGAGCGCCC
>DASURX010000049.1:0-2005 GCA_036375355.1 Candidatus Limnocylindria bacterium
GATGCTCTACCACCGCCACCTGGCGATGTTCGGGCCTCGCGAGATGCTGCTCAGCTCCGAGGAGCCGGTCGTGCGCCAGTTCCTCAACGCTCAGCGCATCGGCCCGATCGGCATGTCCGAGGAGAAGGACGCCGACGAGCTCGCCGCGGAGTCCGGCCAGGAGCTCCCGCCGCTGCCGCCCATCGCGCTCCAGCTCGAGCCCTCCGACGGCACGGTGCGCCGCACCGCTCGCCCGGCCGGCCAGTGGTGCCGAGAGAACGGCGTGACCCCGCCGCCCGGGTCCTTCCAGTCCGACAATGTCGGCGTCCCGGGCCTGCGCCACACCCCCGAGCTGGCTGGGGGGATGGTCCCGTGAACAACCCCGCCATCGGCGCACTGCGGCAGAGCGGCTCGCTGTTCGCGCTGATCCTCGACGTCTTCCGCGCGCTGGGCCGCCGGCCGTTCCAGACCAAGGAGTTCATCCAGCAGTGCTGGTTCATCGCCTCGGTCACGATCGTCCCGACGGCGCTGGTCTCGATCCCCTTCGGCGCCGTCATCGCGCTGCAGCTGGGCACCCTGACCCGGCAGCTGGGCGCGCAGTCCTTCACCGGGGCTGCCAGCGTGCTGGCCGTCATCCGGGAGGCCTCGCCCATCGTGACGGCCCTGCTGATCGCGGGCGCCGGCGGGTCGGCCATCTGCGCCGACCTGGGGTCGCGCAAGATCCGCGAGGAGATCGACGCGATGGAGGTGCTGGGCATCAGCCCCATCCACCGGCTGGTCGTGCCCCGGGTACTGGCCGCGATGCTGGTGTCGCTGCTGCTCAACGGCCTGGTCTCCGTGGTCGGGGTGGCCGGCGGGTACTTCTTCAACGTCATCATCCAGGGCGGGACCCCGGGCGCGTACATCGCCTCGTTCACCGCGCTGGCCCAGCTGGCCGACCTGTGGACCAGCGAGATCAAGGCAGTGATCTTCGGCTTCATCGCCGCGGTCGTCGCCTCCTACAAGGGACTGACGGCCGGCGGTGGCCCGAAGGGTGTGGGTGAGGCGGTGAACCAGAGCGTGGTCATCACGTTCATGTTCCTGTTCGTCATCAACTTCGTCGTCAGCGCCGTCTACTTCCAAGTCGTCCCGCAGAAGATCTGAGCCGGAGCAGACGATGAGCAGAGCCAGTCAGCTTGCAGCGCGCCCCGTCGAGGCCCTGGACAGCCTCGGCGAGCAGATGCGCTTCTACGTGCGCTCCCTCGCCTGGAGCGGGCGGACCCTGCGCCGGTACAAGAAGGAGGTCGTGCGGCTGCTCGCCGAGGTCTCCCTCGGCTCCGGGGCCCTGTCGGTCATCGGCGGCACCGTCGGCGTCATCGCCTTCCTCGCCTTCTTCACCGGCAGCCAGGTCGGCCTGCAGGGCTACTCCTCGCTGAACCAGCTCGGCACCGGCGCCTTCACCGGCTTCGTCTCGGCCTACCTGAACACCCGCGAGATCGCCCCGCTGGTCGCGGGCCTGGCGCTCGCCGCGACGGTCGGCTGCGGGTTCACCGCCCAGCTGGGCGCGATGCGGATCTCGGAGGAGGTCGACGCCCTCGAGGTGATGGGCATCCCGTCGCTGCCCTTCCTCGTGACGACCCGCATGATCGCCGGCTTCGTCGCGGTCGTCCCTCTCTACGTCCTGGGCCTGCTCTCGTCCTACGGCGCCACCCGCTTCATCGTCACCGAGTACTTCGGGCAGTCCAAGGGCACCTACGACCACTACTTCCACCTCTTCCTGCCGCCGATCGACGTCCTCTACTCCTTCGTCAAGGTCATGGTCTTCGCCGTCGTGATCATCCTGATCCACTGCTACTACGGCTACTTCGCCACCGGCGGCCCGGCCGGCGTCGGCGTCGCGGTCGGCAACGCGATCCGGACCTCGATCGTCGTGCTGACGGTCAGCGACTTCTTCATCTCCTTCGCCGTCTGGGGCTCGAGCACGACGGTGAGGATCACCGGATGACCGCCGCGCTGGCCGACCAGCCGGGACGCGCCCGCCGGCTGG
>DASURX010000050.1:0-4187 GCA_036375355.1 Candidatus Limnocylindria bacterium
TACTTCGCCTTCCATCGGCTGGGGCTGGAGCGGCGTCGGGCGGAGCTGGTGCGTCGCGCCGCGCGGGTCGCGCCCCGGCTGGAGGCACTGGCGCCGGAGGGGGCGCGGACGCTGATGGCGGCGGTGCCGGGCATCGGACCCTGGACGCTGGCCGAGGTGTGCCGGGTGGCGTACGGGGACGCCGACGCCGTCAGCGTGGGTGACTACCACGTCCCGAGCGTGGTCGCCTGGGCGCTGGCCGGGGAGCGCCGGGCCGACGACGCGCGCATGCTCGAGCTGCTGGAGCCGTATCGCGGCCAGCGCGCGCGCGTGCAGCGCCTGCTGGAGGCGGCCGGCATCTTCCCGCCGCGCCGTGGGCCGCGGACCGCCCCGCGCCAGTTCCGGGACCAGTAGCCCCGTGCGCATCGCGCTGGCGACGGTCGGCACCACCGGGGACGTTCGCCCCTTCCTGTCCCTGGCCGAACGGCTGGCTCGGGCCGGGCATGCCGTGAGGGCCGTCTCCTGGGAGCTCTACCGGCCAGCCTTCGAGGCGCGAGGCATCGGCTTCACGGCAGCCGGCCCGGCCACGACGGCCGAGGACATCGCTGCCGCCGCCGAACGTGCCGCCGCGGAGCGCTCGCCACTGGCGCAGGTCGCCGTCCTGCGCGACTTCCACCTGCGCGACGCACTCGAGCACCACCGCGCGCTGCGCGAGGCGCTCGCCGGCCACGAGCTGGTCGTGCTGCACGGCATCCACTCGCTGGCCGAGGCGGCGGTACGCGACATCGGCGCTCGCTGGGCGACGGCGGTCTTCGACCCGGTCCTGCTGCCCACTGCGACGGCCCCGCCCGCCGGCATGCCCAACCTCGGCCCGCTCAACCGGCTCGGCTGGTGGATGCTGAACCGCATGCTCTCGGGCCAGGACGCCCCGCTGCGCGAGGCGCTGCGCGCCGCCAGCCCGAGCGTGGATGCGATCCGCCTCTTCCGCGCCCGCTCCCCGCTGCTGCACCTGGTCGCCTGCTCACCGCACCTGGCGGTCGTCCCCGGCGACCTCTCCCCCGCCACCCACTTCACCGGCGCCTGGACCGATGCCTCCCCGCCGGCGCCCCTGCCCGAGCGCGTTGCCGCCTTCCTGCATGCCGGCGCACCGCCGGTTGCCGTCACATTCGGCTCGATGGCGGTCGAGGACCGCGACACCCTCGCCGATACCGTCGCGTCGGCGCTGCGCGCCGCCGGCCGGCGCGGCGTCGTGCAGGGGCTTGCCCCCGCCGGAGACGACCTCCTCGCGGCAGGCGAGCTCGACCATCGCGCCCTCTTCCCACGCGTGGTCGCAGTGGTCCACCACGGCGGCGCCGGCACGACCCACGCCGCCGCGCGCGCCGGGGTCCCGCAGGTGGTGGTTCCCCACGTCGGTGACCAGCGCTACTGGGCCGATCGGGTCCGGCGCCTCGGCATCGGCCCGGTCCCCGTGCCGGTCGATCGGCTCACCCCGGACGTGCTGGCCGAGCGAATCCGGACCGCCACGCAAGACCACGGCATGCGGGCGAGGGCGATGGACCTGGCCGCCGCCATGACCGACGAGGACGGGGCGGCATCGGCCGTCAGGCTGCTGGAGGAGACGGCCGAGGCCTGAGCCCTAGAGCTGGTGGGCGCGGTGGGCCCTGGCCGACAGCTCGTCGCGGAAGTCGGGGTGCGCGATGCCGATGAGGGCCCTGGCACGCTCGGCGATGCTGCGGCCGTGGAGCTCGGCGACGCCGAACTCGGTGACCACCGTCCAGACGTGGGCGCGGGTGGTCACCACCCCGGCACCTTCGTCGAGCACCGGCACGATGCGCGAGATGGTGCCGCCGGCCGCGGTCGCGGGCAGCGCGATGATGGCCCGACCCTCGGGGGCCAGCGCCGCCCCGCGGATGAAGTCCATCTGCCCGCCGACGCCGGAGAACATGCGCTTGCCGATCGAATCGGCGACAACCTGCCCGGTGACGTCGATCTGGATCGCCGAGTTGATGGCGACCATGCGGCGGAAGCGGCGGATCACGGCGGTGTCGTTGGTGTAGTCCACCGGCCGCAGCTCGATCATCGGGTTGTCATCGACGAAGTCGTACAGCCGGCGGTCGCCCATCAGGAAGGCCGATACGATCTTGAAGCGGTTGATCTCCTTGGCCGCGCCGGTGATCGCGCCGCACTCCACCAGGTCCATGACCGCGTTGGTGAACATCTCGGTGTGCACGCCCAGGTCGCGCTTGTCGCGGAGCGCCAGGGCGGTGGCAGCCGGGATGGCGCCGATGCCGAGCTGCAGCGTCGCGCCGTCACAGACCAGCTCGGCGACATGCTCGCCGATCCGTCGCTCGACCTCCCCGAGCGGCTCCTCGGCGTGCTCGTAGGGCGGGACATCGACCTCGACCGCCAGGTCGATGTTCGAGACGTGGATGAAGGCGTCGCCGTGGGTGCGCGGCATCGAGGCGTTGAGCTGCGCCACGATCACCTTCGCGCTGCGCGCCGCCGCCAGCGTGGCGTCGACGCTGGTGCCCAGCGAGCAGAAGCCGTGCTCATCGGGCCGGGTCAGGTTCAGCAGGGCGACGTCGAGCGGCAGGATGCCCGAGGTGAAGAGATTGGGAACGTCGGACAGGAAGACGGGAACGTAGTCCGCCCGACCCTCGTTGACCGCCTGGCGGGCATTGCGCCCGATGAACAGCGCCTTGTGGCGCAGGTGGCCTTCCATCTCGGGCGCCAGGTGCGGACCGGGGCCCTCGGTGTGGAAGTGCACCATGCGCACGTCCTCGAGGTCGGGCGCGCGCGCGACGAGGGCATCCAGCAGGACCGATGGCGTGGCTGCTCCACCGTGGACCCACACCTGCTGGCCGGAACGGATGCCGGCCACGGCCTCTTCGGCTGAGACGATCTGCATGCCCGCAGTCTAGGGAGCGACCTCGACCGCGGCCGAGTGTCGAAGGGCCCGTCGCGCGGGGACCGAACGGCCCGCGGCGCGGCACCACGACGTCCCGGCGCGTTCGTCCGAGCTGGTGACCAGCTGGTGGCAGCCGAGGCACGTGCGCAGCGCCACCGGGCCGCGCAGCGGACAGAGGATGCGATCCTCCGTGATCTGCCGCGTGGCGTGGCGGCACACGACCCAGCCCTGGGTACCGGTGCCCATCGGTCCATCCTCCGGTGCGGCGCTGCCCGCACCCTGCCTCGTCTATCCCGATCGCGCTCGCCCGGCCATGGTGGGCGCGGCGGCAGGCGGCGCCGATGGCCGTTCGTACCCTGGGACGGGACCGGCCGTCCCCCCGGATCGAGACGTATGGCCCTGTGCCGAAGCCCCGGATCGCTGCAGGCTAAGGTCGCTGGCTGCACACGCGAGGTGACGGCATGCGCATCCTGCTCGCCTACGACGGCTCGGCCGGAGCCGAGGCGGCCCGTGACCTGGTCGCCCACCTGCCGATCCCCGATGGGAGCGCCATCACCCTGGTCACCGCGCTCGAGCGCGGACCGGATCTCTTCGGCGCTCCCGAGTTCGCCGTGGTGCCCCACGACGCCACCGAGGCCGAGGGGCTGCTGCTGGCCGACCTGCAGGACATGCTGCGGTCGGCGTCGGCGGCGCTGCGCGGGCCGACCCGGACCGTGGACACGCGCGTCGTCCGCGGCCGGCCCGCGTCGGCGATCCTGGACGAAGCCCATGCCATCCAGCCGGACCTGCTTGTCGTCGGCAGTCGCGGCCACGGGCCGTTCGCCAGCGTCCTGCTCGGCTCGATCTCCACCGAGATCGTCGATCACGCCCCCTGCCCGGTGCTCGTCGCCAGACACCCGGCCGTCCACCAGATGGTCGTGGGCGTGGACGGCTCCGCGTCGTCAGCCCACGCCCTCGAGGTGCTCGCGCGCTGGCGCATGTTCAACGGCCTCCCGGCCCGGGTCGTCAGCGTCGCTGCCGACGGCGGCGGCTGGGCGTCCAGCATGGGGGGCGGCTTTTACCCGGCCTGGGTCGACCTGCGCGCCCCACACCGCGCCGACGAGCACGAGGAGCTGCTGGCGGTGAGCCGTCGCGCGGCGGACGAGCTGCTCGGCGCCGGCATGGCCGCCACGCTCGAGCTGCGTCACGGCGACCCGGCCCACGAGCTCATTGGCGCGGCGACGGCCGCGGGAGCGGACCTGATCGTGGTCGGATCGCGCGGGCTGTCGACGCTGCCGCGGCTGCTGCTCGGCAGCGTCGC
>DASURX010000051.1:0-44381 GCA_036375355.1 Candidatus Limnocylindria bacterium
GGCCGGCTCGGGGGCAACCCCGGCCGCCGTGGACGGCGTGGAGCCGAGCATGGTCGTGGCGGAGCGCGTCCGGCGCGCCTGGGAGCGTCAGCTCGAGCGACAGGGGAGCGCCAACGGAGAGCTGCGCGTGGCTCCGCACGAGCCGATCCTCGGCGCGGCGCCCGGCGTGCTGGATCGCCTGGAACGCCGCGGTCGGCGCTTCAAGCTGGCGCCGCGACGCCTGCATCGCGCCATGCGCATCGCCCGCACCATCGCCGATCTCGACGGCCGCGACGCGATCACCGGGCCCGACGTGGATGAGGCGCTGCTGTACCGGCCGGAGCTGGCCGCATGATCGGCGTGAGCGCCGCCGGTCCGCTCGGCGCAGACGCGGACGGCTTCCTGCCCGACGAGCGCGCGCCGTTGCGCCTGCGCCCGTCCAGCGAACCCGCGCGAGAGCGGGTGTCGGACCTCCTCGATCCCGAGGAGGAGCGGCAGTACTGGATTGCGATCTCGCTGATCCCGGGTATCGGCCCGGTCTCCTTCACGCGCATCCTCGAGCGATTCGGCAGCGCCCGCGCAGCGTGGGTTGCGGGAACGGCCATGCTGTCGGGCCTTGCGCGCCTGCCCGCGGAAGCGCCGGAAGCGCTCCATCGCCTGCGCCGACGGGGCGCGGCGGCCACAGCCGCCCGGGTCGAGCGCCGCACGCGCGCGGCTGGCGGGCGCGTGGTCACCGCCATCGATGCGGATTACCCGCCTGCGCTGCGCGACGCCGTGCCAGCGCCTGCGGTGCTCTACCTCGCCGGCGATGCGGACGCCTTTGCGCTGCCGGGAGTGGCCGTGGTGGGGACGCGCAGGGCGAGCGGCTACGGGCGTTCGTGCGCCAGCGAGATCGCCGATGAGCTCGCGCGCGCCGGCGCGGCAGTGGTCTCGGGCCTGGCCCTGGGCATCGACGGCGAGGCGCATCAGGCGGCACTCGCCGCCGGCGGGCGCACCATCGCGGTCCTTCCCTCGCCGATCGACCGCGTCTATCCGCCCCGGCACCGGACCCTGGCGCAGCGGATCGTGGCCTCGGGAGGAGCGCTCGTCAGCGAGCTGCCGCCGGGGCTCGTTCCCGGCCGCCCCGACTTCGCGCGACGCAACCGGATCATCGCCGGTCTCGCATCGGCCGTGGTCGTGGTCGAGGCTCCTGATCGATCCGGCGCGCTCCTGACCGCCGCTGCGGCCGTGCAGCTGGGCAGGGAGCTGTACGCCGTACCGGGACCGATCGACGCGCTCGCGTCGCGCGGCTGCAACCGGCTGATCGCCGACCAGCTGGCGACGATCGTGACGTCGTCCGTGGGCCTGCTGGGCAGCATCGGCCTCGGACGCGTCGAGCGCCCGCTCAGCGTGGCCAACCTGTCGGACAACGAGGCGCTGGTGCTCGCGACGCTGCTCAAGCGGGTCGGGTCGGTCGAAGAGCTGATGACTCGCACGCAGCTGGCCACGTCCTCGCTCGCGAGCGCGCTCACACTCCTCGAGGCTCGGGGCCTGGTGACCTCCTACGGCGGCGCGACGTTCCATCCGACGCTCGTCGCGCGACGCCTCGGCTGGACGCCGTGAGGCGACCATGGTTCGCCGGCGCGACTCGACTGCGGCGATCCCGGCTATACTGCGCGCGCCCAACAGGCTCTCCGACGTCGTGCCCGGCGATCGGTCCGCCTCGCAGGAGTCAACGGTCTATTGCATTCGATCCGAACATTCCTGGCGGCCATGACCGCCAACCCCTCGGTCACCCAGCACCTTCGGAGCCGCCAGGCTCTGGCCAGGGTCGGTATCGCCACCCTCGTCCTGGGGATCGCCTTTGCAAGCTCCCTGAGCGGAGCGTCAGCCAAGCCCACACCGGCACCGGTCCGGCCGATGTCGCTGCTGCCACAGAACGTCGGCGTCGGCATCCGGACGGTCGAGCCCGTCACCATCGCCTTCCCGGAGCCGATGGACACCGCGTCGGTCGTGGCCGACCTCGTGCTCCTGCCGCGGACGCAGGTGAGCGTCGGCTGGAGCGCCGACGGGCGGACGGCCAAGATCTATCCGGTCGACCGCTGGCGGACCGATGCGCGCTACACGCTGACCGTTCCCGCCTCCGCGCGACTCGCCAGCGGCAAGGCCGCGGGCCAGCCGGTGCAGGTCAGCTTCACCACGGAGACGGCGCCGGTCATCAGCGACTTCCAGGTCCACTACGTCGGACAGACGGACGAGGACCGGATCCACGCCGTGCAGGCGCCGGCGACCGATGGGGCCGCGGCCACGACGCTCACCACGCCGGCAGACACCACCGCCGACGTCAGCGCCAGGACCACGATCACGATCGGCTTCTCGAAGCCGATGGACCAGGCCGATGTCGAGAAGCACTTCCTGGTCACCCCGGCCGTGGACGGCGCCATCGCGTGGGAGGGCAATGCACTGGTCTTCACCCCGTCCGAGCGTCTCAAGCCGAACGCCCGCTACGGGATCAGCCTGGTCGGCGCGCACGACAGCCAGGGCAACCGGCTGGGTGGTGACCTGGCCTTCTCGTTCACGACGCGGCCGGGCGCGCAGCTGGTCAAGGTCTCCCCCGCGAAGGGAGCCCGCGACGTGACCGACACCACCGTGGCGCTCTGGTTCAGCCAGCCGATGGACCGCGACGCGACGACCGCGGCGCTGAAGGTGACCGACGCGACGACGAAGGCCGCCCTTGCCGGCAAGCCCTCGTGGAACGCGAATGGCACGCAGCTGAGCTTCGTCCTCGATGCCGCCCTCACGTTGGGGCACGCGTTCACGGTGGAGCTCGGCGACGGCGCGCGCGACGTGGACGGCAACGCGATCACGGCGAGCTGGTCCTACAGCAGCAAGGCGGCACCACGTCCGCGGGCGGCCGTGTCGCGGCCGACCACGCGCGCCGTCAGCGGGCCGCCGGCCCCGGCCGACGCACTGGCCTATGCCCTGTGGCAGATCAACCAGGACCGGGCAGCCTACGGCCTCGGCCCGCTGGTCCTGGACTCGGCGATCAGCGGAGTGGCATCGGGGCATGCCTGGGACCAGATGACGTACGGCTACTTCTCGCACACCGGCCGGGACGGTTCGCGCGTGAGCGACCGCCTGCGCGCCGCTGGGATCAGCTTCAGCTGGTCCGGCGAGAACATGTGCTACCTGAGCGGGCAGGGACTGACGGCCACGCTGAACTGGTGCAACAGCACGTTCATGGCCGAGCCCTACCCGGGCTACGCGAACCACATCGGCAACATCCTGAGCACGCACTTCACGCGGGTCGGGGTGGGCATCGCGCAGAGCGGCGCGAAGATCATCGTCGTCTGGGACTTCGCCGGCTGAGCGTGGTGGCGGGACCTCGCGCGAGCGCGCGCGAGGTCCTCATCGGGCCATCCGGAAGCCCGGAAGGCCGGTGCTACACTCCCTGACCGATGCCCCCCAAGAAGAAGGCCGCGGGCGACCTCGTCATCGTCGAGTCGCCCGCCAAGGCGAAGACCATCGAACGCTACCTGGGCCCCGGGTACACCGTGCTGGCCTCGTACGGCCATGTCCGTGATTTGCCGCAGCGTGCCCTGGGAGTCGATGTCGACCACGACTTCGCGCTCCGCTACGAGCCGCTGAAGGAGCGCCGCCGCGAGCTGGAGAAGCTCGCCGACCAGGCGCGTCGGGCCGACCAGGTGTGGCTCGCCACCGACCTCGACCGGGAGGGTGAGTCGATCGCCTGGCACATCGCCGAATACGCGCACCTGCCCGAGGACCGCGTGCGGCGGGTGACCTTCAGCGAGATCACCCGGCCCGCCATCGAGCAGGCCTTCGCCAACCCGCGGAGCATCAACCAGGACCTGGTCAATGCCCAGCAGGCGCGTCGCGTGATCGACCGGCTGGTGGGCTACAAGCTGAGCCCGCTGGTGAGCAGCAAGATCCGGCGTGGTCTCTCCGCCGGCCGCGTGCAGAGCGTGGCGGTGCGCCTGGTCGTCGATCGCGAGCGAGAGATCGAGGCGTTCACGGCGGAGGAGTACTGGACCATCGCCGCCGAGCTGCGCCGGCAGGGCGTTGACGCGCGCTTCACCGCCGAGCTGACGCGCATCGACGGGGAGAAGGTGCGCATCGGCAGCGAGGCCGAGGCGCGCGAGCACGAGGAAACGCTGCGCACGGCGAGCTACCGCGTCAGCAAAGTCACCCGCACGCAGCAGAAGAAGGGGCCGCCGCCCCCGTTCACGACCAGCACGCTCCAGCAGGAGGCGTCGCGAAAGCTGGGCTTCGGCGCTCGCCGCACGATGAGCGTGGCGCAGAGCCTGTACGAGGGCGTGTCGCTGCCCGATGGCCAGGTCGGTCTCATCACCTACATGCGCACCGATTCGGTCGCCATGGCCTCCGGAGCGGTGGCCGATGCTCGCAAGCTGATCGCGGCGCGGCATGGCGACGCGTTCGTGCCGGAGCGGCCGAATGCCTACCGCACCCGCACCCGCGGGGCGCAGGAGGCGCACGAGGCGATCCGGCCGTCGAGCTTCGCGCGCACCCCCGATTCGGTGCGTGCGCACCTCAAGCCCGACGAGCTGCGCCTGTACGACCTGATCTGGCGCCGCGCGCTAGCCTCGCAGATGGCACCGGCGCGCTTCGACCAGGTCGGCGTCGACGTGGAAGCCGGCAGCTACACGCTGCATGCGGGCGCCCGGAAGCGGGTCTTCGACGGCTACCAGGCGCTCTACGTGGAGGGCCGCGACGACGAGGAGGACGAGCGCCTGGCGGTCCTGCCCGAGCTGGGCGAGGACGAGCCGCTCGACCTGGTCGGGGTGAGCTCCGAGCAGCACTTCACGCAGCCGCCGCCGCGGTACACCGAGGCGACCCTGATCCGGGCGCTGGAGGAGCACGGCATCGGCCGGCCGTCGACCTACGCGCCGACGCTCGAGACCATCCGTCAGCGCGGCTACGTGACGATCAAGGACCGGCGCCTCTTCCCGGAGGAATCGGCCTTCCGCGTCACCGATCTGCTCAAGGAGCACTTCCCGGAGATCGTCGACCTGCAGTTCACGGCGCGGATGGAAGACCAGCTGGACGAGGTCGCGCGCGGCGAGCACGAATGGGTGCCGATGGTTCGCGAGTTCTGGGTCCCGTTCAGCGAGCAGGTGTCGCGCGGCCGCGAGACGATCGAGAAGCAGGTCGAGCGCACGGACATCCCGTGCCCGATCTCCGGCGAGAAGGGCGACGTGCTGGTGAAGCGC
This sequence comes from Candidatus Limnocylindria bacterium, assembly GCA_036375355.1. Taxonomy (GTDB): domain Bacteria; phylum Chloroflexota; class Limnocylindria; order QHBO01; family QHBO01; genus DASURX01. Next base: position 5,208 of record DASURX010000051.1, read on the forward strand.
TTCGGGCGCAACGGCTGGTTCTACGGCTGCTCGGGCTATCCGGAGTGCAAGTACACCCAGCCGCTGCCCGGCGAGGAGCCGGAGGCGCCCGCCGATCTCCCCGGCGTGGGCGAGGTCTGCCCGCTGTGCAACCAGGGCACGCTGGTGGCGAAGCGCGGCCGCTTCGGCCCGTTCGTCGGCTGCGACCGCTACCCGGAGTGCAGGTACATCAAGAAGGACGCGCAGCCGGCCGCGGAGCGCTTCGGCACCTGCCCCAAGTGCGGCAAGGGGACGGTCGTCACCAAGCGCGCCCGGCGCGGCCGCCGGCCGTTCTGGGGCTGCGATCGCTACCCCGACTGCGACTACGCCACCTGGACCAGGCCGGCGCCCGACGGACAGGCGCCCGGCGACGCCGAGCCGAGGCATGTCGAGCCGGGGGCGGCGAAGGATGGTGAGCCCGCGGTCGCCGCGGGCGCGACGCGTGACTGACGAGCCGCTGGAGCGCTTCCTGTCACACATGGCGGCCCGGAATGCGTCGCCACGCACGATCGTGGAGTACCGGCGCAACGCGGGCGAGTTCCTGGAGTTCCTGTCGCGGCGGGGCGTGGATTGGCGCACTCCGGATCGCGGCGCCGTGCGCGCGTACCTTGCCGGCCTGGCCGACCGCGGCCTGAGCGCCTCCTCCGTCGGCGGACGGCTGGCCGCCATTCGCAGCCTGTACCGGCACGCCACCCGCCAGGGCTGGATCGACGCCGATCCGCTGGCCGGCGTCCGCTCCCCACGCCGACCCGGGCGCCTGCCGCGAGTGCTGTCGGTCGAGGATGCCGCCCGGCTGGTAGAGGCGCCGGCCCGCGTCCCGCGCCGCACCCGGCGACGGGTGGATGCCGAGCTGGCCGATGCGCTCGCGCGCCGCGATGCTGCCCTGCTGGAGCTGCTGTACGCCACCGGCATGCGCATCAGCGAGGCGGCCTCGCTGACTCTCGATCGCGTGGACGTCGGGCGCCGCCGCCTCCGCGTGGTGGGTAAGGGGTCCAAGGAACGCGAGCTGATCTTCGGGCACGCGGCGCAGTCGGCGCTGGAGGCCTACCTGCGCGCAGGACGGGCGACGCTCGCCGCGCACGCCGGCGCTCCCTCGCCGGCGGTGTTCCTGAACGCCAACGGTGGGCCGCTCTCCGCGCGCGGCGCCCGGCTGGTGGTAGACCGATGGGTCGAGGCCGCCGGCCTCGCCAACCGGACCTCGCCGCACACGCTGCGCCATTCGTTCGCCACCCACCTACTCGAGGGCGGCGCCGACCTGCGCAGCGTGCAGGAGCTGCTGGGCCACGCGAACCTGGCCACGACCCAGATCTACACCCACCTCTCCGACGCAGCTCTGCGCAGCGCCTACCGCACCGCCCACCCGCGCTCGCGGGATACCTCCCGCGCGGCGCGGACCGACGCGGAGCGGTGAGCGGCCCGCTGGAGGGGACCCCGCCGGTTCCGCCGGCGGATCCCGGTCCCCGGCTCGACGACGCTCCGCGGCGGGCGCAGGAGGAGGAGAGCCAGGCGCCATCGGTGGCGCGGGTGCTCGCCCAGGCCAGCCTGGTGCTCACCGTCGCGGCGCTGGCCAGCCGGCTGCTGGGATGGGTGCGCCTGCTGGTCATCGGCTCGCAGTTCGGTGCGACCAGGGAGCTGGATGCCTACTTCGCCGCCTTCCGCATCCCGGACGCGATCTTCCAGCTGGTGGTGGCCGGCGCGCTGTCGGCGGCGCTGATTCCCGTCTTCTCCGGCTACCGCGCCCGCGAGCAGGAGCGCGAGGCGTGGGCACTGGCCAGCAGCGTGATCAACCTGGTGGTCATCACCCTGGCCGCCCTGTCGCTGCTGATGGCCATCTTCGCGCCGATGCTGGTCCCGATCGTGGCGCCCGGCTTCGACGCTCCCACCACGGAGCTGACGGTACGCATGACGCGGGTCATGCTGCTCAGCCCCGTGCTCATCGGCATGGGCGCGGTGGTGAGCGGGATCCTCAACTCCTACGAGCGTTTCACGGTGCCCGCCTTGGCGCCGCTGGCCTACAACCTGGCCATCATCGCCGCCGCCATCGTGCTGGCGCCGCTGATGGGCGTGGAGGGCCTGGCCGTGGGCGTGGCGGTCGGCTCGCTGCTGCACCTGGCCATCCAGCTGCCGGCGCTCGGCCGGGTGGGACAACGCTACGACCTGACCATCGGCCTTTCGCACCCCGGCGTGCGCAAGGTGGCCTGGCTGATGGGGCCGCGAATGCTGGGCCTGGCGGCCGGCCAGCTGAACTTCATCGTCTCGACCGTGCTGGCTTCCGGCCTGCCGGAGGGCAGCATCACCGCCTACAACTACGCGTTCCAGCTCAGCCAGATCCCCGTCGGCGTCCTGGGCGTGAGCGTCGCCACCGCGCTCTTCCCGACGCTGAGCCGCGACGCGGCACTCGGCCGCGTGGGCGAGATCCGGCGCCAGGTGGCCAACAGCCTGCGCCTGCTCATCTTCCTGGCCGCGCCGCTGACGGCCACGATGGTCGTCCTGGCCGGGCCGATCGCATCGGTCTTCTTCCAGTACGGCCTCTTCAGCGAGCGCTCCGCGGAGCGCACCGCCGGGGCGCTCGTCTTCTTCGCCCTGGGCCTGGGCGGGCACATCGTGGTCGGCGTCCTGACCCGCGCCTTCTACGCCATGCAGGACACCCGCACGCCCGTGCTGTGGGCGGTGATCGCGGTGGCCATCAACGTCCCCCTGATGGCCTGGCTGGTCGGACCGATGGGGGTGGAGGGGCTCGCGCTGGCCCTGTCCATCAGCGCCGTGCTGGAGGTGATCGGCCTGGTCTGGGCGCTGCACCGTCGGATCGAGTCGGTGGAGGAGCGCGACGTGCTGCGCTCGGCGGGTCGCTCGCTGGTGGCAGCCGCCGCGGCCGCGCTGGTCATGCTCGGCGGGCTGACGCTCACCAACGCATGGCTGCCGGGAGTGCTGGACAACGGGCTCGGCCGCCTGGTTGCCGTTGCGGCCCTGGCCGCCGCCGGGTGGGCCCTGTACCTGCTGGTCGCCACGGCCCTGCGCGCGCCGGAGGTGGCACAGCTCCGCTCGCTGCTGTCGCGCCGGCGCCGGCGATCGGAACCATGATCCGGCTCCGCCGGGCCGTCGACGCCGATCGCGAGGCGTGGCAGTCGTTCCTGGCCGTCACCGCCTCCGGCGACTTCCTGCACGACTGGGCCTGGGCCGATGTCGCTGCCTTCGACGGGCAGCCGCAGCTCCGCTGGATCGCGGAGGAAGGTGAGCGGTTGGTGGCCATCGTCGCGGCGCAGGTCAGGTCCCTGCCGCTCGGGCGCAGCTTCTGGTACGTGCCCCACGGCCCGGTGATGGACTACGCCCACCCCGCGGCGAACGAGCGGCTGCGGGCGCTGGCGATGGGGCTGCGCGAGATGGCGCGCCGCGAGCGCGTGATCGCCATCAAGCTCGAGCCGCGGCTGGAGCGCGGCGACCCGCAGGCTGCGGCCTTCGCGCGGCTCGTCCACGACCCGCGCACGCTGCAGGTGGGGCAGACGCGCCTGGTCGAGCTGGGCGACGACGATGCGATGCTCGCGGCGCTCGACAAGGACACCCGCTACGCGGTGCGCCGCGCGGAGCGGGAAGGCGTGAGCGTGACCCGCACGACCGACGCCGCGGACCTGCGCGCCATCGACGAGCTGCACGCGCTCGTGCTCGAGACGCAGGCGCGCGCGGGCTTTCCGCGACCCGCGCTGCAGCGCTACCGGGTCGCCTGGCGCGGCCTGGCGGCCGCCGGCCGCGCGGCGATCTTCGAGGCGCGGCACGAGGGCAGGCTGCTGGCCAGCGGCATGCTGGTTCGCGAGGGAGACCGCTCGTTCTACCTGTTCGCCGGCTCGATCCGCGAGGAGCGCGGCGAGCCGAAGCGCTACGCGTCGTACGCGCTCCAGTTTGCGATGATGCAGCACGCCCGCGATTCCGGGGCGCGGGTCCATGACCTGTGGGGCATCGCGCCCGAGGGCGCCGGTCCAGAGCATCCGTGGCACGGTGTCGGGCTCTTCAAGAAGGGCTTCGGCGGGCGGCCGGTGACGTGGGCCGGCACCTGGGACATCGTGGTGGACCCGGCGCTGTACCGGCTGCGAGGCGTGCTGGCCGAGGGGCGAGCGGCGGTGCGATCGACCGGGGGCGCGGCACTGCGCACGGTCCGGCGGTGGACGACGGGGAGAAGCGGATGACGGTCCTGCAACGGCGGATGGGGCTCGGGGAGCTGACGGACATCATCGGTCCCGAACGGGTGGTCGGCATGCCGGTGGGCGAGGTGACGGCGCTGGCCTACGACTCGCGCGCAGTGACGGAGGGAACCCTCTTCTTCGCCGTGCCGGGCGTACACGTGGACGGCCACGACTACGCGCGCGAGGCAGCGCAGCGCGGTGCGCTGGCCGTCGTGGCGGAGCGCGAGATCGAGGGTCTGCCCATTCCCCAGCTGATCGTGGAGCGCACCCGCAACGCGCTGGCCGATGCGGCTGATGCCTGGTTCGAGCATCCCTCGCAGCACCTGCACGTCATCGGCATCACCGGGACCGACGGAAAGACCACGACCGCGTTCCTGGCCAATGAGGTGCTGCGCGCCGGTGGCCATCGGCCGGGGATGATCGGCACCGTGGCGCTCCTGGTCGGCGACGAGATGGTGCCGAACCCCAACCGCAACACCACCCCGGAGGCGCTGGAGCTGCAGCAGCTGCTGGCGCGGATGGTTGCCGCCGGCAATGACGGGGTGGTGATGGAGGCCACCTCGCACGGCCTCGCCCAGGCCCGCGTGCGCAACGCCCGCTTCGCGGTCGGCATCCTGACCAACCTCACCAGCGAGCACCTGGAGTTCCACGGCTCGCTCGACAACTACCGGGCCGCCAAGGCAATGCTGTTCGAGGAGGCGCCGATCTCGATCCTGAACGCCGACGACCCCTCGTTCGACTACTTCCGCGGCCGCGCCCGCGACCGGGTGCTGACCTACGCGCTGGAGGCCGATGCCGACCTGCGCGCGACCGAGGTCGACGCGCGCGGCGACGGCACCACCTTCACGCTCCACGCGCCCGGCTGGTCGGGACGCGTGCATGTCCCGATCCCCGGGTCGTTCAACGTGCACAACGCGCTGGCGGCGATGGCGCTGGCCCATGTCGAAGGGGTCGACCTGGCCGTCGCGGCGGACGCGATCGCGCGCATCCGGGGCGTGCCGGGGCGGATGGAGACCGTCGATCTCGGCCAGCCATTCAGCGTGGTGGTCGACTACGCCCACACCGCCGACTCGCTCGGCAAGGTGCTCCGTGCCCTCCGCCCGCTGGCCACGGGCCGCCTGATCGTCGTCTTCGGCTCGGCCGGTGAGCGCGACCCGACCAAACGGGCGCCCATGGGCCGCGTGGCGGCCGAGCTGGCCGACGTCGTGGTCGTGACCGACGAGGATCCCCGGCTGGAGGACCCGCGCACCATCAACGAGCAGATCGCCGCCGCCGCCCGGGCGGCCGGAGCCCGCGACGGCGAGGACCTGTTCGTCATCGACGACCGCCCCGCCGCGATCGCCCACGCGGTCGACCTGGCCGGTGAGGGCGACGTCATCCTGCTCGCCGGCAAGGGCCACGAGAAGACCATCATCTACGGCAGCGAGGGCCGATGGTGGGACGAGAAGGAGGTCGCGCGGCGCGCGCTGCGGGCGCGCGGCTTCGAAGGAGAGACAGCGGTGCCCGGCTCACATGCCTGAGCTGCGCGCCTGGCGCATGACCGATCGCGCCGCATGGGACGCCTTCGTCGAGTCAGCGCCGTACCGCTCCTTCCCGCAGCTGTGGGCCTGGGGCGAGCTGCGCGAGTCGTTCGGCTGGCGGCCGCTGCGGATCGCGGTTGGCGACGATCCCGATCGCCCGCCGCTGGCGGTGGCGCAGGTCCTCCTCCGGCGCGTGCCGGCGCTCGGCTGGCAGCTCGCCTACGTGCCGCGCGGGCCGGTCGGCCACCTGGACGAGGCGCCCGTGCGTGACGCAATGGTCGCCGCGCTCCGCTCGCTGGGACGCAGCGACGGGGTCGCGACCCTCAAGCTCGACCCGGAGGCCACTCCCGATTCTGGGTTCGGCGCCGCGCTGCTCGCGCCGCCGTGGCGGGCGGCCGCCAAGGTGCAGCCGCCGCGCACCCGGGTCGTGGACCTGGCGGCGGGGGAGGAGGAGCTGCTGGCCGCGCTCAGGAAGAAGCACCGCCAGTACGTCCACAAGGCGGAGCGCGCCGGGATCGGCGTGGAGCGGCTGGACGGCAGCACCGACTCCGCCACCGCGCGGCAGGCACTCGACGATTTCCACGCGATCTACGCCTATACCGCCGAGCGTGCAGGATTCGTCGCCCGGGCGCGCCACTACGACGACCGAGTTTGGTCGCTCTTCGCCCCGTCGGGCCACGCGCGCCTGGCGTTCGCCACGCTGGATGGCCGGCGCGTCGCCACGCTCTTCCACTTCACCTGCGGCGACCGTGCCGCGGAGGCGTTCGGCGGCATGACCGACGACGGCGCCGAATCGCGGGCGAACTACCTCCTGAAGTGGGCGTCGATCATCGGCTTCAAGCAGGAGGGCTTCGCGGTCTACGACCTCTGGGGCCTGGCCACCGGCGGGATCGCGCAGTTCAAGGAGGGGTTCGGCGGCCGGCACGTCGATTACGTCGGTGCGCGCGACCTTCCGCTGCGGGCCGCCGAGGACGCGGCCCTGCGGCTGCTGCTCCCCGCCTACGGCATCGCCCAGCGCACGCGGCTGCGGCTCATCGGCCGCCGGCTGGCAGGGAGCGAGGACTGATGCCCGTGGCGCGGGATCCGCATCTGTGCCGGCCCGCAGAACGTGAACGTTGACGGGCCTGACCCGGCGGTAGCCTAGGCTTCAGAAGGTGCCATCGTCCCAGCTGCCCCACGGCCCGTCGAGCAGGTAGAGGCGCAGGCCGTAGGGGACCGAGTCGACATACTCGTCACGGAGCGCCGCGGGCATGCCGAGCACGCTGCGCCGCCAGGCGAGGGAGCGCTGGACGGTCCCTGTTCGGCGGGCGACCGATGCAGCATCCCGGAGCACCGCGCGGCTCCCGTGGCGGCTCCAGGGCTCGAGGTACGCATCGAGCAGCCGCGTGACCTCCGAGCCGTTCGGCGCCCAGCCGTTTCGATACGCCAGCGAGCGCAGCGCCACGACGAGCGAGTGGAACGGGTGCGCGATGCAGGCGTCGCCCCAGTCGAATACGACGTGGTCTTCGCCGCGCAGGAACGCGTTCCCGTCGTTGAGGTCGTCGTGCTGGAGCGTCTCGGGGATCCCGGCAGACGCCAGCCGCTCGCACTCCGCGGCGAACCTCGCCAGGCCTTCGCGCAGACGGCCGCGCTGATCCTCACCCACGCCGCCCTCCTGGCCCAGCATCAGCAGCTCCGGCTCCTCCACGAGCGCGGCCAGCTGCCCGGGAAGCGTGGCCAGCCGCAGGTCGGGAACGCCCATCGCCAGCAGCTGGTCAATCCTGCCGGCGAAGGCGACCTGGATCTCCGCGTAGCGCGGCAGCAGCGCCTCCCAGTGCTCGACAACGCGTCCGTCGTCCAGCTCGCGCAGCTTGATCCCCGCATCGCGGGTCAGCGCCCAGCCGCGACCCGGATCGGTGGCCACGACCTCGACCGTCCGGTCCGGCCACGAGGCGGCGAGGAGCGGCGTCAGGCGCGCCTCGAAGGCGCCCTCCGGCTGCGTTCCCTTGAACCACAGCACGCCGGCATCGGTCGGGATTCGCCAGGCGGTCGACCACCAGAAGACATGCGGCCGCTCGATCGGGCCGCGCTGGCGCAGGCCCGCGTCCGCAAGCGAGCCGTGAATCCAGGCCTCGGCATCGGCCTGGAAGGCAGGGTCATGCCAGGGCAGATCGGTCATGGGTGGCGAATCGTACGCCCTCCGGCCCGGTCGTCTAGGCTCTGGCCCGATGCCTCCCATCGTCCGCCGCGCCACCGATGCCGACCGCCCCGCCTGGGATGCCTTCGTCGCCTCCCGCCCCGAGGCCGACCTGCTCCAGGCGTGGGCCTGGGGCGAGTGCACCGCCCTGGCCGGCGAGCCTCCGATTCGCATCCTGGTGGAGGATGGCGGCACGATGCGCGGCGTGGCCCAGGCGCTGATGCGCCCGGCCGGCTTCGGGAAGCAGGTCGCTTACGTGGCACACGGTCCCGTCTGGGAGCGATCGGCGCCCGACGCCGAGCGCGTCTTCGCATGGCTGACCCAGGGCCTGCGCTCCCTGGCCCGCAAGGAATCGGCGCTGGTCGTGAAGATCGACCCGCGCAACGAGCCGGGCCAGCCGCTCGAGGTCGCCGCGCTGGTCGCGGAGCACGGCCTGCGCCGCGCGCCGGACCTGCAGGCGCCCACCACCCGTATCGTCGACCTGCTCGACGGCGGCGAGCAGCTCGAGGCGTCGTGGCATGCCGACGCCAGGCGGCTGATGCGCCGCGCCGAGCGCGAAGGCACCGAGGTGAGCATCGGCCGCAGCGCCGACCCGGAGCAGATCGAGGTCCTGCACGACCTGCTGGCGCGCACCGCGGAGCGTTCCGAGTTCCGCGTCCGCGCACCGGAGTTCCTCTCGCGGCTGGCCGAGGAGCTCAGCGCGACAGGGGGCTGGTACCTGGGCATCGCCCGCGTCCAGGGCACCCCGATCGCGGCGATGGCCTTCCCACGCGTCGGAGACCGCGCCTACTACCTGTACGGCGCCCTCCTGCGCGACGAGCGCTACAAGCACAACTACGGCGCCCACGCGACGATGGCCGCCATGCTGAAGGCGCTGGCCGCCGATGGCTGCCGCTCGGTCGACATGTGGGGCGTGGTCGAGCCGGACGATCCCGATGCCGACCCCGCCTGGAAGGGCTTCTCCGACTTCAAGCGCACGTTCGGCGGCGCTCCGCTGCGCCACCCCGGCCTGTTCGACCTCGTCACCGATCCGTTCTGGTACCGGCTCCGCTCGCTCCGCGAGCGCCTCCTGCGCCGCTAGGCCACCTCGGACGAGGAGCGCAGGACGCCCACCGCGGCGACGATGCCGATCGCCATGCCGATCCCGAACATCGGCCACATGAAGTCGGTCGGCACCCGGCCGGCCAGGACGACCTCCGCGTTGAGCAGGAAGCTGCCGATCACCACCACTCCGCCGAGCAGCAGAGTCCCCAGCTGCGCCCGCGACATGCGCGGTCGGGCGCCGCGCCGGATGCGGCCGATCAGCGCCAGGCCGAAGCCGATCAGCGCCAGGCTGACTGCCAGCGGCGCCCACACCGGCCCGGCCCAGGGCAGCGGGATGAGGAAGAGCAGGTCCCAGGTGGTCAGGCCGCCGGGCCAGCCGGAGAAGACCCACAGCCAGAAGTAGTAGGCGATGTCCCAGGCGCCGAAGACGACCGCGGCCCAGGCCAGCCGCTCGAGGCCGCCCCGCCCGGCGATCCAGCCCACGGCGGCGATCATCACCAGCGTCGCGATCTCGCGGCCGAGCTCGAGCCAGCCGAGCAGGCCCGCGTTCCGGCTGGTCATGTCCAGCGGGAAGACGTCGCCGGTGGCGGCGTCGAGCGCGTGACGCAGGTACACGACCGATGCGGACTCGAGGTAGGCCATCGCCACCGCGTAGGCCAGCACCGAGGCCGTGAGCCCCAGCAGCGCACGGCGCCCGGTGGGCGGCCGCGGCATCGGGTCAGATGCCTCGAGCTCGCTCCACGTCATCGGCTCATCTTGGCAGCAGAGCGCGGCTGCCTGCCAGGGGCATCGGTCCAGCGGCGGCGAGCGAGGTGATACCCTCTCTTGACCATGGATCTGGCTCGCCTGCGGGCGGCCCCGGCCGCCGTGGTGCAGCGCATCGCGCGCACCCAGCCAGCGGCGGAGCCGTCCCACACGATCACCGACGTCGTCGAGGAGGCGCGTCGCCACCGGCCGAGCATCAACATCGGCCTGATCGAGCGTGCCTACGACTACGCGCAGCAGGCGCACGAGGGCCAGATGCGCGCATCGGGCCTGCCCTACGTCACCCATCCGGTCGAGACGGCGTACTACCTCGCCACGCTGCAGATGGACGCGGAGACGATCGCGGCCGCGCTGCTGCACGACGTGCCGGAGGACACCGAGCTCACCATCGCCGATATCGAGAAGCGCTTCGGGCGCGAGGTGGCGCGGCTGGTGGACGGCGTCACCAAGCTGTCCAAGTTCGGCAGCGCGCGGTCGATGGAGGAGCAGCAGGCCGAGAACATCCGGAAGATGTTCATGGCCATGGCCGAGGACGTGCGGGTGGTCATCATCAAGCTCGCCGATCGGCTGCACAACATGCGCACCCTGGGCTTCCTGGCCGCGGAGAAGCAGCAGCGCATCGCCCGCCAGACGATGGAGATCTACGCCCCCCTGGCCCACCGGCTGGGGATGTGGCAGATCAAGTGGGAGCTGGAGGACCTGTCCTTCAAGTACATCGAGCCGGACAAGTACCGCCAGCTGGTCGAGATGCTCGCCGACCGTCGCAAGGTGCGCGAGAGCTTCATCAACAAGAGCATCAGCATCCTGCGCAAGGAGCTGGGCAAGGTGGCCATCGAGGCCGAGATCAGCGGCCGACCCAAGCACCTGTACTCGATCCACAAGAAGATGGAGCGCAAGGGCGCCGAGTTCAGCGAGATCTACGACCTGCACGCCATCCGGGTGCTGGTCGAGGACGTCAAGGACTGCTACGCGGCGCTGGGCGTGGTGCATTCCATCTGGAGGCCGATCCCGGGGCAGTTCGACGACTACATCGCCATGCCCAAGGCAAACATGTACCAGTCGCTGCACACCGCCGTGATCGGGCCGGACGCCAAGCCGCTGGAGGTGCAGATCCGGACGCGCCACATGCACGACGTGGCCGAGGCAGGCATCGCCGCGCACTGGCGCTACAAGGAGGGGTCTCGCGGGGATCGCCGCTACGACGAGAAGCTCGCCTGGGTGCGCCAGCTGATCGACTGGCAGCGCGAGGTTGCCGATGCCACCGAGTTCGTCGAGGGCCTCAAGCTGGAGGTGTTCCAGGACCAGGTTTTCGTGTTCACGCCCAAGGGCGACGTCAAGGACCTGCCCGCCGGCGCAACACCGCTCGACTTCGCCTACCGGATTCATACCGACGTCGGGCACCGCACCATCGGCGCAAAGGTCAACAACCGGCTGGTCCCGCTGGACTACAAGCTGCGCAACGGCGACATCGTCGAGATCATCACGACCAAGGCCGCGCACGGGCCGAGCCGGGACTGGCTGAACATCGTCCAGACCAATGCCGCGCGCGAGAAGATCCGGCAATGGTTCAAGCGCCAGCAGCGGGACGAGAACATCAGCCAGGGCAAGGACCTGCTCGACCGGGAGCTGAGGCGCCTGGCGCACGAGACGCTGGCCTCGACCGACACGACCCGGCTGGAGGCGATCGCCCAGCAGGCGCACTACCGCGAGCTGGACGACTTCTACGCGGCGATCGGCTATGGCGCGGTCTCGCCCGCGTCGGTCGTCTCGAAGCTGGAGATCCACGACGACGCCGCCATCGCCCTGCCCGAGGTGGCGCCGCCGGCCGAGTCGGTGTCGACCACCGGCGTCCGGGTGAAGGGCGTCGGGGACCTGCTGGTGCGCTTCGCCAACTGCTGCTCGCCGATCCCGGGTGACTCGATCACCGGCTACGTGACCCGGGGCAAGGGCGTGACGGTGCACCGCGCCAACTGCCCGTCGGTCCTGTCCGAGCGGGACATCGAGCGGCTGATCGACGTGGAGTGGGAGAAGGTCGACCAGGCCACCTATCCGATTACGGTGCGCATCGAGGCGCTGGATCGTCCCGGCGTGCTCAACGAGATCACGAACGTGGTCGCCGAGCACAAGGTGAACATCGTGGCCGCCTCCATCGGGACGCACCCCGACGGCACGGCCACGGTCACCGCCACGCTGAAGGTCACCTCGCTCCAGCAGCTCTCCAAGGTGCTGACCCGCATCGAGCGCATCCGGGACATCACCTCGGTCACCCGCGAGGCGCGCTAATCCGCCTCGCCGCGCCGGTACACTCACCGGCGTGAACCGCCAGATCAGCGCCGCTCGCGGCACGCGCGACCTGCTGCCCGAGGAGGGGCCAGCCTGGAACGCGATGGAGGCGCTGGCCCGCGACCTGTCGCGCCGCTACGCGCTGGACCGGGTGGACACGCCGCTGTTCGAGAGAGTGGAGCTCTTCGCGCGCGGCCTGGGCGAGTCGTCGGATGCCGTGGAGAAGGAGATGTTCCGGGTCGCCGGGGCCGCCGGATCCGAGGAGGAGCGCGCCGAGTGGGCGCTGCGGCCGGAGCCCACGGCGGGCATCGCGCGGGCCTACGTGGAACATGGCCTGCACGTCCGCCCCGGGCCGCTGCGGCTCTGGATGCTGGGGCCGATGTTCCGCTACGACCGCCCGCAGGCGGGTCGCTACCGCCAGTTCACGCAGTGGGACGTCGAGGTCGTGGGCGACCCGGGGCCGATGGTCGATGCCGAGGTGATCGAGCTCGCGGCGCGCTTCTTCGCCGAAGCGGGGATCGCCGGCGTGATCGTGCACCTCAACTCCATCGGCGACGGCACCTGCCGTCCCGGCTACCGCCAGGCATTGATCGACTACTTCGCCGGCCACGAGGCGCGCCTGAGCGAGGACTCGCGCCGTCGCCTCCGCGTCAACCCGCTCCGGGTCCTGGACGACAAGCTGCTCGACCCGGATCTCGCCGCCGGTGCTCCGCGCAGTGCCGACCACCTGTGTGCGGCCTGTGCAGAGCACTTCGCGGTCGTGCGCGAGCTGCTCGATGGGCTGAAGGTCAACTACGTCATCGACCATCGGCTGGTGCGCGGCCTCGACTACTACACGCGTACGACGTTCGAGCTCTTCGTCGCGGGCCGGGAGGGACAGCAGCAGGCTCTCGCCGGCGGTGGCCGCTACGACGGCCTGATCGAGCTGCTCGGCGGACGTCCGACCCCGGGCATCGGCTTTGGGCTGGGCATCGACCGTGCCGTGCTGGCGGCCGAGGAGCAGGAAGCGCCGTTGTCCGCCGCGGAACCGCTGGTGGCCCTTGTCGGCGCCACTCCCGACGACTTTGCCCAGCGCCTGCGGGTGGCCTCGAGCCTCAGGGATGCCGGCGTGCGGGTGCGGCCCGACGGGAGCCGTCGCAGGCTCGGCAAGCAGTTGGAGTCGGCTGTCAAGGCCGGGGCACGCTGGGCCGTCATCGTCGGCGAGGAGCTCGGGCGTGGCGCCGTCGTGCTGCGGGACCTGGAGCGGGGTGAGCAGCGCGAGACAGCCCTCGTCGACGTGCCCGCGGTACTTGCGCGGGAGCGCTAGCGCACGTCGGGATCAGACGCGGACTCCGCCGCTCCCGAGCAGGACCAGGCCGGCGAGGGCCAGGCCGATGATGATCGTCACGCGAAGGCGCCGGCTGAGGATGTCTCCCAGGAACCAACGGCGGGCGATCGGCCCGACCGCCTCGCGGTGGGCGACGAGCGGCGCCATCCAGTCGCCTCCCACCGCGGCCGCCGCGCGCGCACGCATCACCGCCACCCTGCCACGCGCGAGCTGACGCTCGGGCGAGTCCGGAAGGCCCACCGCCTCCGCCGCGGCCGCCAGGGCTGTGACGTCCGGGTCGTGGCCCTCGATCCAGTCGATGTAGGCGAGCAGCGATGCCTGCTCGTGTCGGTCCCTGGCGTCCCGCACCAGCATGCGTTGCGCGGCGTTGCGGGCGGCCACGAGGTCGCCGGTCACGGCGTGCAGCTCGGCATGGGCCCACAGGGCATCGGCACGTTCGGCGTGTTCGCGCAGCCAGCGTCGCATCCGCGGCAGGGTGTCCGGCACCTGCGTGCCGGTGACCTGTCGCCATCGCTCCATCTCGGGATGGCCGACGGAGGCGAATCCTTCCCATGCCGCCCGCACCCGGCGGGGGATGGCGGGGTAGAAGAGGAACGTCGACACCAGCCCGAACGCGGCCGCCGCGACCGGCAGCGCCACGGGCCACGGCACGCCGCGAGCCAGCATCAGCGGCAGCCCGAAGATGACGAGCGCCGCCGCAAGCCCCACGGACACGACGTTGGGGAGGTCGAACGGGCCGAGCCGGATCGCGCCGGAGATTCCGTTGGCGAGGATCAACGGGTCGCGGGCGAGCTCGCGCGGCTTGGGAATCATCGGCACTGGGGCCCGCACGTCACCGATCACGATGAGGCCGATGGCAACCAGGAGCCCGACCATCTCCGGCAGCCACCACAGCCACAGCGACCGGTCGTAGTTCACGACCGGGTCGAGGGCGTCGGCGATCAGGAAGCGGCCCCACCAGGCGGCGCCTGGCAGGAAGAGCCCGACCAGCAGGATTCCGGCAGCCGCGAAGCGCCGGTAACGAAAGAGGGCCACGGCCAGGATGGCCGGCATGATGAGGCTAGATGCCAGGACGAACGGCTCTGCGATCGCCACGATGAAGGTGACGCTCACACTCAGTCCGGCGAGCAGGGCGCCGAGGCGGACGAGCCAAACGGGGACCGGCAGCTGTCGGTAGCGTCGCACCACCGCGACCGCGCAGATGACCACCAGCGCCAGCAGGCTGGCGACGGTGAGCCAGGCCATGAACACGACCGGATCAGGCATCGCGCCGATGATCGCAGCCGGCGCAACCGTCGCGGCATGGGCCGATGGTCCGCGGACCGTGTCGGGCCGTTCAGCGAGGGACCAACCCAGGCGCTCGAGCGCGGCGGTGCTCCGCTACCATTCGCGTCCCATGGGTCAGGCATTCCGCACCCACACCTGCGGCGAGCTGGGCGCGATCGACGTCGGTCAGCGCGTGACGCTGGCCGGCTGGGTGCACCGGCGACGCGATCACGGGCACCTGACCTTCATCGACCTGCGGGATCGCTACGGCATCACCCAGGTGGTGACCAACGCCGAGGACGCGCCGGAGGCGCACGCGGCGGCGGAGGCGGCCCGCAACGAGTGGGTGGTGCAGGTCGATGGCAGCGTGAGGCATCGGCCCGAAGGCACCACCAACCCGCAGCTGGCCACCGGCGAGGTCGAGGTGGCGGTCGATCGGTTCACCGTCCTCAACCCGAGCAAGGTGCCGCCGTTCTACGTCAACGAGGAGCAGCCCGGGCTGGACGAGAGCCTGCGGCTGAAGCACCGCTACCTGGACCTGCGCCGGCCGCCGGTCCAGCAGCGCATGCTGATGCGCTCGCGCCTGGCAAGCGCGATCCGCCGCGCACTCGACGACGAGGGCTTCGTCGAGATCGAGACGCCGACCCTGATTCGTTCGACGCCGGAGGGGGCGCGCGACTTCGTGGTCCCCAGCCGCCTGAAGCCCGGCGAGTTCTACGCGCTACCGCAGAGCCCGCAGGTGCTCAAGCAGCTGCTGATGGTCGCCGGCTTCGACCGCTACTACCAGCTCGCCCGTGCCTGGCGCGACGAGGACCTGCGCGGCGACCGGCAGCCGGAGCACACCCAGGTCGACATCGAGATGAGCTTCGTGTCCGAGGAGGACGTGCTGCAGACGGTGGAGCGCGTCGTGACCCGCGTGGCGAACGAAGTGCTCCCGGATCGGCCGCTGCTGCACGAGCCCTTCCCGCGGCTGACCTACGAGGAGGCCATGGACCGATATGGATCCGACAAGCCGGACATCCGCTTCGGGTTGGAACTGGTCGACCTGACCGATGCCGTCCGCGCCGTGGACTTCCGCGTGTTCGCCGAGCCGATCGCGGCCGGCGGCCGGGTGCGGGGGATCGTGGCGCCCGGCTGCGGCGGCTACTCGCGCAGGCAGCTGGACGAGATAACCGACCTGGCCCGCCGCCACGGGGCTGGCGGCCTGGTGCACCTGTCGATCGGCGACGACGGCGCACTCGCCGGCCCGGCTGCCAAGTTCCTGGAGGATGACGTCGCGGCGCGATTGCGCCAGGAGACCGGCGCCGGACCGGGGGACCTGATCCTGATCGTGGCCGACGCCGACCCGATTCGCGCCGCCGAGGCGCTGGGCCGGGTGCGACTGGAGATGGGCGAACGGCTGGGCCTGCGGACGCCCGGCGTGCTCGCCTACGCCTGGGTCCGCTTCTTCCCGATGTTCACCTGGGACGACGAGAACCAGCGCTGGGACGCGACCCACAACCCGTTCAGCGCCCCGATCTGGGAGGAGGCGGATCGCATGGAAGCCGATCCGGCCTCGATCCATGCACAGCAGTACGACCTTGTGCTCAACGGCTGGGAGGCGGGCGGCGGCTCGATCCGGATCCATCGGCGCGACCTGCTGGAGCGGGCCTTCGCGCTGATGGGGCACACCATGGAGAGCGCGCGCAGCCAGTTCGGCGCGCTGCTCGACGCCCTGGAGTACGGGGCACCGCCGCACGGCGGCATCGCCATCGGCCTGGACCGGTGGGCTGCCCTGTACGCCGAGGTCGACAACATCCGCGAGGTGATGGCCTTCCCGAAGACGCAGTCCGGGACCGATCTCATGCTCGACGCGCCCTCGACCATTGGGCCCGCCCAGCTCGACGAGCTGCACCTGCGCATCGTCGAGCCCGTCGAGGATCGCTGAGGGCATCGCCACTCGGACCGCCGAATGGGGCCGATCGGACCTCGCATCCCGCGCAGGCCGTGCGAGACTGGTGGCATGGCGCACCGGAGCGCGTCCTGCATCGGTGCCTGGCTGAGGTCTGAACCATGAACGTGCGCGACGTGATGACCAGCGAAGTCCTCACCGTGAACCCCGAAACGCCCATGAAGGAGGTCGCGCGCCTGCTGGCCGAACACGGCGTCAGCGGCGTGCCAGTCGTCGACGATGACGGCGCGGTGCTCGGCATCATCTCCGAAGCCGATTTCGTGCTGCGCGAGAGCGGCCTGGGCTCCGAGCGGCCGACGATCCTGGACGAGGTGTTCGGCGATGCGGGGGCGGTGCGCGCCGAGTCGGCGCGGATGCATGCCGTCACCGCCGGGGCCGCCATGAGCTCGCCGGCGATCACCATCGGCGCCGACCGCTCGATCCGGGAAGCGGCGGTGGCCATGGCCCGCAACGCCGTCAACCGCCTGCCCGTGGTCGACAAGAACCGGATGGTGGGCATCGTCTCGCGGGCCGACCTGGTCGGCGCGTTCCTGGTCAGCGACGAGCAGCTGCGAACCACGATCAACGACGACATCCTGCGCGACACCTTCTGGATGGAGCCAGACGAGGTGCAGGTGAGCGTCGACGAGGGCGTCGTCCGCCTGAGCGGGACCGTGGACCGCCGCTCGACGGCGATGATCTTGGCCCGCATCGTTGGCCAGGTGGAGGGCGTCCTGGGGGTTCGCTCCGAGCTCCGCTGGGACCTGGACGATCGCGATATCGAGCCGGTCGGCGACGTGTACCACGAGCCGACCTCGGCCTCGGTCACCGCCCGCGAGCGACCGCGCTGACCCTGCTCAGTCGGCCGGCGCGGGAAAGGAGCCGCTGTCGTCGTGCGTTTCCGACCCGCTCAGTGCCGGGTTGAAGACGCAGACCAGCCGCAGGTTGGACGTCGCCCGCAGGATGTGGCGGT
Organism: Candidatus Limnocylindria bacterium; assembly: GCA_036375355.1. Lineage (GTDB taxonomy): Bacteria > Chloroflexota > Limnocylindria > QHBO01 > QHBO01 > DASURX01. The sequence continues at coordinate 22,685 of DASURX010000051.1, forward strand.
CATGCCGGTCCAGCGCGTAGACCGTGCCCGGCCGGATGCGATGCGTGGAGCCGGTGGACAGCTCGGTGATCTGCGCCTCGCCCTCGACGCAGTAGCACGCCTCGAGGTGGTGGCGATACTCCAGGGTCAGTTCGGCGCCGGCGTCGACGGTCGTGTCATGCAACGAAAAGCCCATCCCGTCGCGTCGTAGCAACAGCCGGCGGCTGCGCCAGCCGTCTCCCGCCACGTCGCGATCGCCACCGAGCACCTCCTCCAGGGAACGAACGATCATGATCACCTCCACGTCCTTGCCGCGGTCCTTGGCGCAGCCGATCGCCGTGCGCTCGGCGACCGACCAAGGGTAGACTCCGGGCGTGGCTACCCGAGCCGCCGCACCACCGGCACCACCCCCTGCTGCATCTGGCCTCGCGACCGACCGAGCCCCATCCTTCTCGCTCCGCCGCTCCGCCGTGCTGGCCGCGGTCCTGTCGTTCCTGCTACCCGGCCTGGGGCATGGCTTCCTTGGCGCCACGCGCCGCGGGCTGGTCCTGGCGCTGCCGGTGCTGGTGCTGGCCGGCTACGTCATCGGCACCGTGGTCGTGGAGGGCCGCTTCCGCGCCCTTGGCCTGCTGCTGCAGCCGGGCGTGCTGATCGCGCTCCTCGTGCTGAACCTGGCCCTGCTCGGCTGGCGGATCGGCGCGATCGTGGATGCCTTCCTGCTTGCCCGCCGTCGCTGGCCGGCTGCCCGCCGGCGCGGTCAGCGCATCGTCGCCGGCGTGGTGCTCGGCGCCCTGCTGGCCACGACCTTCGGCATGCACGTCGGCCTGGGCTACCTGGGCCTGAAGACGTACGACACGGTCGGCGCCATCTTCGCCACGCCCCAACCGACGGCGTCTCCCACATCCGGAGCCTCGCAGGGGGACGGCGCCTCCCCGACGGCCACCCCGGTGCCGACGCCGCTGCCCACGCCGGTGCCCGCCTGGTCGGACGACGGGCGCCTGGACCTGCTCCTTGTCGGCGGCGACGCGGGTCCCGGGCGCTGGAGCCTGCGCACCGACACGATGATCGTGCTGAGCGTGGATATCGCGAGTGGCCGGGCGGCGATGTTCGGCATCCCGCGCAACATGAAGAACGTCCCGCTGCCCGATGGTCCGGCCGCCGCGTTCCCCGCCTGCGACTGCTACCCGGATCTGATCAACTCGCTGTACGTCTACGCAGGGCAGCATCCCGAGCTGTTCCGTGGCGGGGAGGACCGCGGCTACTACGCGCTGCAGGACGCCGTCTCGGAGCTCGTCGACCGCCAGCTGGACGGCATGGTGGTGGTGACCCTCAACGGCTTCGTGCGGCTGGTCGACGCGCTGGGTGGGCTGGACATCTACACGCCATATAACCTGTACGACGCGTCGTATCCGCACGAGGATGGCGTGCACCACGAGGTCGTCTGGATCCCCGCCGGCCAGCATCATTTCGATGGCCACACCGCGTTGGCCTTCGCACGCTCGCGCCACCAGGATTCGGACTACGACCGCATGTACCGCCAGCAGCTGGTGCTGACCGCCATGCGCCGCCAGGTCTGTCCCTCGGACCTGGTGCTGCGCATCCCCGAGCTGCTCGATATCGCGCGCGACTCGCTTTGGACGAACGTGCCTGTCGACCAGATGCCGGATCTGCTGGAGCTGGGCAGCCACGTGCGCGTCGACAGGATCAGCACCAACCAGTTCTGGCCGCCGGACATCCCGGAAACGTTGACGCCGGCCGGGATCGGGCTCATCCGCCAGATGGTGGCCGACGCGTTCGCGCGCGGTGCCGGCGGCTCGTCGGCAGGGGCATCCGGCTCCGCGCCGCCAACCGCGACTCCGCCGGACGGCTGCTAGGGCGGTTCGGCTCGGCCGGCGGGCCACGGCCGGTTCCGTCCGGCGGTGGGGCATAATCGGTCCCGCCATGAGCGTCTACCTCGATCACGCCGCCACCACGCCGCTGGCGCCCGAGGTGCTCGAGGCCATGACGCCCTACCTCAGCGAGCACTTCGGCAACCCCTCGAGCATCCACGCCCGCGGCCGCCGCGCGCGCCAGGGGCTCGACGAAGCGCGCGAGACGGTGGCGCGCCTGCTGGGGGCCAAGCCGCGGGAGATCGTCTTCACCGCGAGCGGCAGCGAGGCCGACAACCTGGCCGTCAAGGGCGTTGCCTGGGCGTCGAGCGCTCGCGGGCGGCGAATCGTCACGAGCAGCATCGAGCACAAGGCGGTGCTTCACGCGTGCGCCGTCCTGGAGCGGTTCGGCTTCGAGATCACCTACCTGCCGGTTGATCGATACGGCCGGGTCGACCCGGCCGACGTGGAGGCGGCCATCACCGAGCACACCACGCTGGTGAGCGTGATGTACGCCAACAACGAGGTGGGCACGTTGCGGCCGATCCGGGAGATCGGCGCCATCTGCCGCGCGAAGCGCGTGCCCTTCCACGTCGATGCGGTGCAGGCCGCCGGGTTCCTGCCGCTCGATGTCGACACCCTGCAGGTGGACCTGCTGAGCCTGGCGGCACACAAGCTGTACGGGCCGAAGGGAGTCGGCGCCCTGTTCGTGCGGCAGGGAACGGCGCTGCTGCCGCAGGTCTCGGGAGGCTCCCAGGAGCGCCAGCGCCGCGCCGGCACGGAGAACGTGGCCGGTGTCGTGGGCCTGGCCGCCGCGCTCAGCCTGGCCCAGGCCGATGCCGCGGCGCGCGATGCCGAGAACGCGCGCCTGGCGGGGCTGCGCGATGCGCTGGTCGTCGGGCTCACCGCCATTCCCGGCGTCACCCTCACCGGTCACCCGACCGAGCGCCTGCCGAACAACGCCAGCTTCGTGGTGGAGGGCGTGGAGGGCGGCGACCTGGTCGCCGCGCTCGACCTGGAGGGCATCGAGGCTTCCACCGGCAGCGCCTGCACCACCGGCTCGGCCGAGCCGAGTCACGTGCTGCTGGCGATGGGCCTCGATCCTGCGCGGGCCCACGGCTCGCTGCGGCTGACCGCGGGCCGGGGCACGACCGAGGCCGACGTGGCGACGACGCTCGACGCGGTGCGCCGCGTGCTCGGCCGCCTGCGCGCGACCGCCCCGCAGCCATCGGAGGCGGCCACGGTCGCATGAGCCGCATCGTGGCCGCCATGAGCGGCGGCGTTGACTCCAGCGTGGCGGCGGCGCTGCTGGCGCAGGAGGCGACGGCCGGCGGGGACGAGGTCATCGGCGTCTGGATGCGCCTGCACGGCGACGCCGGCGAGGGTTACGAGCTGTCGCGCAGCTGCTGCTCGCCGGACGCCGCCGACGACGCGCGCCGAGTGGCGCAGATCGCGGGCATCCCGTTCTTCACGCTGAACCTGGAGCGCGAGTTCGGCGCGCGGGTCATCGACGAGTTCGCCGACGCGTACCTGGCCGGCGCCACGCCCAACCCGTGCCAGGCCTGCAACCAGTTCATCAAGTTCGACGAGCTGCAGCGACGCGGGCTGGCGGCCTACGACGCCGACCGGGTCGCCACCGGGCACTACGCGCGTCTCGAGCGGCGCGACGGTGGCTGGGAGCTGCTGCGGGCCGTCGACCGCCAGAAGGACCAGACGTACTTCCTGTGGTCGCTCGACCAGGGCCAGCTGGCCCGCACCCGCTTCCCGCTGGGCGAGCTCACCAAGCCGGAGGTGCGCGATATCGCCGCGCGGCTCGGCCTGCCGACCGCCGCGAAGCCTGAGAGCCAGGAGATCTGCTTCGTCCCCGCCGGCGACTACCGGGCGCTGCTGGAGGAGCGGCGCGGCTACGCCGGCGAGGCGGGGCCGATCGTCGACGGCAGCGGGAAGCCGCTCGGCACCCACTCGGGCTACGCGCACTACACCGTCGGGCAGCGCCACGGCCTGGGGCTGGCGCTCGGCGAGCCGGTTTATGTGCGCGAGGTGCGGCCCGATACGAATACGGTGGTCGTCGGTCCGCGGCACGAGATCGCGGGGCATCGGTTCAGCGCCGATCGTCGCAGCTTCATCGCCGGCGAGCCGCCGGCCGATCGGTTCACGGCGTCGGTCCGCATCCGGCACCGGGCGCCGGACGTCGCCTGCGAGGTGACGCTGGTTGGTGACGACCGCCTGCAGATCGAGACCGAGGATGCGGTGTGGGCGCCGGCGCCGGGCCAGGCCGCCGTGCTGTATGACGGCGAGCGCTGCCTGGGCGGCGGGCGCATCGCGCGGGTGCGATGACGCCGTGGATGCTCCTCGTGGTGCTGCTGGCGGCCATCAACCTGGCGGGCTTCGTCGCGGTGCGCGGGCGCTGGGGTCGCGTCGTGGGCGCGCTGGCGCTGGCCTCGCTGTTGGGGACGGTGGCCGGCGACGCGGCGGGAGCGGCGACCGGCCTGGAGCTGTTCCAGCTGGGCGACTTCCACGTCGTGGCCGCCTCGGTCGGCGCGCAGCTGGCAATGCTGGCCACGCTGCTCGGCACCGCCCTGCTGCCGGCGGCGAACGATCGCCCGGACGCGCGCGGCTGATGGAGAGGCGCTGATGGATCCGGCCGTGACCATCTTCCGCCTCGGCGTGGGGATCGGCGTGCTGCTGGTCGGCATCGGCGTCATCGTCGCCGTGCTGGCCCTGCGTCCGGCGGCTCGCGAGGCGCGCGCCCTGGCCCGCGATGCCCGCCGCCTGCTGCGCCAGGCCGAGGAGGAGCTGCCCGCGATCCTGGAGCACGCTCGCCAGGTGTCCGGGAATGCGGAGGAGCTGTCGGAGGACGTCGCGCTGGTCGTGGCCCGGCTCGATGCGGCGGCCGACGCCCTGGAGGGTCGGGGACGCAGGCCGATCGGGTCGGTACAATCGGGCGACGCACGGGAGGACGAGCGGATCGCATGAAGGAATCGGGCATCGGAAGCTTCCTCGCGGGAGCGATGATCGGTGGGCTGATCGGCGCAGCCATCGGCCTCCTGCTGGCCCCGGCCACCGGGGAGGAGCTGCGAGGGCAGGTGGGCGAGTTCGTGGACGGCCGCAAGGCGGCATGGGACGACGCCATCAACGAGGGGCGTGCCGCTGCCGACCGGGCTCGGGCCGAGCTCGTCACCGAGTACGATGCCGATGCCGACGCCATGACCGGCGGAGCTGCGCCGGAGGGCGCTTTCTGACCACCCGTCTCTCCCGCACAGGCGCGCACGAGAGCCGGTGGGTCGCCGGCTCTCGCCGTGCACGGCGCACCGCCACGACCAGGAGCGACAGGACCGATCCATGCAGCCGATGAGCGCGGCCGAGATCCGCGAGCGCTTCCAGCGCTTCTTCGAGCAGCGCGGGCACACCCGTGTGGCCCCGGCGCCGCTGCTCGCCCGTGACGATCCGACGCTGCTCTTCACCAACTCGGGCATGGTCCAGTTCAAGCGGGTGCTGACCGGCGAGGAGAAGCGCGACTACGTGCGCGCAGTGGACGCGCAGCCCTGCCTGCGTGTGGCCGGCAAGCACAACGACTTCGAGGAGGTCGGCCGCACGCCGCGCCACCAGACTCTGTTCGAGATGCTCGGCAACTGGAGCTTCGGCGACTACTTCAAGGCGGATGCCATCCGCTGGGCCTGGGAGCTGCTGACCGATGAGTTCGGCATCCCGCCGGAGCGCCTGGCGGCGACGGTCTACACCGATGACGAGGAGGCGGCCCGGATCTGGACCGACGAGATCGGCCTCCCTCCCGAGCGGCTCGCCCGTTGGGGAAACATCGCCGAGGGCGACTTCCACAACTTCTGGCAGATGGCGGACACCGGTCCCTGCGGGCCGTGCAGCGAGCTGCATTACGACCGCGGCGCGCACCTGTCGGAGGGCGAACTCTGCGTGCCGGACCACTCCGAGCACTGCCCGCGCTGGCTGGAAGTCTGGAACCTGGTCTTCATGGAGTTCGATCGCGCGGCCGACGGGACCCTCACGCCGCTGCCGTTCAAGAGCGTCGACACGGGCATGGGCCTGGAGCGGATCGCCAGCGCCCTGCAGGGCGTCGACTCGAACTACCGCACCGACCTGTTCGTGCCGATCATCGAGCGCCTGGCGGCGTTCATCGGCCATGACCCGGACACCGTCGAATCGGAGCGATTCAGCTACCAGGTGGTGGCCGATCACTCGCGAGCGATGACCTTCCTCCTCGCCGAGGGCCTGCGGCCCTCGAACGAGGGAGCCGGCTACGTCCTGCGCCGGATCATGCGCCGCGCGGTGCGCCACGGCCGGCTGATGGGCATCACCCGCCCCTTCCTGGGCGAGACGTGCGCGGTGGTCGTGGAGCTGATGGGCGAGGCGTACCCCGCCCTGCGCGACGGGCGTGAGCGGATCCTGGCCGAGGTCGTCGCCGAGGAGGCGAAGTTCGCACGGACGCTGCAGGCCGGCAGCGAGCGGCTGGCGGCCCTCGTCGAGGGCGCCGGCGCGGGGGGCGTCATCCCCGGGGAGGAGGCGTTCCGTCTGCACGACACCTTCGGCTTTCCGATCGACCTCACCGTGGAGATCGCCGGCGAGAGCGGGATCGGGGTCGATCGCGCCGGATTCGACGCCGCCATGGCCGAGCAGCGCGAGCGCTCGCGCGGTGGACGGGCCGGGCGCTTCGCGCCGGAGCCCGCCCTTGCCGGGCTGGCCAGCGAGTTCGTCGGCTACCCGAACCAGACGCGGGCCGATGGCCTCAGCGTCCTCGGTGCGGCGCGGGTCGGCGACGAGGTCCAGGTCGTCCTGGACCGCACGCCGTTCTACGCCGAGGGCGGCGGCCAGGTCGGCGATCGTGGCGAGCTGCGCGGACCCCGAGGTCGCGTGGTGGTGACCGACACGCAGCGCGCCGGCGATGCGATCGTGCACATCGGGCGGCTGGAGGGTGAGCTGGCGCCTGGCGAGGTCGTGAAGGCAGTTGTCGACGAAGAGCGGCGCTGGGCGGCGGCGCGGAACCACACCGCCACGCACCTGCTGCACAGGGCACTGCGTGACGTCCTGGGCGAGCAGGCCAAGCAGGCCGGCTCGTGGGTCGGTCCCGAGGGGCTGCGGTTCGACTTCCCGGCGACCTCCGCGACGTCGCGCGACGCGCTGCGCGAGGTCGAGCGGCGCGTGAACGATCAGATCCGGCGCGACGCATCGGTCCAGCCGGAGTGGATGTCGCTGCGTGAGGCGCAGGCCGCCGGTGCCGACATGTTCTTCGGCGAAAAGTACGCCCCAGAGTCGGTGCGAGTGGTGCGGGTGGACGGCTACTCGCGCGAGTTGTGCGGCGGCACCCACGTTGAGCGCACCGGCCAGATCGGCTCATTGCGGATCACCGGCGAGGCGAGCATCGGCACCGGCATGCGGCGCATCGAGGCGGTGACCGGGTCCGGTGCCGATGAGCTCGTCACGCGTCGGCTGGAGGCGCTGCACGAGGTGGCGCTGCAACTGGGCGTGGCCGACGAGGAGGTGCCGACCCGCGTGGCGGCGCTGGCTACGCGCCTGCGCGAGGCCGAGAAGGCCGCACGCACTCCCCGCGCCGCGGCTGCGACGGGTCTGGACGCGGCCGGAGCCCTGGCCGCTGCGCAGCGGGCGGGCGAGGCCCGGATCGTCGTGCAGCACTACCCCGAGGCCGATGCCGCGGCGTTGCGGACCTGGGTCGATCAGCTGCGCGGCCTGACCGGCCGCTTCGTGGCGGTCGCGGGCGGAGCGGGCGGGGGGTCCCCGTCCCTGATCGTGGCCGCCAGCCGTGACCTGGCCGCCGAGGGCTTCGACGCGGCGGCCATCGTGCGCGCCGCGGCACCGATGATCGGCGGCGGGGGAGGCGGACGCCCCGACCTGGCCCAGGCCGGGGGACGCGACGCGTCGCGCCTGGAGGAGGCACTCGCCGAGGCGACGCGACTGGCGCTCGAGGCGCTCCAGCCGCTCGAGTCGGGCTGAGCGCGGCGATCACGGGGAGGCGAAAGCGGGTGCAGCGCTTCGGAGAGATCCTCGCCCGGTTGCGTCGCGCCGGCGGCAACGGCGCCGGCCAGCGGGGACTGGCGGCGCTCACCGCCCTGGACGTCGGCACCGAGTTCGCCAAGGCGCTGGTGGTCGCCGTCGAGCCCGGCTCGGGAAACCTGGTCGGCACGGTGCGCGGCGCGGGCCGCCAGCGGCAGGGGCTGACCCACATGCAGTCGGGCACGGTCAGCGACATCGACGCCGTGGTGGCCAACTGCCGGCGAGCGCTGGACGCCGCCGAGGAAGCCGCCGGCCTGCGTCCGGTGGCGGCGGTGATCGGCATCGCCGGTGAGCTGGTGAAGGGCACCACGTCGGTCGTGACCGTGCGCCGCGACGTCCCGCAGCGGCCGATGAGCGAGGCGGAGCTCGAGCGGCTGGTGCAGCGCGTCCAGTCCGAGGCGCTGGACGACGCCGAGAAGCGCATCGCGTGGGAGAGCGGCGTCGAGCGCCTGGACGTGCGCCTGGTGCACGCCGCCATCGTCGAGATGAAGATCGACGGCTACCCGGTCAGCAATCCCATCGGCTTCACCGGCGCGCAGGTCGAGCTGGCGGTCTTCAACGCCTTCGCCCCGATGGTCCACCTCGGGGCGCTGCAGTCGGTCGCCGCGCAGCTTGGCCTGGAGCTGCTGGGCGTTGTCGCCGAGCCGTACGCGGTGGCCACCTGCCTGGATCCGGGCGAGCTCGGCGACTCCGGGGCCGTCTTCATCGACGTCGGGGGCGGCACGACCGACGTGGCGCTGGTGCGCCATGGCGGCGTGTCGGGCACCAAGATGCTGGCGCTGGGCGGTCGTGCCTTCAGCAAGGGCCTGGCCGAGCGGTTCGGGCTCTCCTTCACGCGGGCCGAGACCCTGAAGCTGGCCGCCGCGGCCGGCGCCCTGCCGGAGGACGTGCCGCAGAAGGCCCTGCTCGCCGCCCTGGAGGAGGATGCCGGCATCTGGCGGCGCGGCGTGGCGCTCATGATCGGCGACCTGGCGGAGGGCGAGCTGCTCCCGGGGCGCATCTACCTGTGCGGTGGCGGCGCCGAGCTGCCCCAGATCGCCGCTTCCCTGGCCGACGAGGCCTGGTGGCGGCGTCTTCCCTTCGCGCGCAAGCCGCAGGTGGTCGCGCTCAAGCCCGGCGACGTCAGCGGCATCTCGGACGCGACCGGCGCGCTGACCAGCCGCCAGGACGTGACGCCGATGGCCCTCGCCCACCAGGCCCTGATCCTGGATGCGCAGGCCGGCGCCACCGACCAGGCCATGCGACGCGCCGTGCGCGCCATGCGTCTGTGAGCCCGATGGCTGCCGAGACCGAGCTCCTCTACCTGGAGCCGGACGACGAGATCACCACCGTGGTCCGTCGCCTGCGCGAGACCGATGCCCCCCGCATCGTCCTCGTCGCCCCTGGCCGGTCGAAGGCGACCACCAGCGCAGTCGCCCTGCGCCTGCTCGCCGAGCTGGCCGCCGAGGAAGGGCGCGAGATCGCCCTGGTCGCCGATCCTGCTGCCCGAGCGCTGGCGGCCGAGGCTGCCATTCCGGCCTTCGCCTCGGTCGCCGAGGCGAGCGGGAACGGCACTTCACCGGCGGTGGCGCCGCCGGCCCCGCGCCGTGCACCGATCCATGTCGTCCGCGGCGAGCCGGAGGGAGCGGCGCCCGCTCCGCTGGCGCCGCCGACGCTGCCCAGCGACGAGACGCGCACGATCAGCGTGCCGGTGGCGCAGCCCGAGCCACGGGCCCCGCGCCCGCTGAAGCGGACTCGTACCCGGCCGGCCGCTGCGCGCCGGCTGCCGCCCGCGGCGTTCGGCGCACTCGTCGCCATGATCCTGCTCGCCGGTGCGCTGCTCGCCGGCGTTGCGCCGGCGGCGAGCGTCGTCATCCGCCCCGCCACGGTGGACGTCGGCCCGGTCGCGTATGACGTGGAGGTCGACGTCGCGGGCACAGACAGTGGCGAGCTGCAGTCGACCCAGCCCGGCACGGCCACCGGCGTCCACCAGGACCCGTCACCGGCGAGCGGCACGGTGGTGTTCCTCAACTACGGATACGTGACGGTGGAGATTCCGCAGGGGACGACCGTGTCCGCCTCCGGCGAGGTCCTCTTCACCACGGTGGAGACGGTGGTGGCGCCCGCCGGTGAGCTGCAGGGGTTCGGCATCAACCCCGGCCAGGCGAGCGTGGGCGTCGTGGCAGTCGAGCCCGGGCCGGGCGGGAATGTCGCGGCGGAGGCGATCGACACCGTCGAGGATCGCCAGGTCGAGCGCTACCTGCGCGGCTTCCCGAACCAGACCGGGCGCCGCGTGATCAACCCCGAGGCGACGAGCGGCGGGTCCCTGAACGAGCAGCCGGAGATCACCCAGGCCGACGTCGATGCCGTGAAGCAGGCGATCACCCAGGATCTCGCCGCACAGCTGGCGGAGCGCATGGCCCAGGATCCGGCCCGTGTCTACCCGCCGGCGGAGAGCGCCGAGCCGACCATCACCGTCCCGGAGGGCCTTGTCGGCAGCGTGGGACAGGCCACCTTCGAGCTCAGCGGCAGCCTGCCGTACTCGCGGCCCTACGGCACCCGGGCCGATGCCGAGGCGGCCGCGCGCGCCCGCCTGCTCGACGATCCGGCGGCGGCGCCGGCCGGCACCGTCATCCTGGAGGAGAGCATCGCCGTCGAGATCGGCGACGCCGTCCTGGCGGGAGATCGGCTCCGGGTCGCCACCAGCGTCCGGGCCACGGCCGCGACGAGCATCGACCCCGACGCGGTGCGCGCGCGAATCGCCGGCATGACCGTTCCGCAGGCCCAGGCGGCGCTGGCCGACCTGGGCGCCGTCCAGGTGGACCTGTGGCCGGACTGGGTCGACCACGTCCCGGGGCTGACCTGGCGCATCGACGTCCGGATCGAGACCACCGAGGCGCCGAGCCCCGTCCCGACCGGGAGCGAGGGCGGATGAGCCGCAGCATCGGCCTCGACCACGGCAGCCGGCGGATCGGCGTGGCCGTTGGGGATTCAGAGACGGGCCTGGCCTTCGCCCGCGACGCGCTGCGGCGGGGCCGCAGCGCCGAGGCCGACGTCGCCGCGGTGCTCGCCCTGGCACGCCGCGAGGGCGCCGGCGAAGCGATCGTCGGGCTGCCGCGCAACATGGACGGCACCGAGGGTCCCCAGGCGGCGGCGGCGCGCCGGTTCGGGGATCGACTCGCCGCGGCGGGGCTCGCGGTACGCTACGTCGACGAGCGCTTGACGACCTGGCAGGCGGGCGAGCAGCTGGCGGAGGGGGGACGCCGTCCGGATCGGCGCAGCGGGGAGCTCGATTCGGCGGCGGCCCGGCTGATCCTGCAAGAATACCTGGACGCCCAGCGCAGCCATCCTCGCCCGGCCATGCCCGATAGCACGATCCAGGAGACTGAATGACCGGTCCTGCCGATCCGCGCTGGGAGCGCGAGTCCCGACGAAATGCCCGGATCCGCGAGTTGCGCGCCCAGCGCGAGGCGCCGATCAGGCGCCGGCGCACGTTCCAGCCGCTGGTGGTCATCGGCTGGTTCGCGGCCGTGATCGCCCTGGTGGGGGTCCTCATCTTCGTCGGCTTCCTGGCATTCGCGCCGACGCTGATGGCCTGGGTCGAGGACCACCCCGGGGCGATCGAGCACGGCGTCGTACAGGACTTCGTGGAGTGGTTCCGGCCCGGCACGCTGGCCGACACGCCGGCGGGCGACGACGGCCGGCGCATCACGGTCACGGTCGAGACGGGCGCCAGCGACACGGAGATCGCCCAGCAGCTGGCCCAGGAGGGCGTCGTGCGCAGCGCCATCGCCTTCCAGTACGCCGTCCTGCAGGCGGGTCGCGAGGGGACGCTGCAGGCCGGGACGTACGACCTCTCGCCGTCGATGCGCCCCTCGGAGATCGTCGCCGCCCTGCGCCAGGAGGCTGGGCCGGAGGTGACGGTCACGATCCGCGAGGGCTGGCGGCTGGAGGAGGTGGTCGGCTACCTGGGCAGCACCGATCTGACCATGAACCTGGAGGAGTTCGCCGACCTGGCGCAGCACCCGCCGGCCGACCTGCTCAACGAGTTCGACTTCCTGGCCGACCTGCCCGCCGGACGCACGCTGGAGGGGTACCTCTACCCCGACACCTACCGTCTGGACGGCAACTCGAGCGCGCGGGAGGTGCTCGAGCGGCTGCTGACCACCTTCGGCGAGCGCCTCACCCAGGAGATCCGGGACGGTATTGCGGCGCGTGGCATGCGCGTCGACGACGCCGTGAACCTGGCCAGCATCGTGGAGCGCGAGGCGGTGCTCGACGAAGAGCGACCGCTCATCGCCGGCGTCTACCTGAACCGGATCAACAACCCCCAGGCCGAGACGGTGGGGCTGCTGAACGCCGACCCGACGCTGCAGTACGCCCTGGCCACCGCCGAGCACGGTACCGCGCCGGTGGACGAGTGGGGCACCATCGAATGGTGGCCGCCACTGCAGACCGGCGGCGCGGACGTGCAGCTGCCCGAGGAGCTTGCCGGCTATCAGACCTACGTCAACAAGGGCCTGCCGCCGACGCCGATCGCGTCGCCGCGCATGCTATCCATCCAGGCGGTCGCGTTCGCCGACACCGCCAGCGGCTACTACTACTTCGTGGCCGCCTGCCCCGGCGGGAACCGCGACGGCTCGCACTACTTCGGGCACACCTTCGGCGAGCACCAGGCCAACATTGCCAAGGCCAACGCCGAGTGCCCGGCGGGCTGACGCACCCGGCGCGACTGGACGCGGCCCGGGCGATCCTGGATCGCGGGGACCTTGACGCGCTGCTCGTCAGCCGCACGGCCAACAAGCGCTGGCTCTCCGGGTTCGTGCTGCTGCCCGGCGAGGAGCCGACCGCGCGCTGGTCGGGCACGCTCCTGGTCACACGCGACCGGGCGATCGTCCTCGCCGATGCCCGCTACACCGAGCAGGCGGGGGGCCAGTGCCCGGGCTGGGAGGTGCGCCTGGCGCAGGGCGAGATGCACGTCGAGGTGCCGTCGCTGGCCAGGCAAATCGGCGTGCGACGGATTGGGGCCGAGGCATCGGTCCTGAGCCATGCGCAGTGGGCCGCGCTGGAGGCGGCGGGCCTGGAGCTGGTGCCGGAGGATTCCGGGCTGGACGACCTGCGCATCCGCAAGGACGCCGACGAGCTGGGTGCCATCGAGCGCGCCTGCGCGCTCACGGATCGCTGCTTCGCGCACCTGCTGGAAACGGTCCGCCCGGGCATGACCGAGCGCGAGGTGGCCTGGCAGATCGAGACGTTCTTCCGGGCCAGCGGGGCCGATGGCGCCGCCTTCACCCCGCTCGTCCTGGTCGGGGCGCGGGCGGCCATGCCGCACGGCCACGCCTCAGATGTCCCGGTGCGGCCCGATGCCCCGCTGCTGCTGGACTTCGGCTGCCAGGTGGACGGGTACCGGAGCGACATGACCCGCACCATATTCTTCGGCGAGCCCGACGCCGAGGCGCGACGTCGGTACGAGGCGGTGCGGGAGGCCCAGCAGCGCGCCTTCGAGGCCGCTGCGGTCGGCGTCACCGGACGCGACGTCGACGCCGCGGCGCGCGACTGCCTGGCCGAGGGCGGCCGTGGAGAGGCGTTCACCCACGGGCTGGGCCACGGCATCGGCCTGGAGACCCATGAAAGCCCGATGCTGAAGTCCTGGGATCGCCCGCTGCAGGCCGGGATGGTCTTCACCCTGGAGCCCGGCGTGTACCTGCCGGGAGAGATCGGCATCCGGATCGAGGACACCGTGGTGCTGGAGGCGGCCGGCCCGCGCCGGCTCACGCATTCGCCGCGGGAGCTGCTGCTCTCTGCGTGAGGCGGGGGGCCGCGGTGCCCTAGACTTGGGCGCTGCGGGAAGAAGGATCGGTCCCGGGAGGCACGTGGTTGATCGACACCGGTGACATCAAGAAGGGCGTGATCATCGAGCTGGACGGGCAGCTCATGAAGGTGCTCGACTGGACGCACATCAAGATGGCGCGCGGATCGGCGCAGGTCCGGATGAAGCTGCAGAACGTGCGGAAGGGCGACATCGTGGAGCGCACCTTCCAGGCCGGCACGCGCTGGCCGCGCGCTCGCGTCGAGCAGCGCAAGGTGATGTTCCTCTACTCGGATGACGACGCGTACCACTTCATGGACAACGAGACCTACGACCAGTTCGCCGTGTCGGCGCAGATGCTGGGCGACGACGCGCGCTACCTGAAGGACAACACCGAGGTCTTCGTCTCGATGTACGAGGGCGAGGTCCTCGGCGTGGACCTGCCCGTGACCGTGGACCTGCGGGTGACCCAGACCGATCCCGGCTTTGCGGGCGACACCGCCACCGGCGCCAAGAAGGCAGCCACGGTCGAGACCGGGCTGGTGGTCCAGGTTCCGCTCTTCGTCAACGAGGGCGACCTGCTGCGCGTCGACACCCGCACCGGCGAGTACGTGACCCGGCTCCAGTAGCACACCGGGAGTCGCGAGGCAGCCGACCGGTGATCGCGACTGCTGACCGCGACGGCGTAAGGTAGGGCCAATGGACGACCAGCCAACGCTGTGGGACGTCGGTCGCATCCGGGAGCCTGCGGCGGAACCGCCGGCACGACCGGTGGCCGAGGCCGATCCCGGAACCGCGCCCGCGCGACCGATGCCGCGCATCCTGCGCGTCAGCGACCTCAACCGCCGGGTGCGCGCCCTGCTTGACGGTGACCCCACCCTCGCCGACGTGTGGGTCGAGGGCGAGGTCAGCCAGCCGTCCTTCCCGCCATCGGGCCACTGCTTCTTCACCCTGAAGGACGCCGCCAGCCAGGTGCGGGCGGTGCTCTTCCGCGAGGAGCTGGCGCAGGCCAACGTCCGCCCCGAGCACGGCATGCAGGTCATCTGCCACGGGCGGCTGCGAGCCTACGAGCCGCAGGGCGTGTACCAGCTCTACGTCTGGACGCTGACGCCCGCCGGCGCCGGGGATCTGCACCAGCGCTACGAGGCGCTGCGCGCGAAGCTGGCCGCCGAGGGTCTGTTCGAGGCCGCGCGCAAGCGGCCGCTGCCGCGCTGGCCACGGCGCATCGGCGTGGCCACGTCGCCGGTCGGCGCGGTGTGGCGCGACATCGGCAACGTCATGCGGCGCCGCTACCCGCTGGCCGAGCTGATCCTGTCGCCGACCATCGTGCAGGGCGCCACCGCGGCCGGCGCCATCGTGCGCGCCCTCAACCGCCTCTACGCGCAGCCGGACCTGGACCTGGTGATCCTGGCGCGCGGCGGCGGGTCGCTGGAGGACCTGTGGTCGTTCAACGACGAGCAGGTGGTCCGTGCCGTGGCCGCCTCGCCGGTCCCGATCATCGTGGGGGTCGGGCACGAGAGCGACGTGACGCTCGCCGATTTCGCCGCGGACGTCCGCGCTCCCACGCCGTCGGCGGCCGCTGAGCAGGCGGTGCCTGACACGACCCAGCTGCCCGCCATCCTGGCCCGGCTGCGCGATCGCGCCTCGAGCGCCCTGCTGGCGGCGGTTAACGCGCGCCAGCGGCAGGTGGAGGCAGAGGCACGCGCGCTCGCCCGCCTGACGCCCGACGCCGGCGCCGCGCGCCAGCGCGCCGCGGACCTGCTGGACCGCGCACATCGCGCCCTGGCGGCCCGCGCGGCGCAGCAGCGCATGACCCTCGACGCCCTGCGCGACGCGCTCCGAACCCTCTCGCCGGCCGCCACGCTGGAGCGCGGCTACGCGGTCGCGCGCCTCGGCGACGGGACGGTCGTCCGCGACCCCGAGCAGGCACCGCCGGGCAGCGGCGTCAGCGTGACGGTCGCTCGCGGCGTGCTGCAGGCCCGCGTCGAAGGCAGCACCAGGACCGAGCAGCAGGAGGACCGATGAGCGAGCAGGACCTGGCCGGGCGGCCGTTCGACGACCTGGTCGGCGAGCTGCAGCAGATCGTGCAGGCGCTGGAGGCCGGCAACCTGCAGCTCGAGGAGAGCATCACGCTCTACCGCCGCGGCCTGGAGCTGCACGCGGCGTGCGAGCAGCGCCTGCGCGAGGCCGAGCTGACGATCACGCAGCTCGGCCGGGGCGTCGTCGACGACGCGGTACAGGAGGCGGATGGCTAGGCCGATGACCAGGCCCGTCCGCGCCCCGCGCGGCTCGGACGCAGCCGCGCTGGCGGAGCTCAGCCGGCAGCTCGGCTACGAGGTTGGCGACGACGAGGCGGGGGAGCGGCTGCAGGCCGTGACCGCCAACGGCGATGCCGCCCTCCTGGTGGCCACCGACGATGGGGATCGGCCCATCGGCTGGGTGCACGTGGAGCTGAAGCGCAGCCTGCTGGCGCCGCTGAGCGCCCAGGTCATGGGCCTGGTAGTGGACGAACGCTTCCGCAACGACGGGATCGGGCGGGACCTGCTGGTCGCCGCCGAGGCCTGGGCCGTGGAGAGGGGTTGCGTGGCCATGCTGGTCGGCTCGCGGGTGACCCGCGAGCGGGCCCATCGGTTCTACCAGCGCGAGGGGTACGAGATCCAGAAGACCTCCTACTTCTTCCACAAGCCGCTGGCGTGACATCGGCCAGAGCTCTGGCGTCCCGAAGGGACCCTCGCATGCATCGGGCTATACTTTCGCCCGCCCTTTCACGGAGTCATTGGAGGCGATGCTCGATACCCTGAACGACCCGGCGCAGCTGCGCGGCCTGAGCGCCAGCGAGCTCGAATCGCTGGCCGCCGAGCTGCGCGAGAAGATGATCCGGACCGTCCATCGAACCGGCGGCCACCTCGCCAGCTCACTCGGGACGGTGGAGCTGACGCTCGCGCTGCACCGCCTCATGGACTCGCCGCGCGACCGGCTGGTGTGGGACACCGGCCACCAGGCGTACGCGCACAAGCTGCTCACCGGACGCCGCGACAGCTTCGACAGCCTGCGCCAGGTGAACGGCGTGGGCGGCTTCCCGCGGCGCAGCGAGAGCGAGCACGACGTGTTCGACGGCGGACATGCCGGCACGGGTGTGAGCATCGGGGTCGGCCTGGCGGCAGCGCGCGACCTGCGCCCGGCAGGGGACCCGCTGCGCCGGCAGCGCATCGCGGTGGTGGTCGGCGACGCCGCGCTGCAGAGCGGGCTGACCCTGGAGGCGCTGAACCACCTTGGGCACGTGCGCCACCCGCTGCTGATCGTCCTGAACGACAACGAGATGAGCATCAGCCCCTCGGTTGGCGGCCTTTCGACGCGGCTCAACAAGCTGCGCCTGACGCGCGCCTACCAGGAGACCAAGTCGGCGACCCAGCGGCTGCTGCCCAGGGTGCCGCTGGTCGGCAAGCCTGCCTTCGAGGTGCTGGGCTGGGCCAAGGAGGGCTTCAAGCGCACCTGGGCCTCGGTCGGCTTCTTCGAGGACATGGGGATCACCTACATCGGCGTCCTCGACGGCCACGACATCGGCGAGATGGAGGAGACCTTCGAGCGTGCCTTCGCGCTGCGGGCGCCGGTGCTGGTGCACGTCAAGACCGTCAAGGGGCGCGGCTACGCGCCGGCCGAGCGGGACAGCGTGTCGTTCCACGGGGCCAGCCTTCCGCCCATCGACCTGTGCCTGATCGACCCGACCGAGGAGCCGCTGCCGGCCGAGACGGAGCCGAGGCGCAAGCCCAAGACCTACACCCAGGCCTTCGTCGAGGAGCTGGTGCATCTGGCGGAGGCCGATGCGCGCATCTGCGCCATCACCGCCGGCATGCCGACCGGCACCGGGCTGGCCCGCTTCTGCGAGCGCTTCCCGGACCGATTCTTCGACGTCGGCATCGCCGAGCAGCACTCGGTCACCATGGCCACCGGCCTGGCGCTGGCCGGCCTGCGTCCGGTGGTGGCGCTGTACTCCACCTTCAGCCAGCGCGCCTACGACCAGCTGGTCCACGACGTCTGCCAGAACGACGCGCCGGTGGTCCTGGCGCTCGACCGATCCGGGCTGGTGGGCGAGGACGGCACGAGCCACCAGGGCATGTTCATGCTGCCGGCCATGCGAGCGCTTCCGAACCTGGCCATCGCCTCGCCAAAGGACGAACAGGAGCTGCGCGACCTGCTCGCGACGGCCATGGCCCATCCGGGACCGATGGCGCTGCTCTACCCGCGCGACGCGGGCGAGGATCTCCCGGACCGGGCCGGCACCCCGCTCGAGGTCGGACGCGCCGAGCTGCTGCGCGGCGGGGACGACGTCCTGCTCATCGGCCTGGGGCCGATCGTGCAGCGCCTGCTGGTGGTCGCCGAGCGGCTGGCGCGCGAAGGCGTGTCGGCAGCCGTCGTCAATGCGCGCTGGGCGAAGCCGCTCGACGAGGCCAGCGTGGCCGAGCACGCCGCGGGCAAGCGGCTGGTCGTCACCGCCGAGGAATCGGCGGCGATGGGTGGCTTCGGCGACGGCGTGCTCGATGCCCTCAACCGCGCCGGCATCCATGCACCGATGCTGAAGGTGGCGCTGGCCGACGGCTTCGTGCACCACGGCGCGGTCGAGGACCTGCGCCGCCAGCAGCGCATCGACGCGGAGGGCATCCACGAGCGCGTGCGCGAGGCGCTGGGCCTGGGTGGCGCTGCCGAGCCCCGGCCCGATCGCGTGCCAACCGAGCCGGCCGCCTCCTGAGCGTGGCGCACCCGGCGCCGATGAGCGAGCACAAGCGCCGGATGATCGCCGGCGAGCCCTACCTCGCCGACGATCCGCAGTTCGGTGACGGCACCTGGCTGGGCGGCAACCCCGCCCGCGTCCTCCGCGGGCTGTAGCGCCGATGACTCGCCCCGGTCGCGTGCGGCTCGACCAACTCCTGGTCGAGCAAGGTCTGGCGGCCTCGCGCGCGCAGGCGCAGGCGCTCCTGCTCGCCGGACAGGTCGAGCTGGCGGGGGCTGCCGACCGGAACCTCAAGCCGGGCCAGCTGGTGGCCCCGGATGCCGCGCTGACGCTGGTGTCCCGGCCGCGATGGGCGTCGCGTGCCGGCGAGAAGCTCGAGGCCGCGCTGGATGCCTTCGGCGTGGACCCTGCGGGGCAGGCCTGCCTGGATGCGGGCGCCTCGACGGGGGGATTCAGTGATGTCCTGCTGAGCCGCGGCGCGCGCGTCGTCTACGCGGTGGACGTCGGGCGCGGGCAGCTGCTCGAGCGCCTGCGCGCGGATCCGCGGGTGGTCAGCATGGAGCGCACCAACCTGCGCACGCTCGCGGGGCTGCCGGAGCCGATCAACTTGGCCACGCTGGACCTGTCGTTCATCTCGCTGCGGCTGATCCTTCCCGCGGTGCGTTCCTTGCTGACGCCGGACGGCGGGGTCGTGGCCCTGGTCAAGCCGCAGTTCGAGGCGGGGCGCGGCAGCGTGCCGCGCGGCGGGGTGGTGCGCGATCCGGAGGTGCATCGCGGCGTGCTGCTGCGCTTTAGCGACGACGCACGCCGCGCGGGCTTCGGGCCGATGGCGCTCATTCGCTCGCCGCTGGCCGGCGGGGACGGGAACGTCGAGTTCCTGGCCCTGCTGGGCGCGCCCGAGCGGGCGGCGGACCCGACCGCCTGGAGCGAGGCGGTCGAGCGGGTGACGGGCGCATCGGGCGTCTCGGGGTAACCGTCGCGTACTACGATGCACGACGAATGAGAAAGCGGAACGCGTCGCCGCGCACCGAGCAGCTGAGCGTCGGGTTCGAAGGGCTCGACGTCCTGCCACCGCCCATGCACGAGCCGGCGCCGGACACCATGCGCCAGATCGTGTCGCTGCGCATGCCGGACGCCCTGATGGAGCGGGTCGAGGCGGCGGCACACGCGCGTGGCGTCTCGCCGTCGAGCCTGATGCGCGCGCTGATCGCCGCGGGGCTGGACCGCTCCTACGCGGCGGTGCAGGAGGACGTGGGTTCCGAGATCGTGGCGCTGCGGCGCGAGGTGGCGGAGATCGCCGCCCGCCTCGGCATCGGTCCAACGGCTCAAGGGGTGGAGGCCGCAAGCACGGGCAACGGCAGCGTGGGTGTCGAGCGCACGGCGGACGCCTAGATGCGCATCGGCTTCGCCTACAACCCCACCGATCCCGACGCTGCCGCCGTGCTCGAGCGTGCCCTGGCCTGGTGCGCCGCCCACGGCGTGGACGCCTGGCAGAGCGCTGCCGAGGAGAAGGAGGCGATCGGGGCTGCGTCGGCGGAGACCGA
The DNA here is from genome assembly GCA_036375355.1 of Candidatus Limnocylindria bacterium. Taxonomy (GTDB): domain Bacteria; phylum Chloroflexota; class Limnocylindria; order QHBO01; family QHBO01; genus DASURX01. The sequence continues at coordinate 42,635 of DASURX010000051.1, forward strand.
CTTCATCTGCGTCCTGGGCGGTGACGGCACCTTCCTGCGCACGGCGGGCGCGATCGGCGACTCCGGCGTGCCGACGCTGGGCGTCAACCTGGGCCGGGTCGGCTTCCTGGCCAAGGTGGAGACCGATGGGCTGGAGCGCGCCCTCGACCAGCTGGCGAGCGGCGACTTCAGCCTGGAGGAGCGCTTCCGCATTGCCGCCACGCTCGTCACCGGCGACGGCCGAAGCGAGACGCACGCATGCCTGAACGAGGTCGTGCTCGCGCGCGGGCAGCACGTGCGCATGATCCAGGTCGAGGTCGACGTCAGCGGCAGCCACCTGGCCACCTACGTGGCCGATGGCGTGGTGGTCGCCACGCCGACCGGCTCGACCGCCTACTCCTTCTCGGCCGGCGGCTCGATCCTGGACCCGCGGCTGCGCAACATGGTGATCACCCCGGTTGCCGCCTACCTCACCGCGCTGCACAGCGTGGTCGCCGGCGAGGACCACGTCGTGAGCCTGCGGCTGCGGAACGCGGGAAGCGGCGCGGTGGTCTCATTCGACGGTCAGGGCGACATTCCGCTGCGCGACGGCGATCGCGTGGAGGTGCGCGCCCTGGCGAAGCCGCTGCGCCTGGTGGAGCCGACCGGCTCGACGCCCTTCTACGACCTGCTGCGGACCAAGGCGTCCCGGCTGCCGTACTGAGCCCGCCCACCGCATGGCGCTGCTCGAGCTGACCGTCGAGAACCTGGCGGTCATCGAACGCGCCCGCCTGGCCCTGGCACCGGGCTTCACGGTGCTCACCGGGGAGACGGGCGCCGGCAAGTCGCTGGTGGTCGACGCGCTGGCGCTCGCGCTCGGCGCGCGGGCGACGAGCGAGCTGGTCCGGGCGGGGACCGATGCCGTTCGCGTCGAGGCCGTCTTCGACGCGGTCGCAGCGGCCGACGACGACCCGCTGGCCGACGCGATCGCCGCGGGCGAGGGCCAGGCCATCGTGCGGCGCGAGGTGAGCGCCGACGGCCGCTCCCTGGTGCGCGTCAACGATCGCAGCGTGACGGTCGGCGGCCTCGCCTCGCTCGGAACGCGGCTGGCGGAGATCCACGGCCAGCACGAGCAGCAACGCCTGCTGGAGCCGGACCGGCAGCTGGCGCTGCTCGACCGCTTCGGCGAGCACGCCGCGCTGGTGAATGCCGTCGGCGACGCGCACCGCGCCTGGCGCGCGGTCGTGGCCCGGGCGTCCGAGCTGCTCACCGACGCGCACGAGCTCGCCAGGCGCACGGAGCTGCTGCGCCACCAGGCCGACGAGATTGCCGCAGCGCGGCTGCGGCCGGGGGAGGATGAGGAGCTCGAGCGCCAGCTGCGCGCCGCCGTGCACGCCGAGACGATCGCCCGGGCAGCCGCGGACGCGCTCGCCGCGCTGCGCGACGACGAGGCCGGGCTGGACGCCCTGCGCCGGGTGCGCGCCTCGCTGGGTGCCGCGGCCGCGCACGATGAGCGCTTCGCCGCGCTGGAGGAGCGCGCCGCCGGCCTGGAGGCCGAGGCGGGCGAGCTGGCGCGCGACATGGCGGATGCCGCGGAGCGGATCGACCTCGATCCGGCCACACGAGTGGCGGCCGAGGAGCGCCTGGCCCTGCTCTACGACCTGAAGCGCAAGTACGGGGAGAGCCTCGACGCCGTCATCGCCTTCGGGGAGGAGGCGGCCGGCGAGCTGGTGCGGCTGGAGGACCAGGAAGGGATGCGCGTGCGGCTGCGCGCCGACGAGCTGAGCCT
>DASURX010000052.1:0-18138 GCA_036375355.1 Candidatus Limnocylindria bacterium
GCGGCGACGACCGCCGCGCTCCTGGCGGTGCTTGCCGGCGGGCTGGGCTGGATCCGCCTCGTCGGAGACATGACAGTCGACCCGGCGGCGCCCAACGCGCCGGCGGCGGCGGGCGACCTCGTCGAGCTGATCAAGGGCAACAGCTACGACAACCAGTGGCTTACCGAGTGGCCGTACTTCAGCATCCCCTCGGTCCTCTCCACCGGGCTGCTGGCGCACCGGGCCACCACCGCCGGCCTGCCGATCCTGGTCGGGGCCATGCTGCTGCTGGTCGCCGGGCTCCCGACTGCGGCCGCGCGGCGCCGAGGCTGGCGCGACCGCCCGCTGCTCATCGGCCTGGCCGGCGTTCTGGGCGCGCTGCTGGCCCCGTTCCACTTCTTCTACTTCCCGGCCTTCTGGCTGCTTGCGCTGCTGTACGTCGTCGGCGGGGGCCGGCTGACGGACGCGCGGACGCCGCGCAACGCGCTGGCCATGCTCGCTCCGCTCGTGCTGGCCGCGCCGTTCGCGCTGACCCCGGTGCTGCAGGCCAGCGGCTCCGGCGCGCTGAAGGCGGTGCTCGGCTGGGAGTCGGCGCCGCTGGCCGACGGGCCGGCGGCGGTCGCCTTCTTCTACGTGACCAACCTGGGCGTGCCCTTCCTGCTCGCCGTGGCCGCGCTGCTCGTGCCGCGCACGCCGTGGCGCCTCTTCCTGGGCGCCTGGGTCGCGGCCCTGTTCGCGATCCCCAACCTGCTGCAGTTCAGCGTCATCGCCTTCGACATGAACAAGTACTTCCAGGCGATGTGGATCGCGGTCGCCCTGCTGGCGGCGTGGCTGATCCGTCGCTGGCCGTGGCCGGCCGTCGGGCTGGTGCTGCTGCTCAGCGTGCCCTCGCCGCTGCTCGTGGCCGGCTGGACCGCCTGGAACCGCGAGCAGCTGATGGATTGGAACGGCGCCGCGGCGGCCGAATGGATCGCCGACAACACGCCGGGCGACGCGGTGTTCGCCACCGACGGCTGGCTCAACTCCCCCACCGATGCCGCCGGCCGGCTGCGCCTCCTGACCTACACGCCGTACGTCGCCAACCTGGGCTACGACCCGGACGAGCGCGCCCGCCAGGTGCACGACATGTACTGCGCCGGCGACGTCGGCCTGACCGTCCGGCTCATGCGCCAGCTCGGGGCGGACTACCTTCTCGACGCGGGGCGTCCCGCCGATTGCACCACGCCCACCAGCTTCGGCGAGGGTGGTGACCTGGTGCAGGTCTATGCCAACCCCGGGGTACGCATCTACCGCCTGCAGGGCAGCGCCGCCGAGCCCTGACAGCGCTGATCCCTATCATTCACGCGTGAGCGAGGCCGTGCGACACGCGACCGGGGCGGCGGTCGTGGCGCTGGAGCATCTGACCAAGCGCTTCGGGCCGGCCGGGACCGCCCCTGCCGTGAACGACCTGTCGCTCACCATCGGCGCCGGCGAGATCTGCGTGCTGGTCGGCCCGTCCGGCTGCGGCAAGACGACCACCATGCGCATGATCAACCGCCTGGTGGAACCGACCTCGGGGCGGGTGACGCTCGACGGCCGCGACGTTGCGAGCCTGCCCGCGGTCGAGCTGCGCCGCCGGATCGGCTACGTGATCCAGCAGGTCGGGCTCTTCCCACACCTGACCGTCGCCGAGAACGTCGCCGTCGTGCCGCGCCTGCTGCGCTGGCCCGCGGCCCGCATCCTGGCGCGGGTCGAGGAGCTGCTCGCCATGGTGGGCCTGGAGCCGGGCGAGTACGCCGCCCGCTACCCGGCGGCGCTCTCCGGCGGCGAACGCCAGCGCATCGGCGTGGCGCGCGCGCTGGCGGCCGATCCGCCGCTGATGCTGATGGACGAGCCCTTCGCGGCGGTCGATCCGATCCAGCGCGATCGGCTCCAGAACGAGTTCCTGCGGCTGCAGGCGCAGGTGCGCAAGACGGTCGTCTTCGTGACCCACGACGTCGACGAGGCGATCAAGATGGCCGACCGCATCGCCATCCTGCAGCGCGGCGGGATCCTGGCCCAGTACGACACGCCGGATGCCATCCTGGCCCAGCCGGCGAGCGAGTTCGTCGAGCGCTTCGTCGGCGCCGATCGCGGTCTCAAGCGGCTCTCGCTGGGCCGGGTCCGCGACGTGCCGCTGATCGAGCCGATCGTCGTGCGCCTCGGCGAGGATCGGGCGGCAGCCCGCTCGCGCCTGGAGCCGGGCGGCCAGCTTGACTACGCCCTGCTCGTCGACGACCGACGCCGGCCACTGGCCTGGCTGGACCGTGACGATCTGGCCGGCGACGGCCCGCTGTCGGCGCCCCCCGGCGGGCCGCTCTCCCCCACCGTCGAGCCGGAGACGACGCTGCGCGACGCGCTCTCTGCGCTGCTCTCCTCGAGCGTGCAGCTCGGGGTGGTTGTCGATGAGCGCCAGTCGGTCATTGGCCTGGTCAGCGTGGAGGCCATCGGCGAGCTGCTGCGCGCCCCGGTGCGCCAGGAGCCGGCACCCGTGCCGGCCGCGGAGCCGCCACCGTGACGCCCGGGCAGCCCTTCTTCCGGCCGGAGTGGGTCCTCGACAACCTCGACCAGCTGGGCCGCCGCATCGGCGAGCAGCTGCTGGTCACCGTCATCGCGGTGGTCATCGGCTTCCTCATCTCGTTCGCGCTGGCGCTCCTGATCCGCCGGCGCCCGCGGCTGTACGGCACCGTCATCGGCCTGACGGGCACGCTGTACGCCATCCCCAGCATCGCCCTGTTCGTGCTGCTCATCCCGCTCACCGGCCTCTCGCTGCTGACCGCCGAGATCGCCCTGGTCAGCTACACGCTGGTGATCCTGGTTCGCAACGTCGTGGCGGCGCTCGAGTCAGTGCCGCCCGAGGTGGTCGAGGCCGCGACCGCCATGGGCTACAGCAACTGGCAGCGGCTGTGGCGGGTCGAGCTGCCGATCGGCCTGCCGGTCATCGTCGCCGGGCTGCGAATCGCGACCGTATCGACCATCGGCCTGGCGACCATCGCGACGCTGATCGGCATGGGCGGGCTGGGGTACCTGATCGTCAACATCGGCATCCAGCGCGGCTTCCCCACCGCGACCTGGACCGGCGTCATCCTCGTCGTTGTCCTGTCCGCGCTTGCCGACCTGGGGCTGACCGCGGTGCAGCGCCGGCTGACGCCGTGGGCGCGAGCACGGGTGGGCTAGGCCGATGGAATTCCTGGCCGATGTCGCCGCCTGGTTCGCCGACCCCGCCCACTGGAGCGGCCGCGACGGCATCCCGGTGCACCTGTGGGAGCACCTGACGCTGGCCACCGCCTCGCTGGCGGCCGGGATCGTCATCGCCCTGCCGTTGGGCCTCTACATCGGCCACACCGGTCGATTCGCGCGCCTGGCGGTCAACGTCAGCAACATCGGGCGCGCCGTCCCGTCGCTGGGCTGGCTGGGGATCGTCTACCCGCTGACCACCTTCGCCTTCCAGCGCGCCGGGATCGGGTTCCTGCCCGGCTTCGTCGCGCTCGTCGCCCTGGCCGTGCCGCCGATCGTGACCAACACCTATGCCGGCCTGGCCGAGGTCGACGCCGACCTTCGCGAGGCGGGCCGCGGGATGGGCATGCGCGAGAGGCAGCTGCTGTTCGGTGTCGAGGTACCGGTGGCGCTGCCGGTCATCCTGGCCGGCATCCGCACCTCGGCGGTGACGGTCGTCGCCACCACGCCGCTGGCCGCACTGGTCGGCGCCGGCACGCTGGGCCACTACATCATCCAGGGGCTCTTCCTGAACGACCAGGTGCGCGTCTTCGCCGCTGCCCTCATGGTCGCCGCGCTGGCGCTGCTCACCGAGCTCGCCTTCGCCTGGCTGCAGCGCCGTGCCCTTTCGCCGGGGCTGCGCGGGGCTGCCGCGGGGCGGGCGACGAGGCAGACGGCCGAGGCCGGCAGGCCCGGATGGTGACGGAGCGAGGTCGCTGAACCTGTAACCGGTGTGATGCCTATTACAGGTTGTTCGGCACGGGGTAGACTGGCCGGACGCCGCGCGGGCGGCGAAGCAAGCCCGGATCACAAGGAGGACCCAATGCGGATGTACCGCACGCTCGCCCTCGGGGCGGCGACGCTGGCGCTCGTCCTGAGCGCCTGCTCGTCGGGTGGGGGCAGCAGCTCACCATCAGCCACCACCGGAGCATCGGCCAGCCAGAGCCAGGCGGCCGAGCTGCCGACGGTGAAGGTCGGCTCCGCCGGCTTCTACGAGGCCGCGGTCGTGGCCGAGATCTACGCCCAGGCGCTGGAAGCCGCGGGCTACGACGTCGAGCGCCATCTGGAGATCGGCGAGCGCCCGGCCGTGCAGGCCGCGCTGAACAGCGGCGAGGTCAACCTGGTGCCGGAGTACCTGGGTGGACTGACCTCGTTCCTGGAAGCCGATGTCTCGTCGGACCCGCAGGAGACGTGGGACAACATGCAGGCGGCCCTCGAGGCCAAGGGCTTCACCGCCTTGGACTTCTCGCCCGGGACCGATGCCGACGGCTGGGTCGTGCGGCAGGAGACGGCCGACCAGTTCGACCTTCAGACGATGAGCGATCTGGCCGCAGTGGCGGATCAGCTGGTCTGGGGCCTGGCGCCGGCCTGTCCCGAGAACCCCGTCTGCGGGCCGGGCCTGAAGGACACCTACGGCATCGACATCAGCCAGCTGGACGTCGAGAGCCTGTCGCCGTGCAGCACCGAAATGGCGCAGGCGCTCAACAACAGCGCCATCGACGTCGCGCAGGTCTGCACCACCCAGCCGGACATCGCGACCTTCAACTTCGTGCTGCTCGAGGACGACAAGGCGCTGCAACCGGCGCAGAACATCGTGCCGGTGGTGAGCCAGGAGCTGGCCGATGCCGCTCCCGACCTCGCGTCGGTGCTCGACCCGGTCACGGCCAAGCTGACGACCGAGGCGCTCACCGAGCTGGGCGTGGCGGTGGTCACCAACCAGGAGGATGCGGCCGACGTGGCCGCCCAATTCCTGCAGGACAACGGCCTGATCTGAACGCGGTCGGATGACGGCCCGATGCGGGCGGCGGCGCTCGACGCGTCCCGCCCGTATCCTGTTGCCCGATGTCCGAGCACCTCGACCTGGCCGACTGGCGCCGTCGCGTGGCGAGCATGTACGCGGCGCTGCGCAGCGACCGGCGCGCGCCGCAGCTGCGCCTGGTGGCCTTCCGCGCCGCCAAGGACCGCCTCTTCGCCGAGCACCCCTCCTCGCCCGTCCCGCTTGACGAGCGGCGCGACTTCCCGGGGCTCGCCTACTGGCGCCACGACCCGGAGCTCCGGCTCACGGCGCCGCTGATTCCCGATCCCCACGCGCCGCCGCTCGACCTGCCGCGCTCCGGTGAGGGTGACGCCATGCCCTTCTCGCGGATCGGCTGGGTCGAGCTGCGGGTCGCCGGGGCCGAGGGGCGGCTGGCGGTGTACTGGCTGAACGAGTACGCCGGTGGCATCTTCATCCCGTTCCGCGACGCGACCAGCGGGCAGGAGTCGTACGGCGGCGGCCGCTACCTGTGGGACTCGGCCAAGGGCGCGGACCTCGGCTCGCAGGGCGACGAGCTGGTGCTGGACTTCAACTACGCCTACCACCCGTCCTGCGTCTACGACCCGCGCTGGAGCTGCCCGCTGGCGCCGCAGGAGAACTGGCTGCCGCTGCGCATCGAGGCCGGCGAGCGGCTGGAGCCCGCCTCGTGAGCTCCCCCATGGCCGACGTGGAGCGTCGCCCGCCGCGGCACTGTTACAAGTGCGGCCGCGAGATCGGTCCGGACGAATCCATCTGCGAGGTCTGCAACCGCGCCGGGATGGCAACGCCGTCGGCGAGCCAGTACCACGGCACGGTCGCGGTGGCCATCATCGCCGGCGTGATCGCGCTGGCCGTGTGGGCCAGCCTGGCGATGCGAGGCATCGGGCCATACAGCGGCAACGTCGTGCGCTTCGAGAGCTCGCCGCCCAACGGCACCGAGGTGACGCTGACGGTGGAGAACGAGGGGACGTCGCGCGGCTACGCCAAGTGCCAGCTGCAGGCGCTCGACGCCGGAGGCCGCGTCGTCGGACGGCGGTCGATCACCGCCGGGCCGCTGGAGGGCGGCGCCAGCGGCACGTTCAGCGAGCGGATCAGCGGGCTGCTCGACGAGCCGGCATCGGTGACCGTCAGCTGCTCCTAGGGGCGGGCTCGGCGGCTGGGCTCAGCCGCCCCACCAGGTCGCGGCCAGGTGCGGATCGTCCAGGATGACGCGCACCTCGATGATCCCGCGCGAGAGTGGCTGGTCGCTGACCAGCGGCCACGCCGCGTGGGAGATGTCCACCACCCGTTGGTCGGCACTGCCCCAATAGCAGTCGCACCAGTCGACCACCGCCAGCCGCGCGCAGCGGTCCGCGCAGACGGTGGCGTACCCCTGGATCGCGCCGGTGTAGCGACCGCCCATGGCCCCCGGCAGGGCGATCACCGGCTGTCCATCGTAGCCGGCCGTGCTCGAGTAGCTGCTGGCGCGGCCGGTCACCACCGGCCATTGCGGCGACGGCTCGGGCTGGGGCGTGGCGGGCGGGACGGCCGTGGCCGACGGGGACGCAGCCGGCGTGCGCAGCGCCCTCCGGATGCTGATCGATCTGCGCTCGAGTTCGTCACGCAGGTCGGAGGGGCCGTCGCGGGGTGCCAGGCGGCTGCCGAGCACGGCCTGCTCCGGGCGTGACGGCAGCAGCATGCCGGAGATCGGCCGGAAGCCAGGACTGCCCGCGATCCCGGGCCCGACAAGGGCCAGCAGGGCGGCGGCGGCCAAGAGGGCGGCGCGCAGCGCCGCGGGAAATCGAGACAAGGGGTGACTGCTCCGTGTGGGTTTCGCTGCGAGGCGGTCGGCCCGGGAGGGCCACTGCAGGCGACGCGCTGCGCCGCGAACCTCGCGTAGGGTGTTCGGAGGGCTGGACACGCACGACGCATGCCAACTCCGGCCGGGGTGGGCGCTCGGCGCGGCGTATCCTTGGATCGTGCGCCGATGGATCATCCCGAGCATCGCTGCGGCGTTCGTCATCGCCGCGCTGCTGGCCCAGTGGCTGCCCAGCGTCCTGGGTGCCAGCGACGCCACCTTCCCTCCCCCGACCGAGAACCAGGCGGTCTACGACCCGGCCGGCGCGCTGACCGCGGAGGACGAGGCGCTCCTGGAGCAGCAGATCGACGCCATCGAGCAGCGCTCCGGGGCAGAGACGGCGATCTACGTTCGTATCGACAGGTCCGTCAACGACGACTCGAACCTGGCCGATGCCCGGCGCCTGATGGATGAGTGGGGCGTCGGTCGCCGAGGCTACGACGACGGCCTGGTCATCATGCTCACCTTCGAGGACGCCAGCTTCCAGCACGGCGTGGTGAGCACCTACGCCGGGAGCGGCTTCCTCGGGGCCTACCTGGGCCGCGACGCGCAGCAGGCGGTGCGCGAGCAGGCGATCATCCCCGCCATCAGGGAGGGCAACCCGGGCGCCGGGCTCATCGCCGCCATGGTGCTGGTCGATGCGGCCGTCACGCCATCGGCCACCGACAAGCTCAACCTGCTGCGGGCGATCAACGCCTGGATCGGCATCCCCGGCGGGATCATGGTCCTCCTGCTCAGCGTCGGCGCCGGGTACCTGACCTGGCGTCGCTACGGCGACGACCCCGAGCTGGTGGACTCCGAATCGGTGCTCATGGCCGGGCCACCGGCGGGCATGACGCCGCCGCTGGCCACGGTGGTCCGCGACGGCAAGGCGACCCAGCACAGCGTGAACACGATCCTGGTCGAGCTCGCCGGTGCAGGCTACATCGCGTTCCGCAACCTGGACCAGGTGCGCAAGCGCAAGTCCGATGACGACCCCGATCCATTGCTGGATCCCGCCATCGACGTGAAGCAGCAGCCACCTCCGGACGCTCCCCGGCTGGCCAAGGCCGAGGCGGTGGCCTGGGAGACGATCCGGCAGAACGCGGTCGGCGGCGAGCTCACCCGCGAGCGGCTGTGGGACCTCAACGGCGACCTCTCCGGCGTAAAGAAGCGACTTGACGAAGACGCCGTCAGGCAGGGCTGGCTGGCGCGCCTGCCGTCGCCGCTGATCACGAAGTGGGTGGCCATCGGCATCGGCGAGCTGGTGGTCGCCGGCCTGTGCCTGTTCGGTGGTTACGCCATCCCGATGAGCGGCCTGACGCTGGTGGGCATCGCGTTGGCGATCGGCGGCCTGGTGACGGTCGTGCTGGGCAACGCCATGTCGCAGCGCACGTCGCAGGGCGCCTACGTCGACGCGATGCTCAAGGCCTATCGCCGAACGCTCAAGAAGACGATGGAGCTGTCGCGCAGCGTCGAGCAGGCCGTGACCGACGACGCGGTGGCGGTCCTCGCCGACACGCCCGACAAGCTGGTGGTGTGGGGCTTCGCCCTGGGCCTGCAGAAGGAGGTCGCGGCACTGGTCGAGCGCGGCCTGGCCGAAGCGCGCCAGACCGGCGCCCCCGCGTATTACCCGGTCTGGATGGGCTCCACCGGCTCGTCCTCGTCGTCCGGGCTCATGGGTGCGGGCGCCGGTGGTGGGCTGGGCGGGCTCTTCTCCGGATCCGGCACGCCGGACATCGGCGGAATGTTCTCGGCCATGGGCAGCGTCGGCAGCAGCCCGCCGTCGAGCTCCAGCGGTGGAGGCGGCTTCGGCGGCGGGGGCGGCGGCGGGGGCGGCGGGGGGAGCAGCGGCTTCTAGGCTCGGGCACGGCCGCTCGGCTCTGGCGCCTTCGCGTGCGACCGTCTATCGTTCGCGACCATGGCATACGACCGACGAGCCGACCGCCGTGGCGGTCGCCAGGCTGGGGGACGAGCAGACCGACCGCCGCGCGACCGCGACCGCGCCGAGCGACCGCCACGCGACTTCGCGGAGCGGCCCCCGCGCGACTTCGCGGAGCGACCGCCGCGCGACTTCGCGGAGCGGCCCGCGCGCGACTTCGGCGAGCGGGCCGGTGGACGCGGCTACGCCCCGCGTCCGCAGGGACGGTCCTACACGGCGCGCTCCGACGACGGCGGGATGTCGATCCGGCTCGATCCGCGGCGGCTCTCCGCGCTGAAGCTGCTCGCCGCCGAGGCGGGGGTGCGACCCGGCGAGCTGGTGACGCACTGGGTCGAGGAGCGCCTGGATGCCGCGCGTGCCGGCACGGACGCGTCGCCCAAGCCCGATGCCCTGCGCCAGCTGTCATCGCGACTGGACGAGCTGACCAGGCGGGTCGACGCGCTGACGACCGCGGCGGACAGTGGCGCTCCCCGGCCGTCGTCCGAAGCTGCGGAGGGCAGGCAGACGCCGGCCGCGGTCGCGACCGAAACGCCGAAGCGCCGGCCGGGACGGCCGCGCAAGCAGGCGGCAGAGGGCGCCAGGCCCGCAAGGCAGCGGCGCGGCGGCCCACGCGTTCCGCTGCACGAGGAGATCGCGGCGGTCATCGCCGAGCGCGGTCCGTTGAGCGCTTCCGAGCTGGCGCAGGCGATCACCGAGCGCGGGCGCTACCTCCCGCCGCGGTCCGGCCGCGCGCTGGACGCGCCGGCGGTCAACAGCCGGGTCTCGAATCCGGTCTACCGCGCGCGCTTCACGCGCAGCGGCGGGCGCATCGGCCTGGCCGAACCCGCCTGAGCCGGCCAGCCTGCCGCGCGTGACGCAACCCGGGGGCCGCATCGGCCCTGCCGGCGTCTGGTCGAACTTCGACCGGCTGCCAGGCGACGAGGTCGTCGCCTTCGCCCGCGCCGCGGAGGCGGGCGGCTACCACGTGCTGTGGACTCAGGAAACCGCCGGGCGCGACCCGTTCACGCTGCTCGGCCACCTGGCTGCGCAGACGCGGCGCATCCGGTTGGGGGTCGGGATCGCGGTCATCTACGGCAGGGATGCGGTGGCCATGCGGGCCGGCGCCACGACGGTGCACGAGCTGTCGGGCGGGCGAATGATCCTGGGCCTGGGCGCCAGCCATCGGGACACGGTCAGCGAGGTGCGCGGCCATACGTATCGCGGTCCGCTGACGGCGATGCGCGACTACCTCGACGCGCTCGCATCGGCGGAGTACCGGGCGCCGGCTCCAGACGGACACGCGCCGCTGGTGCTGGCCGCGCTGCGACGTCGCATGCTCGAGCTGGCGGCCACCCGCGCCGACGGCGCGTTTCCCTACCTGGTGCCGCTTGGGTACGTGGCCCAGGCGCGCACCATCCTGGCCGCCGCCGCGGCGGCGGCCGGGCGGCCGCGGCCGCTGCTGGTCGTCAGCCAGGCCTGCGTGCTCCAGGCCGATCCGGACGCCGCGCGCCGCGCGGCGCGTCGGTACCTGGATCGTTACCTCGGCCTGCCGAACTACCTGGCCAACCTCGCCGAGCACGGCTTCGGCGACGAGGACCTGGCGCCGCCCGGCTCGGACCGCCTGGTCGACGCGCTGGTGGCGTGGGGCGACGGTGCGCGCGTGCGCGCGCGGCTGCGTGCCATGCTCGACGCCGGAGCCGACCACGTGGCGCTGATCCCCCTCACTGCGACTGGCCTCCAGGCCGACCGCGCCACGATGGAGGCCCTGGCGCCGCCCTGGTGAGGAGTCAACCCGAGGTCAGTCCTCGAGGACGAAGGTCACCAGGATGTTGGCCTGGAACTCGAGGCTGCCGTCGCGGCCGACGTTGACGCGCTGCTCCTTTACCCAGGCGCTGCGTACCTGGCGCAGCGTCTTGCCGGCGCGGTCGATCCCCTGGCGAATGGCGTCCTCGAATGACTCGGTGGACGTGCAGCTCAGCTCGGTGACGCGGGCGACGGACATGCGTATCTCCTTCGGTTCAGGCTGTCCAGTATGACCGATGCGCTCGCTCACCCCCCGTGCGAGCGTGCCCACGCGAGCAGGTCATCGGCTTCCGTGGCGTTGACGATGGACCCGATCTGCACGCCGCATGCCGCCGCCCGATCGCAGCCGTACGGCAGCCAGGCCAGCTGGCCGGGGGCATGCGCGTCGGAGTCGATGGCGACCCGGCAGCCGTACTCCAGCGCCAGGCGCAGCAGCCGTTTCGGCGGATCGAGACGCTCCGGGCGGGCGTTGACCTCGATCGCCTTGTCGAACCGCGCGGCGGCGGCGAAGACGATGTCCGCGTCGAAGGTCGACTCGGGCCGGTTGCGCTTCCGCGTCCGCATCCGCCCCGTGCAGTGGCCCAGGATGTCCAGGTGCGGGTCGGCCAGGGCGGTGACCATGCGACGGGTCATCAGCGGCGCGGCCATGCGCAGCTCCGAGTGGACGCTGCCGACCACCACGTCGAGCCGGGAGAGAACCTCCGGCGACTGGTCGAGCGACCCGTCGGGAAGGATGTCGACCTCGATGCCGGTCAGGATGCGGAACGGCGCCAGCTCGGCGTTCAGCTCGGCGACCTCGGCCAGCTGGCGCTCCAGGCGCTCCGGCGAGAGCCCGTTGGCCACGGTGAGGCTGGGAGAGTGGTCCGACAGCACCACGTACTCGCGGCCCATCTCGCGCGCGGCCTCGGCCATCTCCCGGATCGAGGCGCCACCGTCGGACCAGTCGGAGTGGACGTGGCAGTCGCCGCGCAGCGCGGCGCACAGCTCCGCCCCCAGCTCGGCCACCATGCGGCCGCCGGTGGCCTCCAGCCGGCGCAGGTAGACCGGCTCCTCGCCCCGCAGCGACTCGACGATCGTGCGCTCCAGCACCTCGCCGATGCCCGCCAGCTCGCGCAGGGTGCCGTTCCTCGCGCGCTGCTCCGCCTCGCCGGCGGGCAGCCGCTGCAGGGCGGCGGCCGCGTTGCGGAAGGCGCGCACCCGGTACGACGGCTCGTTGGCCGCCTCGAGCAGGAACGCGATGCGGCGCAGGTCGGTGACCGGGTCGCGCGGCGCGTCGGCCATCGCTCGGGGCTTCCGGCCTAGGGAACGGTCAGGATGCGGCGCGGGTTGTCGATTGTCATCTGCCGGATCTCGCCCTCCCCCACCGCGGCAGTGCGCAGGGTCGGCAGGAAGTGCTGCTGCAGGTACGCGTACCCGAACCCGCCGTTCGCCTTGAGCTGGATGTTGTGCATCACGTCCTGGCTGAGCAGCAGCTGCTCGGCATAGCCGCGCTCCAGCAGCTCCACGATCAGCTCCACCAGGCGCGGCTCCGCCGCCTCCTCGGTCCCGAAGCGATGACCGAGCATGTCGAACCCCAGGTTCGCGCCGCGGTCCAGGATGGCCAGGTAGTGATCCAGGACGGGATAGGAGTCGGCATGGCCGATGACCACCCGCGACGCATCGACGCCCTCCTCGTCGAAGATGCGCAGCTGGTCCAGGCCGACCGGCGACTGGACGGCGTGGGTGCTGATGGCCATGCCCGTCTCGCGCGCCGCCCGGGCCGCGGCACGGTGCACGCGCTCCTCGGCCGGGCTGACCCACGGCTTGTCGGTTCCGATCTCTCCGATGATACCGGGGCGCACGCCGGTGCCAGCCACGCCATCGGTGAATTCGGCGACGAGCTCCCGCGCAAGGTCGTCCACGCTGCGCCGGGCGATCAGCGCCTCCGCGGGGTAGTACGTCTCGCGGTACCAGCCGCAGCCCATGACGACCTGCACGCCCGATCGGCTGGCGAGGCGGCGCAGGCGCTCGGGGTCGCGTCCGACGCCGGGCAGCGTGAGGTCGACCACGGTCGAGCCGCCGCGCCGACGGAAGTCGCGCAGCTCGTCGGCGATTCCGATCTCGTCGGGCGTGAGCTCCCAGGTGTCCCACCGTTCGGGCACGTGCCAGAGGTGGATGCCGGTGTGCTCGTGAGGGAGGGTGAAGCCGATGCGGTCCGGCGGGATCGGCCCGCTGACCGTCATGACACGTGGAGCCATGGGGACGCCTCCGCAGGTCGTGGGCGCCGGTCCGGATGTCCGCGATCGGCCGGAGCCCGATGAAGTTGGAACGTGGCAAGTCTGCCACTCGGTGCGCAGCCCGGCACGCTCCGCGCGCAGTCGTGCCGTGGCTTGCCCGGCGCCGTGACCGGCGGCTATCCTCCGCGCCACATGTCAACTCCCCCGCCGGCACTCGGCCCGACCTCGGAGAACACCTGGCGGGTCGCCCAGGAAGCGCTCGACCTGGCCGCGCAGCGGCTCGAGCTCGATCCGGGCATGCACGCCGTCCTGCGCGAGCCGAAGCGCGAGCTGGTGGTGTCGTTCCCGGTGCGCATGGACGATGGACGGGTCGAGGTGTTCCGCGGCTACCGCGTGCACCACAACCTGAACCGCGGGCCAGCCACCGGCGGCATCCGCTACACCGAGGACCTGACGCTGGACCTCGTGCGGGCCAACGCCATGCTCAACACGTGGAAGGCGGCGCTGGTCGAGATCCCGTACGGCGGCGCGATGGGCGGCGTGGTGGTCAACCCCCGGCGCCTGACGCCGCGCGAGCGCAAGAACCTGACGCGCCGCTACACGACCGAGATCTCGGTGCTGATCGGTCCCGACCGCGACATCCCGACGCCCGACGTCAACACGGGCTCCCAGACCATGGCCTGGATGATGGACACCTTCAGCATGCAGCGCGGGCACACCGTGCAGGCCGCCGTCACCGGCAAGCCCCTGGCGGTAGGCGGCACCCGCGGCAGGCGCGAGGCGACCAGCCGCGGCGCGTTCCGCTGCATCCAGGCCGCGGCGGCCGCGCAGGGCCTGGAGCTGGCCGGCGCGCGGGCCGTCATCCAGGGCTTCGGACGGGTAGGCACCGTCCTGGCGGAGCTCCTCGCCGCTGCGGGGGCGCGCGTGGTCGCGATCGCCGACGACAGGCACGCCGTTGCCAGCCCCGACGGGATCGACGTCCCGGCCGCGGTGGCCTGGATGCAGCGCAGCGACGCGATCCGCGACCTCCCCGGCGCAGCGCCGATCGATCGCGAGCACGCATTCGGCACAGCGTGCGACATCCTGGTCTCAGCCGGGATCCAGCAACAGGTCAACGCCGAGATCGCCCCGCTCATCCAGGCCCAGATCGTGGTGGAGGCGGGAAACGCCCCGCTCACCGCCGAAGCGGACGCGATCCTGCGCGAGCGCGGCGCCCTGGTCGTCCCCGACATCCTGTGCACGGCCGGGGGCCTGGTGCTCAGCTACTTCGAGTGGGTCCAGGACATGCAGGCCTTCTTCTGGCCGGCCGATGAGGTCGGCAGCCAGCTCGACCGCATCATGGACGACGCCTTTGCCGACGTTATGGCCATGAGCCGGGCCAAGGGCGTCGACCTGCGGGGTGCCGCCATGATGGTCGCGGTCCACCGCGTTGCGGAAGCCACCACGCTCCGGGGCCTGTATCCGTAGCTTCAGCAATCCCGATCAAGACGCCCGGCCCCGCGACGCGACAGGATCGTTCCATGAGCGCAGCGAGTGACACCTTCACCACCTTCGTGACCGCGGTCGCCGACGATCTCGACGAGCACCGGCTGCGGGGCGAGGGCTATGCGACGCGGGCCAACCTGTCGCGGTTCCACTTCGATCGGCTGATCCGGGCCACGGCGGGCGAGTCACCCGCGGCGTTCAGGCGACGCGTGCTGATGGAGCGCGCCGCGTTCCGCCTCGTCACCACCGATGCGACCGTGCTGCAGATCGGCCTCGACGCCGGCTACGGATCGCACGAGGCCTTCACGCGCGCCTTCCGCCGCGCCTACGGCGTCCCTCCCCGACGCTGGCGGCGCACGCCGCGCCAGGTTCGGCTGCCCGCGCCGAACGGCGTCCACTTCCACCCGCCGGGCAGCCTGCGGCTGCCGGCCAGCACCGAGGTGACCGAAATGACCCTGCTCGTGAAGATGGTCGAACATCACGTCTGGCTGATCGGCCAGATGGTCGATCGTGCCGGGCGCCTGCCGGACGCGACGCTGGACAGGCCGATCGAGATGAACATCGAGGGCCTGGACGACGGGCAGACGCTGCGCGGCGTGCTGTCGCGGCTCATCGGCCAGATGGCGATGTGGAACCAGGTCCTGGCCAGCAACGACTACGACTGGTCGGTCGAGCGTGGTGAGTCGATCGCCTCGATGCGCGAGCGCCTGGCCGTGGCCGGCCCCGCCTTTGTCGAGGAGGTCCGCTCGGTCGTGGCCGACGGCCGGCTGGACGAGACCTTCATCGACGCGCACTGCGAGCCGCCGGAGGTTTTCACCTACGGCGGCCTGGTGGCGCACGTCCTGACCTTCGCCGCCGTGCGGCGCACGGTGGCGCTCGGGGCGCTGGCCTCGGCGGGCATCACCGACCTGGGCAACGGCGACCCGCGCGAGTGGGTGCAGCCCGCGGCCTGAGCGAAGCGGCAGGGCCGAGGTCGCTTGCGGCGGCATCGGCCTTGCCCGCACACTTGCCGGGTGACCGACATCGACCGCTGGCGCGAGCACCAGGACCGATGGGCCCGCGAGCGCCTGGACCCGGCGCTCGACCGCGCGCCCGAGCGCAAGGCGCGCTTCATCACCCAGTCCGGCGTCGAGATCGACCGCGTCTACACGCAGGCCGACGTGCAGGACCCCGCCAACGACCCCGACCTCGGGCGGCCGCGCTATCGGTTCAGCCCGCCCGAGACCGATGACCGGGCGGGCTGGGACGAGATCGACGACCTGGGGCTCCCCGGCGAGCCGCCCTTCACGCGCGGCATCCATCCCACCGGGCACCGCGGGCGGCTGTGGACGATGCGCATGTTCGCCGGCTTCGGCACCGCGGAGGACACCAACGACCGCTTCAAGAAGCTGATCGCGGCCGGCGGCACCGGCCTGTCGATCGCCTACGACATGCCCACGCTGTACGGCTACGACCACGACGAGCCGCAGGCCGCCGGCGAGTTCGGCACCTGCGGGGTGGCGGTGAGCAGCCTGGCGGACATGGAGATCCTGCTCGACGGCCTGCCGGTCGGCGAGATCAGCACCTCGATGACCATCAACTCGCCCGCCGCCATGATCTGGGCCATGTACATCGTGGCCGCCGAGAAGATGGGCGTGCCGCGCGCGCAGCTGGCCGGTACGCTGCAGAACGACATCCTGAAGGAGTTCGTCGCCCAGAAGGAGTACATCTTCCCGCCGGCCCCCTCGCTGAAGCTGGTGACCGATACCGTGGAGTGGGGCACCCGCGAGCTGCCGCGCTGGAACACGATCAGCATCAGCGGCTACCACATCCGCGAGGCCGGCTCGACCGCCGTCCAGGAGCTGGCCTTCACGATCGCCGATGGGATCGCCTACGTCGAGGACGCGCTGGCCCGTGGCCTGCGCTTCGACGACTTCGCCCCGCGCCTGTCGTTCTTCTTCAACAGCCACAACGACTTCTTCGAGGAGATCGCCAAGTTCCGGGCGGCGCGCCGGATCTGGTACAAGCTGTGCCGCGAGCGCTTCGGGGCGGAGAACGAGCGCTCCACCTGGATGCGCTTCCACACCCAGACCGCGGGCGTGTCGCTCACCGCTCAGCAGCCGCTGAACAACCTGACCCGCGTGGCCCTCCAGGCGCTCGCCGGCGTGCTGGGCGGCACCCAGTCGCTGCACACCGACGCCTACGACGAGGCGTGGGCCGTGCCATCCGAGGATGCCGCGCTGCTCGCCCTGCGCCAGCAGCAGATCATCGCCGAGGAGTCTGGGGCCGCGAACACGGTCGACCCGCTGGCCGGCTCGTACTTCGTCGAGACGCTGACCAACCGGACCGAGCAGCGCGCCTGGGAGTACCTCCGCCAGATCGACGAGATGGGCGGGATGGTCAGGGCCATCGAGGCCGGCTTCCCCCAGGCCGAGATCGCGGACGCCGCCTACGAACAGGCGCGCGAGCTCGAGGCTCACGAGCGCGAGATCGTCGGCGTCACCCGCTACGACGACCCCGACGAGGTGCTGCGCATCCCGCTGCTCCAGGTCACGCCCGAGCAGGAGCGACGCCACCTCGAGCGCCTCGCCCGCGTGCGCGCCGAGCGCGACGCCGATGCCCATGCCCGCGCCGTCACGCGCCTTCGCGAGGAGGCGGCGCGTGGCGACGTGAACCTGATGCCGGCCATCGTGGAGGCGGTGCGGGCGTACGCCACCATCGGCGAGATGTGCAACGCCCTGCGGGGCGTGTACGGCGAGTACCGGGAGCCGCTCGCCGTCTGATCGCGGCGCGGCGGCGGGACGGGGGGACCATCGGCCCCCCGCGCCAGCCCCGATGGTCAGGCCGCTGGGCTGAAACCTTTCGGCCGCCGGCTGCCTCGTCCCTGTCATGCGGGCCGTCCGACCGTGAAGCTCTCCGGCCGTCTGAGCGCCGTGCTCCTGGTGGGGCTGGTGATGATGGTGCTGGTCGCCACCGACCAGATCCTGCCCGCGGCATCCGCCTACCAGGCCGAGATCCGCATCTGGCTCGCCGCCCGCGCCTCCGGCATCGTGGCGCTGCTGCTGCTGACCGCCGCAGTTGTGCTCGGCATCGTGCTCAGCCACCCCGACCAGAACCGCTGGAAGCAGAGCAAGCGCATCTTCCCCTGGCACGAGGCGCTGTGGGTGTACGTGCTCGCCTTCCTGGCCGTGCACGTCGCCAGCCTGGTCGTGGACCGATATGCCGGCGTGGGCATCGGTGGTGCCCTGATCCCGGGCCTGTCGGAGTACCGCAGCCTGCCGGTCGCGCTGGGCGTGATGTCCATGTACGCCCTGCTCATCACCGCGCTCACCGCGCGGTATACCAAGCTCCTGCCGTCCGGGATGTGGCTGCGCGTGCATCGCCTGTCACTGGTGGTGCTGGGGCTGGCCTGGTCGCACGGCGTCCTGGCCGGGACCGATGCGGTGGCGCTGACGCCGCTGTACTGGGGCGTCGCCTTCGCCGTGCTGGCCGCGGCCGTGTACCGCTATTGGATCGTCCGCGAGCGCGTCCGCCGTGAGGCCCGCGCCGCCGCTGCCCGCGCCGTCCCGAGACTCATGGAGGAAGCCGATGTCCAGCCTCACCCTGCGCCGTAGCATCGTCACCCTGGCCGCCGTGGTCGCCCTGCTGGGCGGGGCGATGGCCATTCGCGCCGCGGCGGCCTGGACCGCCGACGCCGCGCCCCTCAGCGAACGGCCGGCAGATGCCGCCGCCGTCGCCAACAGGCTGCAGGCCGAGCAGGCCCGCGCCACGGCGCTGACCCAGCAGCTGGCCGACGTGACCGCGCGCGCCGCGGAGCTTCGGGCGGCGCTGGAGGCGGCCAAGCAGAAGGCGGACGGCGACGCCGCATCGGCCGCGGGCCTGCAGGCCGAGCTCGCCGCGGCTCAGCAGC
>DASURX010000053.1:0-5834 GCA_036375355.1 Candidatus Limnocylindria bacterium
GTCGACCCGCTGGGCCGCACGGCGGAGCAGCACGCCCGCTGGCTGCTGGCCCAGCTGCTGTCGTGGCATCGGCGCGAGAGCAAGGCGGTCTACTGGGACTTCTTCCGGCGCATCGGGCTGACGCCAGATGACCTCGTGGACGAGGATGCCGCCCTGGGCCAGCTGGAGCTCGTCGCCATCGGCGAGCCGTACCTGCCCTCGGCTCGCTCGAGGCTGATCCGTCGTCGCGCCGTCTATCGCTTCCCGCCCCAGGAACACCGCGACGTCAACCCGCGCTCCGAGCTCTACGATCCGCGCCTCGCCCAGGAGCGCGGCGGCGATGATCCCTGGAAGAGCTGGAGGCTGAACGCCGACCTCGGCGAGATCGACGACCAGCGTGGCACGGTGGAGCTGATCTGGAAGGCCGATGGCGAGGTCCGTCACCCGAGCGCGCTGGTCGCCCTCAACCGGATCCCGGACGAGCCGCTGCCAGGGGCCCTGCTCCGCCTCGGGACGTGGGTCGCCGACAACGGCATCGACGCCGACGGCCCGTGGCGCGCCGCACGCGACCTGCTGCTGCGACGCCCGCCGCGTTGCGGGCAGCCGCCCGGTGCCCCCCTGCGCCAGCCGGGCGAGGAGGACCTCGCGGCCGCGTGCCGCCTGGCGGAGTGCCTGGACCACGGGACGCTGGCGATCCAGGGGCCACCCGGATCGGGCAAGACGTACACGGCCGCAGAGATGGTCGTCAGGCTGATCGGCCTCGGCAGGCGCGTCGGCATCAGCGCCACCAGCCACAAGGTCATCGAGAATTTCCTCACGAAGATCCTCGAGGCCGCCGACCGCCGAGGGATCGACGTTCGGGCAATCCAGAAACCCGGCGACGACGGCAGCCCGCTGACCGACGCGCGGCTGTCCGTCGCCACCGACAACGCGAAGGTTCGGCAGGCGCTGGCGTCGGGCGCGTGCAACCTGGCCGCCGGGACCTCGTGGCTGTGGGGACGCGAGGAATTCACCGGGATCGTCGACGTCCTGTTCGTGGACGAGGCGGGCCAGATGTCGCTGGCCAACGTGCTGGCCATGGGCGGTTGCGCCAGCAGCCTCGTCCTCATGGGCGACCCGCAGCAGCTGGACCAGCCCCTGCATGGCTCGCATCCGCCCGGCGCGGAACGATCGGCGCTGGCGCACCTCCTCGACGAGCAGCCCACCATGCCGCCGGACCGCGGCCTTTTCCTGGAGCACACCTGGCGGATGCACCCGGCCCTCACCGCCTTCACCTCGACGGCCTTCTACGAGGGCCGGCTCGTATCGCGGCCCAACCTGTCGCGGCAGCGCCTGAATGGCCCGGAACCGCTCGCCGGTGCCGGCCCGCGGGTGCGGGATGCCCTTCACTCGGGCAGCGACAACGTGTCGCCCGAGGAGGCCCGCCAGGTTGCGGCCCTGGCCACCACGCTGGTCGGCAGCGGTGCCACGTGGGTCACTCAGGACGGCGAGGAGTGTCCCATCGGCTGGAAGGACGTGCTGATCGTGGCGCCGTACAACGCACAGGTCGGCGAGATCCGACGCCACCTGCCGGCGGAGGCGCGGGTGGGGACCGTTGACAAATTCCAGGGACAGGAGGCCCCGATCTCGATCTACTCGATGACCTCCTCCTCCGCCGAGGACGCGCCACGGGGGATGAAGTTCCTGTACAGCCGGAATCGCCTCAACGTGGCAACATCGCGGGCGCGTTGCATCGCCGTCGTGGTCGCCTCCCCCGAGCTCGTTCGCGTGCGGGCGCGCAGCGTGGAGGAGATGCGATTGGCCAACGCGCTGTGCCTGTACGTCGAGATAGCGGCTCCGCCCAAGAGGACGGAGCCCCCCGGTCCGATGACCGAGGGGCTCCTGCGGGACTGACCGGATGCGCCCGGCCTGCGCTACGCGACGGGCAGCTGTCGCTCGCGCCTGGTCCCCGCATGAGCGGCGATGATCAGCAGGAGGCCGATCGTCGCGAGGACGCCGCTCTGGCCAATCGGGACTGCGGTGTCGGGGAGGGTCGACTGACCGCCGGCCGTCCCGGAGGCAAGTGCCTGCTCGCCCGTGGTCCCACTGGTGTCGCTCGGATTCCCGTGCAAAACCTGCTCCTCGGGGGTCGGCGGCGCGCCCTGGTCGCCCTGGTCCCCCGAGGGCGGGGTCACGTCGGTGCTGTCGTCTGAGGGGTCGGCCGTCTCGTCGCCGGGAACCGTGATCTGCTGCTCTTCCTGGCTCGGCTGCGACTCGTCACTCGGCTGCGACTCGTCACTGGGCTGCGACTCGTCACTCGGCTGCGACTCGTCACTCGCGCACGCCTCGCCGACCCACAGCATCTTGTTCTTGGAGTTGCTGTCACCCGTCGCCTGCCACTCGAACCGATAGTGCCCGGGGTCCGGCGCCAGGGTGCCTGTCGTGTCGATGCCATCACCGGTCGTGTCGTACGACCCGGAGGCGGTCAGCGTCTGATCGGGCCAGCTCAGCAGCTGCCATGTGCCGGCCTCGGACGGGTCACTGGCGTAGAACCCGACCCAGAAGCCGCAGACCTGCGGCTCGTTGCCCTGTTCGGCGGCCTCCAGGCCGGTGGCCGCGTCGTGAACCTTGATCGTGCCGGCGTTGACGCTGCCTCCGCCGTTGTTGCCGTTGTTACCGTTGTTCCCGTTATTGCCGTTGTTACCGTTGCCGGCGCCGAGGGCGGGGCCGATAGAAAGGGCGAGAGAAAGGGCGAGCGTGGCGACCCCGGCCACCGTCATCACGCGACGGGTGGGGGTCCTTCGGGCCGTGCCCCGGTCGTTCGTGTTCATGGTGGGCGCATCCACTTGCGGGTTGATCACGGTCGCACTATCGCCGTCCTACCCCATCCCGCCTATGGCGATCTAGTACCTCCGGCGGCTCAGCGCATTCGGCGGAATCGCACCTTTCCGACCTGGTGTGGTGCGGTGCAGTACCCGGACGGTACTTCCGGCGACCACCTCATTTCTTGACGTCAAGACATCGGCCTCCCACAATCGAACGCGTGCCCACCACCGATGAGCTCGACGCGATCGACCGGATGCTGGAGATCTGGAAGGGGGAACTCCCCGAGCTCGACCTGGAGACCGAAGGGATCGTCGAGCGCATCCAGAAGCTGAACAAGCACCTCGATCGGGCGCTCAACGAGACGCTTGCCGAGTTCGCGCTGGACCGGGGCGAGTGGCGACTGCTCGGCGCCCTGCGCCGATCGGGCCCGCCCTATCGGCGCTCCCCCGGGCACCTGGCCGATGACCTTGGCCTGTCATCGGGCGCGATGACCAACCGGCTCGACCGCCTGGAGGAAGCGGGGCTGCTGCGTCGCCTGCCCGATCCGAACGATCGTCGCTCGCTGCAGGTCGAGCTGACCGATGCCGGCTGGCAGCGCTGGCAGGACTCGGTCGGCGCGCAGGCACGCAAGGAAGCGCTGATCGCCGCCGCGCTGGATGCCGACGAAAAGCGCCAGCTCAACGTCCTGTTGCGGCGCCTGATGCTCGCATTTGGGGGTCAGCAGCAGCAGCAGCTCGAGGGTCGCTGACGGCACCTCCGGCAGGGGCCCAGGGAGCAGCGCCGGGCGCTAGGACTCAATCCCCCGCTCCCGCCGCTCAAAGCCGGAAACGAAGCGCTCCTGCGCGGCCGTCTCCACCGCCGTCGGATGCCGCACGGCCCGCACGCGTTCGATCGCCTGCCGCGCAGCGAGCCCGGCGGCGACCAGTGCGCACGAGGCCACGGTGCCTGTGCGGCCCACGCCGCCCATGCAGGCAACCGCCACGTCGCCGCTCCGGCGCCCCTCGCGCACGTCGGCCAGGATCGCGTCCATCTGCTCCAGGCTCGCCGGCGCCCGGCCGTCCGGGATGGGATGCCGCCGCACGTCCAGCCCAAGCCGCGCGCCGATGTCGACGATGGCCGGATCGGCCCAGCGCTCCAGCTCGCGATCCTCGACCAGCAGCACCAGCCGAACGATCCCGAGCCGCAGCATCGTGGAGAGGTCCGCGGCGGTGTCGCGCCGGTAGACGTGGCCCGGGTAGCGGTTCGACGCTCCCCGCTTTCCGGGGAGGAAGGTCATGCCCAGCCGTCCGGGGAGGCCGTCTCCGAGCTCCTCGGCGGCCAGCCAGTCCACGCGAAGGTCTTCGTCGAATCCGGCGTGCGCCGGTGCCGGATCGGGAGCGCCGCCCATCAGTTGAGATGCGCGTTGGTGCGCGTGCAGAAGTGCCCGCCGGGATCGAGCGGCTCGCCACAGAACGGGCAGGTGGGCCGGCCGGCGGCCACCAGCGACTCGGCGCGACGCACGAACTCCCTGGCCATGCCGGGGCCGATGATCACGCGCATGACGTCCGGACCGTCAGCATCGCTGTCGGGCAGCTCGCGGTATTCGCCGTCGTCGTTCTGGGGCTGCGCCTCGAAGACGACGCGCGAGGAGGCGGAGTCCCACGCGAGCGCCATCGGCCCGACCCGGAAGACATCCACCAGCGGCTCGTCCAGCGCGCGGTCGTCGCGCTCGGGGAGGGGCTGAGCGGCGTCCTCGCCGACGAGGTCGAGCAAATCGTTCAGGCGCTCGGCGAGGACGGCGACCTGAGCCTTCTCGAGCACCACGCTGACGACTGCGCCGCCCTTGCGGGCCTGCAGGAAGAAGGTGCGATCGCCGGGCTCGCCGAGGGTGCCCGCCACGAAGCGGTCCGGTTCCTCGAATACGAAGAGACGCCGAGTCATGGAAGCAATCGTAGCGAGATTGGCTCGCGCTAGAGTGAGGGGCACATGCTGCGACGTCGGTCACAGGCGCGGCCAGCGGATGGAGCAAGCGCACGCCGGACCAGCCGTCCGTCCGGGCTCGGCGCGACCCTCCGCCGGCGCGGCATCGGGCGCGCAACCTTCGGCCGGCCGAACGTCAGCCTGCCGGCCGTGGGTCGTCCGGCCTTGCTCGGCTGGACCGTTGCTGGGCTGGCGCTCGTGGTGCTCGCCTTCATGGTCGGGCGCCCGGCGCAGGAGCAGGGCGTGCTGGCAGGCAGCCCGTCGCCCACGACCCCGCCGCCGCTGGCGATCACGTTCGGCAGCGCGCTCGATCCGGAGACCAACGTCGCCAGCGCCGATACCACGCGATTCCGGCCGGGCGACCCGTTCGCCTACTCGGTGACGATGGCTGCGGCGCCCGGAACGGACACGATCTGGGTCGAGATCATCAAGCACGGGCTGGATGGCGACGGCGTCGCGCAGGAGGCATCGGTCCAGCACATCCTGCCCGATGTAGCGACCTTCGCCTTCCAGGTACGTACCGATGATCTGCTGGCTGCCTGGGGCGCGGGTGACTTCGAGATGCGGATCTACCTCGACCCGGTGGGGCGGCCCGTGGCCGTCGGCAGCTTCACGCTGGTTGACGGCGGATAACACAACGGGATCGGAGATGTGCCCGCTCTCCGATCCCGCCTCCCCCTATGTTCGAGCCGGTCCGCCGGGAAGCCGACGGGTGCCCGCACCAGCTCGTCGGACTGAGCCTATCCTCACCGCAGTGGCCCTGTCAATACTCCTTTGACAGGGTGATGAGGTCAATTGACCGCTAACGCCTCGTTGGTGAGCTCGTACGCGCCACGGTGGTCGCCGCCCTCGGCTCGAAGCTCCGCCCACTCGCGCAGCACCTCGCGCACGCGGGAGCCGATGGCGCTGTCGCGCGCGAGCGCTGCAGCATCGGCATAGCGCTCCTCGGCCGCATCCAGGGAGCCCGCCGCGCGCAGGGCGCGCGCCTCGGTGAGCATGGCGGTCAGCAGCACGGCACGGTTTCCGCTGTCGCGGGCCAGGCCGGCAGCGCGGCGTGCCAGTGCGACGGCGTTGTCGGTGTCGCCACCGGC
>DASURX010000054.1:0-9287 GCA_036375355.1 Candidatus Limnocylindria bacterium
GGAAGCGCTGGTCGCCCCGCTACTTCGTGCGGCGCTCGGCGTGGCACGCGCTCGACCACGCATGGGAGATCGAGGACCGCGCCATCCGCTGAGCCGGGCGCCCGCGCGGCTTACGGGCCGAGCTGCAGGACCGATTCGACCAGGATGTGCCCCGCCAGCAGCACGCCGACGCCGAGCGCGAGCACCGCGATGAGCAGGTTCAGCGCCCGCAGCCGCACGCCCAGGGCCAGCTCGCGAGTGCCATCGCGGTCGCGCAGCTCCACGCGCAGCAGCGGCGCAGCGGCGGCGAGCAGCGCGAGCGCCGGCGCGGCCACCAGGGCGAGGTCCAGGACGCGCCATCGGTCCACGACGCCGAGCATGGCGTCCATCGGCGGCTGGAGCGCGGTCGCCCCCAGCTGGTAGGCGACGATCGAAACGAACACGACGCCCATGGTCGGCGCCAGGACGACCAGGGCGGCGAGCGCCCAGGCCGTCGGGTGCCGCCAGGCAGGTCCGAGCACCATGGTTCCTTCTCCCTGCAGATGCCGGCGAACGGCACGTCCGCGCTCGCGCAGCGCCCCGCGCGCCACGTCCCAGGCCGTCGCCGGAGAGAGCCCGGTCGCGGCCAGCAGCTGGGCGAGCTCGTCGCCGTAGCGGCGCCGCCAGGCGGCCGGATACAGGCGCAGCAGCAGGCGGATCACGTCGCCACCCGCTCGAGGCCCACGTCCACGGCCCGACGCAGCCCCTCCAGCCGCCCCGCCAGCGTGCGCCGTCCCGCGTCCGTGAGCCGGTAGGGCCGCCGCCGACCCTCGGCCGGCATCGCCTCGACCTCGCCCAGCTCCTCCAGCCGCGAGAGCGCCCCGTACAGCGTCCCGGGACCGAGCCGCACGCCGGCGAAGCGCTGCACGTCGAGCAGCATGGCGTGGCCGTGCTTCGGCCCGCCCGCCAGGCTGATGAGCAGCAGCAGGCCGGGGTCATTCGGCCAGCTCCTCGCGTCCACGCGACCTCGCAATGCTACGTGGCGCGTAGTATTCGGGCCGATGGCCTGGCTGTCAAGCGCGCGTGCCGAGGTACGAGACGTCGAAGGGGCGGGGCCGAACGCCGAAGGTCCGCTCGAACGCGTCCAGGTCGGTGAAGTTGGGGCGGCCCATGCTGGCCACCTGGTCGTGGCTCACCGGGAAGATGGGCAGCACCCGGTCGGTGAGCCAGGTGATGCCGCGGATGAGCGGGATCGGCACGGGTAGCTTCAGCCGTCGCTTTCCGGTCGCGCGCATGACGGCGTCGACGATCTGGCGGTAGGTCAGGTACTGTGGACCGCCCAGCTCGTAGGCCAGCCCGGCGCGTGCGGGCTCCACGAGGCACCGCTCGACCGCCACCGCG
Source organism: Candidatus Limnocylindria bacterium (assembly GCA_036375355.1). GTDB lineage: Bacteria > Chloroflexota > Limnocylindria > QHBO01 > QHBO01 > DASURX01. The sequence goes on from DASURX010000054.1 coordinate 1,360, forward strand.
AGGTCGTCGACCGAGAGTGGCTGGAAGCGGGTTTGCCCGTCGCCCGGGATGGCGACCACGCCTGGCGACCACCACGTCAGGGTGACCTTGATCAGGTTGAAGAAGCCGTCGCCCGGGCCGAACAGCAGCGACGGGCGCAGGACCGTCCAGTCCAGGCCCGATTCGCGCACGAGCTGCTCGCCGCGCCACTTGCTCGACAGGTAGCGGTAGGCCGGATCGTCGGTCACGCCCAGGACCGAGAGGTGGACGATGCGCCGCACGCCCGCGGAGCGCATCGCGGCCAGCACGCGACGCACGCCGGCGACGTTGACCTCCTCGAAGCTGCGGCCGCCGCTCTCGCGCGGGATGGCGACCAGGTGCACGACGGCGTCGGCGCCGGTCAGCGCCGCCCCGAGCCCGTCGCCGGACTCGACGTCGCCGCGCAGCGCCACCACGTCGTCGCCCCACTCGGGCCGGCGATTCCCGGAGCGCGATATGGCCCGCACGCGGTGGCCGGCCGCGGCGAGGACCGGCACGAGATGGCTGCCCACGAACCCGGTGGCGCCGATGATCGCAACGTCCATGGCCCGATCCTGCGCCAGAAACGTGCTACTGTCAAGGTACACGTAATCTGCCCGCGAAACGGCCAGATCTCCGTCATTTGCCCGATGAGTTCGATGCCCGTCAGGCGTCTAGAATCGGTGCATGCCCCCCAGCGACGAGGTCCTCGTCCGTGCGCGCCACCTGACCAAGCGCTTTGGCAGCTTCACCGCGGTCGACGCCGTCGACTTCGACGTGCAGACCGGCGAGGCGTTCGGCTTCCTCGGCCCGAACGGCGCGGGCAAGACCAGCACCATGCGCATGATCGCCTGCTCCTCGCCCATCACCGACGGCGAGCTGAGCGTGATCGGCATGGATCCCCGGCGCCAGGCGGCCGAGATCAAGTCGCGCCTCGGCGTGGTGCCCCAGATCGACAACCTGGATGCCGAGCTGACCGTGCGCGAGAACCTCGAGATGTACGCGCGCTACTTCGAGATCCCGAACGAGCTGGCCCGCACCCGGACCGACGAGCTGCTGGAGTTCGTGCAGCTCTCCGAGCGCGCGCGCGACCAGGTCGAGCCGCTGTCGGGCGGCATGAAGCGGCGCCTGACCATCGCGCGCTCGCTGATCAACGACCCGGACCTGGTGATCCTGGACGAGCCGACCACGGGGCTGGATCCCCAGGCGCGCCACCTCGTCTGGGAGCGCCTGTATCGGCTCAAGCAGCGAGGCAGGACGCTGATCATCACGACCCACTACATGGACGAGGCCGAGCAGCTCTGCGACCGGCTGGTGGTCATGGACAAGGCCAAGATCGTGGCCGAGGGCTCTCCGCGCGAGCTGATCGACCGCTACTCGACCCGCGAGGTGCTCGAGATCCGGGTTGCCGATGCGGTGCGCGCCACGCTGGACGGGCGCCTGGACGGCATCGCCGACCGGGTCGAGAACCTGCCCGATCGCCTGCTGCTGTACGTCGTCGACGGCGAGGACGCTCTCCAGACCGTGCATGACCGACAGATTCCGCTCGAGTCGGCGCTGGTGCGGCGCTCGACGCTGGAGGACGTCTTCCTGCGGCTGACCGGGCGAAGCCTGATCGAGTGATGGGCCGATGACGCTCCTGTCCCTGGCCCCCGCCGCGCGGGTGCTGCAGCGCAACCTGTGGGTCTACCGCCGCACCTGGCGCGGCAGCATGCTCGGCTCGTTCCTGACCCCGCTGCTGTACCTGACCGCCATGGGCCTGGGGCTCGGCGGCCTGGTCGCGGCGCGCAGCGTCGATGCCTTCGGCGGCTACGACTACGTCCATTTCCTGGGCCCCGGCATCCTGGCCGCGACCTGCATGCAGTCGGCGGTGTTCGAATCCACCTACCCGGTGCTCGGCAAGATCGCCTGGCGTCGCAACTACGAGGCGATGCTGGCCACGCCGCTCGAGGTGCGCCACCTGCTCGGCGGCGAGCTGCTGTGGGTCTCGTTCCGGGTCCTGAGCATCTCGTCCGTGTTCCTGGTGGTGCTGACCCTGTTCGGCATCCCGCGCTGGCCGACCGCCATCCTTGCCGTGCCCGCGGCGATCCTCACCGGCGTCGCCTTCAGCACGGTGATCATCGCCTTCTCCGCGACGCAGCGGAACGGCGAGGGCTTCAGCTGGATGTTCCGCTTCCTGATCAACCCGCTCTTCCTGTTCAGCGGGACGTTCTTCCCTTTGACCCAGCTCCCCGAGCCGGTGCAGTGGATCGCCGCCCTGACGCCGCTCTACCACGGCGTCTCGCTCATCCGGGGCGCCGTCCTGGCCGACGGCTCGTTCCTGGGCCTGTGGCCGCTGCACGTCGTCTACCTGGTCGCCATGGCGTCGCTCGGCGCCTGGCAGGCGCATCGGCTCCTGCAGCGAAGGCTGCTGAGCTAGGCGCATGGACCGATGACCGCCATCACCCGCCGCCTTCCCGCTCCAGGGCCTGTGCCAGCCGTGATCGGCACGCTGCGGCGCGCGCGACGCGTGGTGCAGCGCAACGCGATGGTCTATCGCCACAGCTGGCTCGTCATCGTGTCCGGCTTCTTCGAGCCGCTCTTCTACCTGCTGGGCATCGGCTTCGGGTTGGGCTCATTCGTCCAGACGGTCGAGGTGCGGCCCGGCTTCGCCGTCCCCTATGCCGCGTTCGTGGCGCCGGGGCTGCTGGCCATGTCGTGCATGAACGGCGCGATCGCCGAGACGATCTTCAACGTCTTCTTCCGGCTGAACTACGAGCGCATCTACGAGGGCATGATGGCCACGCCGCTCGGGATCCGGGACATCGCCATCGGTGAGCTGATCTGGTCGCTCTTCCGCGGGACGCTGTACGCCGCGGCCTTCGTGGTGGTGATGACGGTCATGGGCCTGGTCTTCTCGCCGTGGGTCATCCTGGTGGTGCCCAGCGCCATCCTGCTTGGCGCCGCCTTCAGCGCGGCCGGGCTGGCCGCCACGTCGTTCATGCGGACCGTGCAGGACTTCGACCTGCCGATGGGCCTGGTGGTGATGCCGATGTTCCTGTTCGGCGGCGTCTTCTTCCCGATCACCGTCTACGAGACCGTTTCGCCGGCCATCCGCTGGGTCGTGGAGGCGCTCCCGCTCTACCGGGGCGTGCACCTGTTCCGTGGCCTGAGCACCGGGACGGTCGACGCCACCATGCTCTTCGACGTGGCCTACCTCGTCGTCTTCACCGTCATCGGCCTGTGGATCGCCATGCAGCAGATGGAGCGGCGCCTGGTCAAGTGAGCCCGGGCGCGGCGGGGTCGCCCGGCTCCGGCGCGGGGCTCTCCTCGCGACCGGTCAGCAGCGGCAGCGCGGCGCGGATGTACTCCCAGCCCGAGATCACCGACAGGATGGTGGCAAGCACCATCACCCAGTAGCCGGTCACGTGCAGCCCGGCGCGCAACCCGGTCCGGGCCAGCGGGCCGCCGCTGGCGGCGTCGAAGGCCAGCAGCAGGATGGCCATGCCGACCAGGGTCGCGATGGTCTTGCTCTTGCCAGGCCAGCGGGCCGGCATGACGACGGCGGCGCTGGCGGCCAGTTGCCGCACGCCCTGCACCACCAGCTCGCGGACGAGCAGCAGCGCCACCAGCCAGGACGGCAGCAGGTCGACCTCGACCATCGCCACCAGCACGCCGGCGACCAGCACCTTGTCGGCGGTGAGATCCATGAAGATGCCCAGCGGGCTGACCTCCCCGCGAGCGCGGGCGATGCGCCCGTCGACGAAGTCCGTGGCCGCCGCCAGGGCGAAGACGACGAAGGCCAGCAGCCCCGCACCCCGGAAGCCGGCCAGCAGCAGCGCGATGACGACCGGCGTGGCCACGATCCTGGACAGGCCGAGCAGGTTCGGCAGCGAGGTCAGCCGCGGGACCGGACGAGTTGTCATCGGCCCACGACCTCGCGCTCGCCCAGCCGCCGCTCGGTGCCGGCCCGCAGCCGCGCGACGTTGTCGCGGTGCGACCAGGCGATAAGGAGCGCGGCACCGAGCGCGAAGGCCGGCGCTGCCGGCGCTGCGATGCCCGCCGCGGCCAGGATTGTCGTTGCGACCACGGCCACGCCGGCGGCGGTCAGTGAGCCCAGCGAGACGAATCGCGTTCGCCATGCGACGAGGCCGGCGATCGGCACGACTGCCAGCATGGCGGCCGGCGCCAGCGCCAGCAGGGCCCCGCCCGAGGTTGCCACGCCACGCCCGCCGCTGAAGCCGATGAAGGCCGACCAGTTGTGGCCGATGACCGCCGCCAAACCCGCGGCGGCCGCCACCCACCAGGCTGCGCCGGCCGGCTGGTCACGGAACAGTGCCCGCGCCACCAGCACCGGGATCACGCCCTTCAGGACGTCGAGGACGAGGACGACCACCGCCCAGCGCGTGCCGAGCGTGCGCAGCGCATTCGTCGCCCCGGTGCGTCCCGAGCCGTACTGGCGCAGGTCGAAGCCGCCCACCAGGCGCGAGACAGCGAGGCCGATCGGCACGGCGCCGACGAGGTAGCCGATGGCGACCAGGATCGCGGCGCCGCCGGGGCCGTTCACCGGCGCCTCAGGTCGATCGCCCAGCCATGCGTCGCTGCGCCAGCCGCACCACGGCGGCCAGCGCTCCCCAGCCCAGCGCCGCGGCGATGCCCACGTAGCCGGCCATGGGCATCCCGTTCGGCCAGGCGATGGAGAAGGCGGCCAGACCGATGACCAGGGCGCCGCCGAGCAGCCAGACCAGGAAGCGGCGCGTCAGGAAGTGGAACTCCCCGGCCGGCGGTCGCGACCGCAGGCGTCGGGTCCGCTGCTGGTCCATGCGCGTCCGCTGCGCGGCGGGCACCGCGTACGGGTCCTGGTTCTTCATGAGCCGCTTGTAGGCTCGACGCTCGGCGCGGGACATGGACCGAGTGTAGCCGCTCTATTCGTCGGCGGGCTGCGGCGGCCGGCGGCGTCCGGACGAGCCCAGGGCGCTGTGCACGTCCTCGACCTTGAGCTGCACGGGATCGGTGCCGAACACGGCGGTGAGCAGCCAGTCGATGCCGACGCGGACCTTGCGGTTGAAGCCCGGCGTCCGGCTCCAGTAGTAGCCGCGCCACATGAACCAGGCCAGCAGGCCACGCACCCGGATGCCGAACACCACGCCGACGCCGGTGTGATGGCCGATGGACGCCAGCTGCCCGAGCATGCGGTAGCGGAACGGCTGCAACGTGCCGCCGTCGATGCGCGCCACGATGTTGCGGGCCAGCTGCTTCGCCTCGCGCACGGCGTTCTGCGCGGTGGGCGCGTGCGGCCGTCCCTCCGGATCCTCGACGTTCGGGATCAGCGCGCAGTCGCCGATCGCGAAGACGCCCGGATGGCTCGTCTCCATCGTGGCGGCTACCAGCGCCCGGCCGGCCTTGTCCGCGTCGACGCCGCTCTCCGCCACGGCCGGAGCGGGCCGCACGCCGCCGGTCCAGATCACGGTCCGGGTCGGGATGGTGCGCTGGCTCTCTCCCTCGCCGAGCACCACCGCGTCCTCCCGCACCTCCCGGATGGGCGTCCCCAGCGTGACGTCGTAGCCGCGCTGCTCCAGCTTGCGGCGGGCGTACTCTCCCATCTCGAGGGGCATCTCCGGCAACAGCCGATCGGCGCGCTCGACGAGGTGGCAATGCACCTCGTCCGCGCCGATGCGCGGGTAGAAGCGGCGCCGCACGCGGCGGATGAAGTCCTCCACCTCGCCGGCGGTCTCGACCCCGCTGAAGCCACCGCCGCCGACCACGAAGGTGAGCTGTGCGGCGCGCTGCGCTGGATCGTCCTCCAGCTCGGCGCGCTCCAGCATCTCGATCACCCGGTTGCGCACGCTGAAGGCATCGGCCAGCGTCTTCATGCCCGCGGCATGCTCCTCGATGCCCGGGATGCCGAAGGTATGGGTCACGCCGCCCAGGGCCATGACCAGGGTGTCGTACCCGAGCCGATGCAGGTCGCCGTCCCCGCCGAGCACCGTCACCACGCGAGCCTCCACGTCGATCTTCTCCACCTCGGCCGTCACGCACCAGGTGCTCGCGTGCTTCACCATGCCGCGCAGGGGGGTGACCACGTGTCGCGGCTCGAGCACGCCGGAGCAGACCTCCGGCAGGAGCGGCGTGAAGAGCATGAAGTTGTCGCGGCTGACGAGCCAGACCTCCACGTCGCGGCGACGCCCGAGCTGGCGTTCCAGTGCCTGCGCGGTGAGAACGCCGGCGAAGCCGCCGCCCAGGATCAGGACGCGATGCGGCGCCCGCGCGCCTGCCGTTGCGGTCGTCATCGTCTCCATGGTGCCACGCCGCCTACGAGGTCGCGCTCAGGCCGCCGCCGCGATCTCTTCGGCGACGATCGCCGCGTCCTCACCGACCCCGATGAGCAGCGACGACTTGCGCTTGCGCAGGAAATGCACGCCGATGAAGTGGAGCCCCGGCATCGCGCTGCTCCGCCCGTCGCGCTGGACCGGGAAGCCGTCGGCGTCGAACGCGTCGGGCCAGGGCAGCCACTCCCGGTAGGCCGGACGGAAGCCGCCCGCGTGGATGACGGTGCTGAACCGATGCAATGGCAGCGCCTCCGGCGCCGTGCCGTCGAAGGCGGGCGGCTCGGGGATGTCCGGCACCTCCAGGACGTTGTCGGCGCAGTAGCGGCGCACGAGCCCCATGAACAGGGCGTAGCGCTGGTCGCCCCAGGCCACGCTGGCGGGCAGGTCCGGAGCGAACCGCGCCTCGCCACCGGCGACGCCCGCGAAGCGACCGACCAGCTGAATGCCCAGCGCCTGCAGCGTCCGGTAGTGCAGGTCGTGGCCACCACCGTGCCCCGAGCTCAGCAGGTTGGCCGTCAGGCGCTCGGCCGGGCTGGCGAGCGCCTCGACCGGCTGCTCCAGGAAGCCGTTGCGCGAACCCCACCACACGATGTCGCGCCCGCCCAGGCGGCGCGGCACCCATGGCGCGCGGCCGCAGGACACCACCACGTCGCGTCCTGCGGCATGCAGCTCCTCGGCCAGCTGCGCGCCGGACTGGCCGAGGCCGATGATCAGCACGCCGCCCGGCGCCACCTGGTCCGGGTTGCGATACTCGGACGTGTGCAGCTGGCGGATCCGGGACGGGATGACGTCGCTCCCCGGTCGGTTCGGGCGCTGGTAGGCGCCGGCGGCGATGGCCAGGCGCCGCGTCCGCATCGGTCCCTCGCTGGTGGACAGCACGAAGCCGCCATCTTCGCCGGAAGCGACGCCCAGCACGCTCACGCCCTCGCGCACCGGGGCGCCGATGCGGCTCGCGTAGCGCTCCAGGAAGGCGACGATCTCATCGCGCGGCAGGTAGCCGTCGGGGTCGTCGCCCTCGTAGTGCCCGTCGGGAAGCTGCACCGTCCAGTTGGGCGTCACCAGGCAGAAGCTGTCCCAGCGGTCGCGCCACGACTGCCCGATCCGGCCGCGCTCCAGGACGACGTGCTCGACCCCGCGCCGCGAGAGCTCGGCGCTGAGTGCCAGGCCGGCCTGCCCGGCCCCGACCACGATGGTGTCAACCTCGTGCATTGGACCGGAGTGTAGGTGCCCCGGCAAGCCGGGGGCGGGCTCCGGCATCGGTCTGTACCATAGGTAATCCATGGACCGACCGATGCACGAGATCTTCGACCAGTTCAAGCAGCAGCTGCCGGACATCGATCCGACAGAGACCCAGGAGTGGCTGGACTCGCTGGATGCGGTGGTGGACGGGTCCGGCCCCGAGCGCGCCCGCTTCATCATCTACAAGCTGCTGAAGCGCGCCCGCCAGCTGCAGGTCGGGCTGCCGCCGCTGGTCCAGACGCGCTACATCAACACCATCTCGCCGGAGCAGGAGCCCGACTTCCCCGGTGACGAGCAGATGGAGCACCGCGTCCGGCGCATGATCCGCTGGAACGCGCTGGCCATGGTGCTGCGTGCCAACTCGCGCTTCGAGGGGATCGGCGG
>DASURX010000055.1:0-6206 GCA_036375355.1 Candidatus Limnocylindria bacterium
ACCACGGCATTGACGCCGCCTTTCGGCGGGCGCAGGCTGCGGTCGGCCGGCAACCGGCCGGCAGGAATCGGAGGGTGCCCATGCTTCGCGACTTTCCTCTTTCGGCGCGGATTGCCGCATCGGACATCTCCCGTGCACGGGAGTGGTATCGGACCAGCCTCGACCTCGTGCCGGAGGTGGAGGAGATGGGCGGGATGGCTCTCTGGTATCGGACCGGGGGGACATGGTTCCTGCTCTACCAGACCGAGGCAGCGGGGACGGCGCGGAACACGGTCGGTGGGTGGGAGGTGCGCGACCTCGACGAGACGATGACTGAACTTCGCTCCCGGGGCGTGGCGTTCGAGGAATACGACTTCGGCAATGGCATTGCCACCGTGAACGGCGTGATGACCATGGAAGGCCATCGCGCGGCGTGGTTCAAGGACAGCGAGGGAAACATCTTCGAGCTCACCGACACCGTCGCCGGCCGGTCGGATGCGGATCGGTGAGACGACACGCCAGCTGAACGGCAGCGCTGAAACGCTCCGCTTCAAAGGGCGCAGCGCGATGGTGCCCAGCCCGGCCCAGTGGGGAGATTGGTTACCGCGCGCGCGCCATACGTGAATCATGGGTCTCTCCACGCTCCGCCGCGTGAGGATGGCGGCTCGTTTGAAGACCTTGCGGCCGGGAGTCGCTCCGTCAAGTGTCGGACTCGCCGACTACACTCGTTTCGATGGCCGAGATCACGCACGTCCGCATCGCGGTGCCCGAGCAGGCGACGCTCAACCGCCTGCTGCGCGAGGGCGGCGCGCAGTCCTTCCCGCAGTGGCTCTACGCCGAGCCGGGAGACGAGCCGCGCATCCTGTGGTGGGGCGTGCGCGGCGCGCAGCTGCAGCTGATCGACGTTCCGGATGATCCGGCGCGGGCCGGCCTCGTCCCGCGGCCCATCGATGACTGGACGGAGACGCCGCGCGGGCTGATCGTCGCCACCGTGGACGCGGAACGTGCCGCAGCCGACCTCGCCCCGGCACTGGACGGGACGTGGAGCGACGCGGGCGATGATGCGGTGCTCGGCGCGCGCTGCCGGAGGCTGCCGCTCGGCCGCGGCATGCTGATCCTGGCCGAGCCATCCACCGAGGGCTACGCGGCAGCCTGCCTGGCGCGCTTCGGAGAAGGCCCGATCGGCATGGCGCTCGACGGGACCGCCGAGATCGGGACGCAGGTGCACGTCAACCCGGTGACCGGCGGACCGGGGGCCTGGGTCCGCATCGGGCCGCGGACAGCGCCCTACCTCCTCTTCCTGCCGGCCCGATGACGCCCGAGGAGCACCGGGAGGCCGTGCTCGCCTGGCGCGCGGAGCGCGATGCTCGGCTGCGCGATCCGGATGGCTGGCTGACCCTGGTCGGGCTGCACTGGCTGGAGCCCGGAGAGAACCGCCTCGGATCGGCCTTCGACAACGAGGTGGTCCTGCGCGGGACCGGCGTTCCAGAGCGTGCCGGCTCGCTCGTGCTGCAGGCCGAGCGCGTCGTGCTGCGCCGCGCCGGCCACCCGGACCTGGCGATGGAGCCGGACGTCAGCGGCGAACCCACCACCCTGGACCTGGGCACGCTGCGCATGTACGTCATCCGGCGCGGCGAGCGCTTCGGGCTGCGGGTCCGCGACCATGCCTCGCCGGCGCTGGCCGCCTTTCGCGGAATGGACCACTTCCCGATCGACACCGCGTGGCGGTTCGAGGGTCGCCTCGAGCGGGCCCAGCCGGGCGAGACGCTCCAGGTGGTGGACGTCATCGGGCTGGTGACCCAGGAGCCCTCGCCGGGCGCGGTCGTCTTCGAACGCGACGGCCGCGAGTGGCGCATCCACGCGCTTCCTGGCGATGAGGACGGCTCGCTGTGGCTGGTCTTCGCCGATGCCACCAACGGCCGCACCACCTACGGTGGCGGCCGCTTCCTCTACACCGAGCCGGTGCAGGACGACGGGGGCGTGGTGGTCGACTTCAACCTGGCCTACAACCCGCCGTGCGCCTTCTCGGCCTTCGCGACCTGCCCGCTGCCACCCCCGGCCAACCGCCTGGCGCTGGCCATCGAGGCGGGAGAGCGCGCCTACCAGCCGGCCGGATCGTCAGAGGCCGGCCATTGAGCGCCGCCACGGCCGCGGACTATCGCGGCGAATCGCAGGGCGCTCCGCGGCTGGCGACGATCCGCGAGTTCCTGACCACCGAGGCCGGCGGCGCGCTGATCCTGCTGGCGGCCACGATCGTGGCGCTGGTGTGGGCCAACTCCGGCTGGCGCGACGGCTACACCGCGCTGTGGGGCACCCAGATCGGCGTCACGGTGGGCGACTACAGCCTCAGCCATGACCTCGGCCACTGGGTGAACGACGGGCTGATGACCCTTTTCTTCCTGCTGGTCGGTCTCGAGATCCGGCGCGAGTTCGACATGGGCGAGTTCCGCGAGCGGCGACGGATCGCGGTGCCGGTCATCGCGGCGGTGGGCGGCATGGTGCTGCCGGTCGTCATCTTCCTGGCCTTCAACGCAGGGACCGATGGCGCGCGTGGCTGGGCGATGGTGATGGCCACCGATACGGCGTTCGCAGTCGGGGTCCTGGCGCTGGTCGGCCGGCGATCCTCGATGCGCCTGCGCGTCCTGCTGCTGACGCTGGTCATCGTGGACGACGTGGCGGCCGTGAGCGTGATCGCCGTCTTCTACAGCAACGACCTGCACGCCGGCGCCCTGCTTGCCGGCCTGGCCCTGCTCGCGGCCATGGCGCTGCTGCGCTGGCGCGGCGTCGAACGCTCGTGGGCCTACGTGCTGCTCTCGCTGCTGATCTGGCTCGCGGCATCGGAGGCCGGCGTGCACCCGACGGTCGCCGGCGTTGCGATCGGCATGCTGACCGGCGCCCACCCGCCGCGCCGCGAGCGGCTGCAGGAGGCGACCGGCATGACGCGCGCCTTCCGCCAGCAGCCGAGCCCGGCGCTGGCGCGCGCGGCCGCGGCACGCATCACCCTTTCGCTGTCGCCGAACGATCGGCTGCAGCACGGGCTGCACCCGTGGACCAGCTACCTGGTGGTGCCGATCTTCGCCCTCGCCAATGGTGGCGTGGACCTCTCCGGCAACCTGTTCGACCGCGTGCTGGGGTCGCCGCTGGTGATCGGCATCGTGCTGGGCCTGGTGCTGGGCAAGACGCTCGGCATCACGGGCGGAGCCTGGCTGGCGACGCGCAGCTGGCTCGGCGGCCTGTCCCTCTCGGTGGGCTGGCCGTCGCTGGTGGCCGCCTCGTCGGTGGCGGGCATCGGCTTCACCGTCTCGCTGCTGATCGCCGACCTGAGCTACGCGGGCGACCTGCTGGAGGATGCCAAGCTCGGCATCCTGACTGCCTCGCTGGCGGCAGGCGTGCTCAGCATCGTGCTGTTTCACGCGGTGTCCCTGCTGCCGCGCGACCTTTTGCGCCGGGCGGAGGGACGCGCGGCCCGCCCGCTGGCCGACCTGGTGGAGGCCGTAGACCCCACCGAGGACCACGTCCGCGGAACGGCCGATGCCTCCATCACGTTGGTCGAATATGGCGATTACGAATGCCCGCACTGCGGGCGCGCGGCGCCGATCATCATCGAGCTCCTGCGGCGGCACGCCGGTGACCTGCGATTCGTCTTCCGTCACCTGCCGCTGACCGACGTCCACCCCAACGCCGCCCTGGCTGCCGAAGCCGCGGAGGCCGCGGCGGCGCAGGGTCGCTTCTGGGAGATGCATGACGCCCTCTTCGCACGCCAGGACGCGCTGCAGCTGCCGGATCTCGTCGACCGGGCCCGGGACCTGGGCCTGGACGTTCCCGCCTTCGAGCGCGGGCTGCGCTCGGGGCGCTTCGCGGCCGACGTCGCGCGCGACGTGAGCTCGGCCGAGGCTTCCGGCGTCGTCGGCACGCCGACCTTCTTCATCAACGAGGTTCGCTACCGCGGCTCCTACGACCTCGACTCGCTCGACGGCGCGGTCGTGCGCGCGGCCACGGCCGCCTCCAACCGGGCGCTGGCCGCCGCCGACGACGAACCGATGCCGGTCGAAGGCGAGCCCGAGGCCGACTAGCCCTCGCCGCGCAGCTCCTCCAGGTCCAGGTCGCGCTCGACGCGGCGCAGCGCCTCGTCGTGAATCACGCCGCGGTCGCGCAGGTCGATCAGCGCCACGCGTTGCGCGTCTATCACCGCCTGCCGGATCGCGGCGTGCTCGATCATCTCCTGGTCGGGGACCACGGCCTCGCCGGCCTCGTGGTCGTGCTCCAGGTGCTCGGTGGCGTGCTCGAAGCGCGCCTTCATCTGCTCGATCAGCGGGATGTGATCGGGCCAGCTGCGGCGAAGCCCCTCCAGCTGGTCGAGCGCCGCGGCGATCGTGGCCTCGCGGGCGTGGATCTCCTCGTGCTCGAGCGTACCCTCGTCGCCGATCCCCAGCCGACGGATGAGCAGCGGCAGTGTCAGGCCCTGCCCGACCAGCGTCACGATGATGACGACGAAGGTCAGGAACAGCAGCAGGTCGCGAGCGGGGAACGGACCCTCGCCCTCCACGGTGAGCGGCAGCGCCAGCGCGGCGGCCAGCGACACGACGCCGCGCATGCCGGCCCAGCCGATGATCAGGATGACCCGCCAGTCGTCGTCTCGTTCGCGCCGTGCCAGGCTCGGGCTCAGCAGGCGCGGAACGTAGGTGGCGGTGAAGACCCAGGCCAATCGGGCCAGGATGACCGTCAGGCTGACCGCGGCGGCAAGGACGAACAGCTCCCCGCCCTGCCATCGGCTCGTCAGGGCGTCCAGGATGGTCGGCAGCTGGAGGCCGATCAGCATGAAGACCAGGCCGTTCAGGACGAAGACGATCATCACGCCCACCCCCGAGAAGAGGACGCGCGTGCTGGAGCTCATGACGCGCGGCGCCTCGCGCCCGAGCACCAGCCCCGCCACCACCACCGCCAGCACGCCCGAGACGTTGAGCGACTCCGCCGCGATCCAGGCGCCGAACGGCGCCAGCAGCGAGACCAGCACCTCCACCGGCGGGTCCGTGAGCAGGCGCTCCACCAGCACCACCAACGCGCCGAAGGCAAGGCCGATGGCGATGCCGCCCACGCTGACGAGCACCAGCGAGCCGGCCGCGTCGATCGGCGAGAAGGTGTCGGTCACCACGACCACCACTGCCAGGCGCAATGCGACGAGCGCGGTGGCATCGTTGACCAGGCTCTCGCCCTCCAGGATCGCGACGACGCGGCGCGGAAGGCCCAGCCTGCGGGCGATCGCCGTGGCCGATACGGCATCGGGCGGGGAGACGATCGCCCCCAGCGCAAAGGCCGCGCCCCAGCCCATGTCCGGCACCAGCGTGTGCACGACCAGCGCCACCACCAGGGTGGTGAGCAGCACCAGCCCGATGGCCAGCAGCGCGATCGGCCGGGCGTTCGCGACGAACTCACGGCGCGAGGTCAGGTAGGCCGCCGAGAACAGGATCGGCGGCAGGAAGACGAGGAAGGCGACGTCCGGCGGCAGCCGGACCTGCGGGAAGCCGGGGACCAGGCCCAGCAGCAAGCCGCCGATGGTCATCAGGATCGGGTTCGGCGCCGAGATCCGGCGCGAGATGATGGTCAGGATGGCGACCAGGCCCAGCAGCAGCAGGACGGTTTCGATCTCGCGCACGGCGAAAGCCTAACCGGCGTGTCCACGGCTACACTTCATGGGCGATGAGCATCGAGCCGGCTGCCGCCCCGCGCCCCGACATCGGTCCATCCGCCGAGCCCTCGCCGGACCGATTCCTGTCGTCCACCATCCGTGCCATGCCCCCGTCGGGCATCCGCCGCTTCTTCGACATGCTGGCCGAGATGAAGGACGTCATCAGCCTGACCATCGGGGAGCCGGACTTCACGACGCCCGAGCCGATCACGCGCGCCGCGATCGCCAGCCTGGAGGCGGGAGAGACGCACTACACAGCCAACGGCGGGATGATCGAGCTGCGGCGCCTCATCGCCGCCGATCTCGAGGCCAGGCACGGCGTGAGCTACGACCCGCGCACGGAGCTGGTGATCACGGTGGGTGCCTCCGAGGCGGTGGACGCCACGCTGCGAGCGGTGTGCAATCCCGGGGATGAGGTCGTGTACCACGAGCCGTGCTTCGTGGCCTACGCGCCCTGCATCGAGCTCGCCGGCGGGGTTCCGGTGCCGGTGTCCACCAGCGATACGACCGACTTCCGCATGACCGGCGAGATGCTCGAGGC
>DASURX010000056.1:0-3193 GCA_036375355.1 Candidatus Limnocylindria bacterium
GGTGAAGAAGCGGCTCGGCGTCCCCGTGATCACCGACGTGCATCGCGAGGAGGAGATCGCCGCCGCCGCGGCCGTCGTCGACGCGTTGCAGACGCCGGCGTTCCTCTGCCGGCAGACGAATTTCATCCGCAGCGTGGCGCAGCAGGGAAAGGCGATGAACATCAAGAAGGGCCAGTTCCTCTCGCCCTGGGAGATGGGCAACGTCGTCGACAAGGCGCGCCGCGCCGGCAACCAGCAGATCCTGGTGTGCGAGCGCGGCTTCAGCTTCGGCTACAACAATCTCGTGGTGGACATGCGCGGCCTGGCCGCGATGCGCGCCACCGGCTGCCCGGTGGTGTTCGACGCGACCCACTCGGTGCAGCTGCCGGGCGGACAGGGGACGTCTTCCGGCGGGCAGCGCGAGTTCATCCCGGTGCTGGCGCGCGCGGCGGTGGCGGCGGGCGTCTCCGGCGTGTTCATGGAAACGCACCCCAAGCCGGACGAGGCGCTGTGCGACGGGCCGAATTCCTGGCCGCTCGCGCTGATGCCGGAGCTGCTCGACACGCTGCGCGAGCTCGACCGGACGGTAAAGAAGAACGCATTCGCAGAAACCAGGGTGACCAGCCTATGAGCTCCATCGTTGACGTCGTCGCGCGCGAGATCCTCGATTCGCGCGGCCATCCCACCGTCGAGGCCGACGTGCTGCTGGAATCGGGCTCGATGGGCCGCGCCGCCGTGCCCTCGGGCGCGTCCACCGGCAGCCGCGAAGCGGTGGAGCTGCGCGACGGTGACGCGCGGCGCTACGGCGGCAGGGGCGTGCTGAAGGCGGTAGAGCACGTGAACACGGAGATTTCCGAGGCCATCGTCGGGCTGGACGCCTCCGAGCAGGCGTTCATCGACAAGACGCTGATCGAGCTCGACGGCACGGACGACAAGTCGCGCCTGGGCGCCAACGCGCTGCTGGCGGTATCCATGGCGGTCGCCAAGAGCGCGGCCGAGGAGGCCGGGCTGCCGCTGTATCGCTATTTCGGCGGCTCGGGCCCGATGCAGATGCCGGTGCCCATGATGAACGTCATCAATGGCGGCGTGCACGCCAACAACCGGCTCGACCTGCAGGAGTTCATGATCGTGCCGCTGGGCGCGAGGAGCTTCGGCGAGGCGCTGCGCTGCGGCGCCGAGGTCTTTCAGGCGCTCAAGAAGCTGGTGGCCGCCCAGGGCCTGTCGACGGCGGTCGGCGACGAAGGCGGATTCGCCCCGGACCTGCCCACGCACGCCGCGGCCATCGAGCTCATCCTCGAGGCCGTGGCCAAGGCCGGCTACCGGCCGGGCGAAGACGTCGCGCTGGCGCTCGATTGCGCGGCGAGCGAGCTGTGCAAGGACGGACGCTACGTGCTCGCCTCGGAAAAGCTGCAGCTCAACGCCCAGGAGATGTGCGACTACCTCGCGGCGTTCGCCGCGCGCTACCCGATCGTCTCCATCGAGGACGGCATGGGGGAGAGCGACTGGGACGGCTGGAAGATGCTCACCGATCGCCTGGGGGCGCAGCTGCAGCTGGTGGGCGACGACCTGTTCGTGACCAACGCGCGCACGCTGCGCGACGGCGTGAAGCGGGGCGTGGCCAACGCCATCCTCGTCAAGGTGAACCAGATCGGCACGCTGACCGAGACCTTCGCCGCCATCGAGCTCGCCAAGCGCTCGGGCTACGGCGTGGTGGTCTCGCACCGCTCGGGCGAGACCGAGGACACGACCATCGCCGACATCGCCGTCGGCACGAACGCGCTGCAGATCAAGACCGGGTCGCTGTCGCGCTCGGACCGGGTCGCCAAGTACAACCAGCTGCTGCGCATCGAGGAGGACCTGGGGGATTCGGTCAGCTACCCGGGGCGGGAGGCCCTGGCGCGTCCGCGCTGACATGAAGATCCTCGCCGGGATCCTCGGCGCGCTGATCCTGCTCGTCCAGTACCCGCTCTGGCTGGGCAAGGGGGGCTGGCTGCGCGTCTGGGATCTGGACGGGCAGCTGACGGCCGCGCAGGGCAAGAACGGCCAGCTGGAGCTGCGCAATGGGGCGCTCGAGGCGGAGGTCCAGGACCTCAAGCAGGGAGTTGAGGCGCTCGAGGAGCGGGCGCGGTATGAGCTCGGCCTGGTCAAGAGCGACGAGGTGTTCTTCCAGATCGTGGAGAAGCGCCAGGACGAGCGTCCGGCATCCACTCCCGGGATGCGGCCGTGAGCCTAAATCCCCTCGGCTCGCTGCTGGCTGCGGTCATCGTGCTGCTCATCGGCACGGCGATCAATCGCAGGGTTGCGTTCCTCTCGAAATACAACATTCCGGACCCCATCACCGGCGGCCTGCTCTTCGCCGCGCTGGCCGCACTGGTGTGGCTCACGATTTCCTTCAGGGTCGGCATCGACCAGACCATCAAGCCGGTGCTGCTGCTGATGTTCTTCGCCGGCGTGGGCATGTGCGCCGACCTGCGTACGCTTGGGCGGGGCGGCAGGGCTCTCGCCATCTTCCTGGTGGTGCTGTTCCCGTACATCCTGGTGCAGAACGCGGTAGGCGTGGCAGGCGCCAAGGCCCTCGACCTGCACCCGATCTTCGGGCTGGTGGCCGGGTCGATCACGCTCGTTGGCGGCCACGGCACCGGTGCGGCCTACGCCGAGCGCTTCGCCGAGGTGAACAACCTGCAGGTGGTGATGGAATTGTCGATGACGGTGGCGACCATTGGCTTGATCATCGGCGGCATCATTGCCGGGCCGGTGGCGCAGTACCTGATCAGCAAGTACAAGCTGCGCGCGCAGGCGGCTGGAGCGGCGCCCGGCCAGGAGGAGGTCGCGGTATCGCCCATCACGACGATCGGCGTCATCGGCGCGTTGGCCGGCATCTTCGCCGCCGTGGTGGCCGGGCAATGGCTGGCCGCGAGGTTCGCGGGCGCTGCCATCACGCTGCCGGCCTTTCTCTGGTGCATGATGGCCGGGGTCGCCATTCGCAACCTGGTGCCGTTTGCCGGCATCCGCAGCGACGACCGTGCCTCCGACCTGATCTCGACGGTCTGCCTGTCGCTGTTCCTGGTGATGACGATGATGGCGCTCGATCTGATCGAGGTCGCGTTGTCGGCTGGGCCCCTGCTGGTGATCATTGCCATGCAAACCTTCTTCATCGTTCTCTACGCCATCTACATCTGCTTTCGCTTCATGGGCAAGGACTACGAGGCGGCAG
>DASURX010000057.1:0-2012 GCA_036375355.1 Candidatus Limnocylindria bacterium
GCATCCAGGAGACGCTGGAGCGCCCGGCGCCGCTCTCCGGCCGGACGCGCCGGCAGGAAGCCGCCGAACACGAAGCCGGTGGCCTCGACCCCGGCCAGCGCCATCGCGGCCGTGACGGCGGCGGGTCCGGGCACCACCTGAACCTCCGCTCCCGCCTCCCGGGCGGCGGCCACCAGCCGCGCGCCCGGATCCGAGACGGCGGGCATGCCGGCATCGGTCGTCAAGGCCAGCGTAGCGCCGGACGCCAGGCGCGCCACCAGATCGGGCAGCCGCGTGGCGGCGTTGTGCTCGTTGAACGAGATCGCCGGGGTGCGCGCCCCGAGGTGCGCCAGCAGCCGCGCTGCCAGGCGAGTGTCCTCGGCGACCACCAGGTCGGCGTCGCGTAACGCGGCGCCGGCGCGCGGCGACAGGTCGCCCAGGTTGCCGATGGGCGTGCCCACCACCAGCAGGCGGCCGGGCGGCATCGAGCCTCCTAGCCCCGGCGCGAGCCGGGGCGGCGGCGGGGGTAGAGGTGGTCGATCCCCGGCGTGCGCAGGCTGACCTTGGCGACAGGGGCCAGCTGGCGCTTGAACTCGGTGCGCGCCACGGTGCGCGCGACCCAGGCCACCAGGACGGGGTCAAGGCCCGAGCGGACGCATCGGTCCAGCGTCCAGCGCCGGTCCACCAGGGCGAACAGGATGCGGTCGAGGTCCTCGTAGCTGGCGCCCAGCTCGCCCTCGTCGGTCTGGCCCGGCCACAGGTCGGCCGATGGCGGCTTGGCCACGATCTCGGCCGGCACGCCGAGGCAGGTGGCCACCGCGCGCAGCTGGCTCTTGTACAGGTCGCCGATGGGCTGCAGCGCGGCCGCCATGTCGCCGTACAGCGTGCCGTAGCCGAGCAGCGCCTCGGTCTTGTTGGAGGTGCCGATCACCAGCGCGTCGGACGCGGCCGATCGGTCGTAGAGCACGATCATCCGCTGCCGGGCCATGACGTTCCCGCGCCGCACCCGCAGGCCCGGGTCGTCTGCAGGACCGATCAGCTCGAGCATCGGGTCGACCATGGGGCTGATATCGACCCGCTCGCTGCGGCAGCCCAGCGCGTCCACCACCCGCCGGGCATCAGCCTCCGATTCGGGCGAGGAGCTGCGGTACGGCATCAGGACTCCCAGGAGGTTGTCGGGCCCGACGGCGCGAGCCGCCAGGTAGGCCACCGCCGAGGAGTCCACCCCTCCAGACAGGCCGATGACGAGGCGTTCGAACCCGGCCTGCTCCAGCTGTGCGGCGATGAAGGCGGTGACGACCTCGACCGTCTGCTCCGGGTCGATCTCGGGCAGCGGCGCCGGCTCAGCCGCCATCAGGGCTCCCCGCCTTCCGGCTCGGGCAGGCCCGCCCGCTCGGCGATGATGCGGTCCAGCTCGCGGCGCACCAGCTCCAGGCGCTCGTCGGCCAGCAGCGGCAGCTGGTAGCGCTGCATGCGCAGGTCGTCGGTCTCCAGGCTGCCGACCACCAGCGCCTCCTCGTACAGCGGCCCGTCGGCGATGACCGAGCCATCCGGACCCACGATCCGCGAGCCGCCCCAGAAGGTGAGTCCCTCCTCGTTGCCGACTCGGTTGCAGAACGCCACCGCCACCGTCCCGAGCAGGGCGTAGGTGTCCTGCATGCGGTGCCAGCCGGCGATGGCGCGGGTCCCGGCCGCCGACCCCGGCGCACGCGCCGGGCCGGCGGCGACGTTCACGAGCAGGCTTGCCCCGTCCTGGGCCTGCAGCATGGGCAGCGACGCGTGCCAGAAGTCCTCGCACACCGAAAGGCCGATCCGGCCCAGCGGCTCCCCCACCTCCACCGTCCGGATCCGGTCGCCCGGGCGCGTGAAGCGGCCCTCGTCGAAGAGGCCGTAGGTCGGCAGGTAGACCTTGCGGTGCAGTCCGACCAGCTCCCCGTCGCGCAACAGCGCGACGGCGTTGGCGTAGCGGTGCTCGTCCGTCTCCTCGACGAAGCCGATGGCCATCAGCATCCCCGGCGCTTCGCGGCTCAGGG
>DASURX010000058.1:0-4912 GCA_036375355.1 Candidatus Limnocylindria bacterium
GGCTGATGGGCATGCCGTCGCGGGCCAGCCTGGTCACGCTCAAGCGGCCCGCGGAGATCGCCAGCATGCGCCGCGCCGGGCTGATCCTGACCGATGTGCTGGACGCCCTGCGTGCGGCATTGCGCCCCGGCGTCTCGACCGCCGAGCTGGACCGCATCGCGGAGGAGATCATCGTCGGCGGGGGAGCGGTGCCGTCCTTCAAGGGCTACGGCAACCACCCCCCGTTCCCGGGCTCGATCTGCGCGTCGCTCAACGACGAGGTCGTGCACGGCATACCGTCGCCGCGGCGCCGCCTGCGCGACGGCGACCTGGTCAGCCTGGACGTCGGCTGCATCTGGGAGGGCTGGCACGCCGACTGCGCGCGCACCTGGTTCGTCGGCACGCCTCCGCGCGAGGTGCAGGCCCTGATCGATGCCACGCGGCGGGGGATGGAGGCCGGGATCGCCGCGGCCGTGCCGGGCAACCGCCTGGGCGACGTGGGCGCGGCCATCGAGGCGGTCGCGCATGAGCACGGGTATGGCATCGTGCGGCCCTTCGTGGGCCACGGCATCGGCCAGTCCATGCACGAGGAGCCGCAGGTGCCGAACTACGGGCGACCGGGCACCGGCCTGCGGATCGAGGCCGGGATGTGCTTCGCGATCGAGCCGATGTTCAACCTCGGCGGCGACGAGGTCTACGTGGAGGACGACGGCTGGACGGTCCGCACCGCGGACGGCAGGCTGTCGGCCCATTTCGAGAACACCATCGCGGTGGGCGAGTCGGGACCCGAGGTCCTGACCCAGCGATCGTGACGCCGGCCGGGCGCCTTGCAGCCGGATCGGCCGGGCGGTATACTCTCCGTTCCGTGGGTCGCCCTGTGCGGCGGCCTTTCCGTGTGTTCCCTAGGCCCATTCACACAGCAGACGAGGGTGCGTAGCGCTTGCCGAAGAAGGATGCAATCGAGGTAGAGGGCGAGGTGATCCTGCCCCTGCCGAACGCGATGTTCAAGGTGCGACTGGAGAACGGGCACGAAGTGCTCGCCCACATCTCCGGCAAGCTGCGCCAGAACTTCATCCGCATCCTGCCCGGCGACACCGTCCGCGTCGAGCTGAGTCCCTATGACCTCACTCGGGGTCGCATCACGTACAGGATGAGATGAAGGTTTCTGCGTCCGTCAAGCCGCGCTGCGAGCGCTGCAAGGTCATCAAGCGCTCGGGCGTGGTGATGGTCATCTGCGTCATTCCCAAGCACAAGCAGCGGCAGGGGTAGATCGAGCGTGGCACGAATCTCCGGCGTCGACATCCCGCGCGAGAAGCGCGTGGTGGTCTCCCTGACCTATATCCACGGCATCGGGCCGACCTCGGCCAGGAAGATCCTGGACGCGACCAACGTGTCACCCGACTCGCGCGTGCGTGACCTGACCGAGGATGAGGTCAACCGCCTGCGCGCCGTCATCGACGGCCAGTACAAGGTCGAGGGCGACCTCCGCCGCGAGACCAGCATGAACATCAAGCGTCTGATGGAGATCGGCTCCTACCGGGGCGTCCGCCATCGGCGCAACCTGCCGGTGCGCGGCCAGCGCACCAAGACGAACGCCCGCCAGCGCCGTGGCTCGCGCAAGACGGTCGGCGTTCGCCGCAAGAAGTAATCCCAGCGCCACCTCAACCAAGCAAGCGAGGCATCACACAGGAGTTCCATGGCTGAACGAAAGCGCGCCGCGCGCGGCAAGAAGCGCGAGCGCAAGAACGTCCCCGCCGGGCATGCGCACATCCAGTCCACGTTCAACAACACGATCGTGACGATCACCGACACGACCGGGAACGTGGTGAGCTGGGGCAGCGCCGGGCTGGTCGGCTTCAAGGGCTCGCGCAAGAGCACGCCCTACGCGGCAGCCCAGACGGCCGATGGTGCCGCCCGACGCGCGATGGAGCACGGCATGCGCCAGATCGAGGTCTTCGTCAAGGGACCCGGCGCGGGCCGCGAGCAGGCCATCCGCTCCCTGCAGGCCGCCGGCCTGGAGGTGACCGCCATCACCGACGTGACGCCGATCCCGCACAATGGCTGCCGCCCGCCGAAGCGGCGCCGGGTCTGAGCCATGGCACGCTACACCGATCCCGTCTGCCGCATCTGCCGCCGCGAGGGCCTGAAGCTCTTCCTGAAGGGCTCGCGCTGCTACACCAAGAAGTGCTCCTTCGAGCGACGCGCCACCCCGCCCGGCATGAACACCCAGCGTCGCCGCAAGGTGAGCGAGTTCGGCCTGCAGCTCCGCGAGAAGCAGAAGGTCCGCAAGAGCTACTCCATCCTGGAGCGGCAGTTCCGCAACTACTTCGAGAAGGCCGAGCAGCGCAAGGGCATGACCGGCGAGAACCTGCTGCGCCTGCTCGAGATGCGCCTGGACAACGTCGTCTACCGCATGGGCTTCGCCCGCTCGCGGGCGGAGGCGCGCCAGCTGGTCGGCCACGGCCACTTCACGGTCAACGGCCGTCCGACCAACATCCCCAGCTTCGGCACCAAGATCGGTGACCGAATCGAGGTCCGCGACAGCCGACGCAACCGCGAGCACTTCAAGACGGTCGGCGAGACCATGCGGGCGGCGCAGATCCCCGATTGGGTCAGCGTCGATCCGTCGAAGCTCACCGGCAGCGTGCTGGCCGAGCCCGCCCGCGAACAGATGCCGGTCGAATTCAACGAGCAGCTCGTTGTCGAGTACTACTCGCGCTAAGCGCACAGGAGTCTGAATTCCCCTCATGATCGAACTTGAAGCCACCCCGGCGCCGCGCATCGAAGAGATCGAGACCAAGGGCAACCTGTCGGTCTTCGAGGTGAACCCGCTGGCGGACGGATACGGCGTCACCCTGGGCAACGCGCTGCGTCGCGTGCTGCTCAACTCGCTGGAGGGGGCCGCGGTCACCTCCATCCAGATCGCCAACGTCTTCCACGAGTTCAGCACCCTGCCGAACGTCAAGGAGGACGTCACTCAGATCGTCCTGAACATCAAGAAGCTGCGCCTGCGCTCCTTCGCGCGGCACGCGGTGACCCTCAAGCTCGTGCGCCACGGCGCCGGCCCGGTGACCGCCGCGGACATCGCGGAGTCGGCCGACGTGGAGATCGTCAACCCGGAGCTCGTCCTGCTGACGCTGGACAGCGACGCCGGCTCGATCGAGATGGACCTGACCGTCGAGACGGGCGTGGGCTATCGCCCGGCCGAGCACACCGAGGACATGCCGATCGGCATCATCCCGGTCGACGCCATCTTCTCCCCGGTTCGACGTGTCAACTTCGTGGTGAGCGACACGCGCGTCGGCCAGATGACCAACTTCGACCGGCTCACGATCGAGATCGAGACCGATGGCACCACCACGCCGAAGTCGGCGCTGTCGGCCGCGGCCGATATCCTGGTCCGCGAGTTCAGCCGCTTCACCGAGATCGGGCGCCGGCCGCTGGCCGGCGACGAGGAGGCGCCCAGCCCGGTCGCCGCGAACCTGCTGGACGCGCCGATCGAGGAGCTGGACCTCCCGATGCGCGCCTACAACAGCCTGAAGCGCAACAACATCACCAAGGTCGGCCAGGTGCTGGCCCTCTCCGACGACGAGTTCCTGCGGATGAGGAACTTCGGCCGGAAGAGCCTCGACGAGCTGAAGGAACGCCTCGCCCTGCGCGGCTTCATCAGCCCGGAAGAGGCCACGTCATCGGCCGCCGACGAGTCCGACCTGCCGGCATCGGCCGAGCTGGACGAGGCGGTCGCCGCCGAACTGGACCGGGAGGCCTGAGCCGGTGCCGCATCGGATCGCCGGGCGCAAGCTCGGTCGCAGCAGCAGCCACCGGCTGCGGATGCTCGGCAACCTGGCGGTGGCCGTGATCCGTTACGAGCGCGTCAAGACCACCGAGGCCAAGGCCAAGGAGGTCCGGGGCCTGGTGGACCGCATGATCACCACCGCCAAGCGCGGCGACCTGGCTGCCCGCCGGGCGCTCGTGGCGGAGATGCCGCACGAGCCGCTCATCGTCGACAAGCTGATGGGCGAGCTGGCGGAGAAGTACGCCGACCGGAGCTCGGGCTACACCCGCATCGTGAAGATCGGGGAGCGCCTGGGCGACGCGGCGCCGATCGTCCAGATCGAGCTCGTCTGAGCCCGCGGGCTCCGGACGCGCTCGTATCGGGCGGACAACGGAAGACGGACTCATGCCTCCCGCCGCGCGACGATGCGCACGGGCGGTGATCGAGTACGACGGGACCGCCTTCGCCGGCTCCCAGTACCAGCCGAACGCTCGGACGGTGCAGGGAGAACTGGAGGAGGTGCTTAACAGACTGACCGGCGAGCGGGTGCGAATCCGGCTCGCCGGGCGAACCGATGCCGGGGTCCACGCCACCGGCCAGGTTGCGGCCTTCTGCCTCGCGCGCCGCCGGCGCGGCGAGGGGTTCGGGTGGCCGGAGCTGCAGCGTCGGCTTAACGCCGTGCTGCCGCCGGACCTGGTGGTGCGGTCCCTCCGCACGGCACCTCCCGGGTTCGACCCGCGGCGCGACGCGCTCTGGCGCGTGTACCGCTACCGGATCCGGATGGCGGGTGACCGGCGGCCGGGGGAGCGGCATCGGACGCTCGAGATCGGCGAACGGCTCGACGTGGCGGCCATGCAGGCCGCGGCGGGGCAGCTCACCGGCGAACGCGACTTTGCGGCGCTGGGGAGCCACCCATCGGGCCGAACCGTCCGGCACCTCGCGGAGGTGGCGGTGCGACGGCGCGGGACCGCAGTGGAGGTCCGCGTCACCGCCAACGCCTTCCTGAGGCGGATGGTGCGCAGCATCGTCGCCGTCCTGCTGGAAGTGGGACGTGGCGCGATGCCGGCGGACGCCGTCCCGGCGCTCCTGCAGCGGAGCGAGCGCGCCCTCGACGGGCGGGCCGCGCCGGCGCGGGGGCTCACGCTCGAGCGGGTCATC
>DASURX010000059.1:0-18552 GCA_036375355.1 Candidatus Limnocylindria bacterium
GACGACGCGGAATTGTCGCCGACGAACGCCACCTTGGTCGGCTTGGTCTTGGTGGCCTGGGTGGCGAGTTCGACGATGCGCGGCAGGAGCGCGGTCGACTGCGCGTCGGCGGTGGGCGACGACTGGAAGATGTACTTGTAGCCGCGCCCGGTGATGAGGTCGGAATAGGACAGCGTGAGCCACGGCAGCTCCGCGCGCTCCGACACCTCGGTGGCGGCCAGCGTGAAGGTCGACAGCCAGCAGCCGATGGCGCCGACCACGTCCGGCTCCTGCGCCACCAGGCGCTGAGCCGCGTTCTTGGCCTTCTCGGCGCTGTCGCCCGTGTCGTACAGCACCAGCTTCATCTTGGCGCCGCCGAGCGACTTGATGCCGCCGGCCTTGTTCACGTCCTCGATGGCCATCTCGGCGCCCATCTGCTCCAGGATGCCCTGCCGCGCCCAGGCGCCGGATAGCGGGACGACCAGGGCGACCTTCACTTCCTTGGGATTCTGCGCCCGCGCCCGGCGCACCGGCAGCGCGGCGGCGGCGGTGGCGGCGAGGCCCATCTTGATGGCGGTGCGGCGTCCGATCGGCTGCTCCGGCGTCGTCATTCCGGTCATCTCCTTCATTGGTGGTTTATGCCTCCGTCAGGCCGAGATACGACCGGCGCACCCGGTCGTCGGCCAGCAACGTCTCGTATCCACCCTCCAGCACGATGTGGCCCGTCTCCAGCACGTAGCCGTGGTCCGAGCGCTCCAGCGCCTCGGCCACGCGCTGCTCGACCAGGAGGATGGTCACGCCGTCCTCCCGGTGGATCTGCGAGATACGCTCGAAGATGGTGTCGGCCACGCTCGGGGCCAGACCCATCGACGGCTCGTCCAGCATCAGGAGGCGCGGCGCGCACGCGAGCCCCCGGCCGATGGCCAGCATCTGCTGCTCGCCGCCCGAGAGCGTGCCCGCCAGCTGACCGGCGCGCTCCTGCAGGATCGGAAACAGCGCGTGAATGCGGTCGAGCGTCTGCGCCCACCGCGCGTGCCCCGCCTTCGGGTACGCGCCCATCTCGAGATTCTCCCGCACGGTGAGCGTCTTGAACACCTGCCGCCCCTCCGGCACGTGCGCGATGCCGAGGTGCGCCCGGTCCGACGGCGCGCGTGCGAGCAGGTCCTCTCCCGCGAACGAGATGGAGCCCGAAGCGGGCGGGACCACGCCGCTGATCGTCTTGAAGAGCGTGGACTTCCCCGCTCCGTTCGGACCCACCAGCGTGACGAACTGCCGCTCGCCGACCGACAGGCTCACGTCGGAGAGCGCGCGCAACCCCCCGTAGGCGACGGAGAGGTTCCGGACCTCGAGCATGGCGGCGGCCCTCACGCCTCCCGCCGCGTGAGCCACTTCTTGCCGAGGTAGGCCTCGATCACGGACTCGTCCTCGACCACGGTGCGCGGCAGCCCGGTGGCGAGCACGCGCCCGTGGTCCAGCACCACGAACCGGTCGGCCAGTCGCATCATCGCGTGCATTGTATGCTCGATGATGCAGATCGTCATGCCCTGCGCGCGCAGGCGCGCCAGCACCGCCAGCACCTCGTCGCACTCCTCGCGTCCCAGGCCCGCCAGCGTCTCGTCCAGCAGCAGCAGGCGCGGGTTGCCGGCCAGGGCCCGGGCCAGCTCCATCAGCCGCAGCTGCTTGTTGGTGAGCTGGCCCGCCTCCACGCCCGCGCGGCCGTGGAGGCCCACCTGCCGGAGCGCCTGCGCCGCCCGCGCGATCGCGTCGCGGTCGGACATGCCCGCCCCGTAGGCGCCCACGATCACGTTGTCCAGGACCGGCAGGCGCGAGAACGAGCGCACCACCTGAAAGGTGCGGCCCACCCCCATGCGGCAGACCTCGTAGGTCTTCTTGCCCAGCATCGGCCGGCCGTCGAGGCGCGCCGAGCCCTCATCCGCGGACAGCACGCCGTTCAGCACGTTGAACAGCGTGGTCTTGCCCGCGCCGTTCGGACCGATGATGCCGAGGATCTCGCCCTCCGCGATCTCGAAGCTCACCTCGCTCACCGCGCGCAGGCCGCCGAACGAGCGGGAGAGCCGGTCGACCTGGAGCAGCGGGCCGGATCGGCGGGCCGACGCCGGGATGGGCGGCGGGGCGAGCGACCATCCGTCCGAGAGCCGACCGTCGGTGCCCGCGGCGGGCACGATGGCGGTGACGTCCCCGACACCGTGCGGTGTCTCCCGCCTGAGCAGCCGGTCGCGGATCGTCCAGAAGAGGCCGTCGGGGGAGAGCAGCATGATCGCGATGATCGCGATGCCGTACACCACGCCCTGGATGCCCGGCAGGTAGGTGCCCAGCTCGGCCTGCAGCGTCTCGGCCAGCGGAACCAGGATGGCCGCGCCGATGACCGGCCCCCACACCGAGGCCACGCCGCCGAACAGCGTGACCACCACCGCCTGGGCGGAGACCAGCATGCCGAACACCGACTCCGGCGTGACGACCAGGAGGACGCGCGCGTAGAAGCCGCCCACCAGCGCGCCCAGCATGCCGGAGACGATCAGCGAGAGCATCTTCCACCGGCGGGCGTTGATGCCCGCGGCCTCGGCGGCCAGCTCGTTCTGCCGGATGGCGAGCAGGGCCAGGCCGAAGCGCGAGTTCTCGATGATCATCGAGACCACCACGCCGCCGATCAGCAGCAGCACCGCGATCAGCGTGTAGATGCGGGGCTCGGCGAATTCCATGTAGCGCAGGGCGTCCGCGCGGTACATGGGCATCGAGACCTCCTGGAAGCCCAGGTACTGCATCACGTACAGGATCGCCAGCGGGTAGGCCAGCATCGAGAGCGCGAAGTAGTGCCCGCGCAGCCGGAACGTGGGCATGCCGATCAGCACCGCGGCCAGCCCGCCCAGCAGCATGCCGAGCGGGATGCCGAGCCAGGGCGTCAGCGCCCAGTACACCATCGCCAGCGTCACCGTGTAGGCGCCGATGCCGAAGAAGGACGCGTGGCCGAACGAGAGCTGGCCGCCGTAGCCGGACAGGATGTTCCACGACACGCCGAAGAGCGCCCACACCGGCACCAGCGTCATGATCAGCTGGTAGTAGCTGTTGGTCACGAACACCGTGGCCAGCAGGTAGACGACGGCGACGACGGCCAGGACCGTGAGGTTGCGCCGCAGCGACGGGCCCGCGCCCTGCCTCATGCGCGCTCCGCGGACTTCACGCGCGCTCCGCCGAGCGGCCGAACAGGCCCTGCGGCCGCAGCAGCACGATCATCAGGAACACGACGAAGATGGCCGCGTTCTGCAGCTGGGGCGGCAGCACCAGCGCCGAGAACTGCTGCACGAAGCCGACGGTGACCCCGCCCCAGAACGCCCCGAAGATGCTGCCCATGCCGCCCAGCACCACGCCCGAGTACATGATGATGACGTAGTCGAAGCCGACGAAGGGGCCGAAGGAGATGTAGGTGGCCATCAGCCCGCCCGCCACCGCGGTGATGCCGCTGCCGAGGCCGAAGGCGATGCGGTAGGCCCGGTCCACGTCGATGCCCATGTAGGTCGCGGCGGTCGGGTTGTCCGCCGCCGCCCGCAGCGCCTTGCCCAGGCGCGTGTACTCGAGCACGACGTAGAGGACGACCGCGGTCAGGATCGCCACGAAGAAGGCCACCAGCTTGGCCTTGTTCAGGAACACGGTGGCGCCCTGGTAGACCGGGCCGATCTGGAAGGCCTGCGAGGAGAGCGGCGTGCGCACCGCCACCGGCGTGGAGCCGAACAGGATCTGCCCGCCGTTCTGGAGGATCAGCGAGATGCCCAGCGTGACGACCAGCTGGCCGAAGTGGCCCTCGTCCAGCGAGCCGACCGTCCGCAGGCCCGACACCCGGGAGATCAGGAATCGATGGAGGACCGCCCCGCCCGCGAAGATCGCCGGCGCCGCGCACATCGCCCCGATGAACGGCCCCCAGTAGGGCCCCAGGAAGGAGAGGATCCGCCCCTCGCTGACCAGGTAGAAGGAGGTGAACATTCCCAGCATCAGGAGCTCGCCCTGGGCGAAGTTGACGATCCGCATGATGCCGAAGATCAGCCCGAGCCCGATGCACATGAGCCCGTAGATGCAGCCGATCGTGACGCCGGCGGTGACGGCGTTGAGGACGTTCTCGACGAGGATCTCCAGGTCCACGGCGGTCCGCGAGACTCTACCACGATCAGCCCCGCCGATCAGGCTTCAGGCGCGGGCTCGGTCGCGCAGCACGAACTTCTGGATCTTCCCGGTCGAGGTCTTCGGCAGGGGGCCGAAGACCACGCGCTTCGGTACCTTGAAGCCGGCCAGGTGGTCGCGGCACCACTGGATGATGCCCGCCTCGTCCACGCCGCCCTCGGCGCCGGGCTTGAGCGTGACGAAGGCGCAGGGCGTCTCGCCCCACTTCTCGTCCGGGCGCGCCACCACCGCCGCCTCCATCACCGCGGGGTGGCGGTAGAGCACCTCCTCCACCTCCAGCGAGGAGATGTTCTCGCCGCCCGAGATGATCACGTCCTTCGACCGGTCCTTGATCTCCATGTAGCCGTCCGGGTGCCAGACCGCGAGGTCGCCGGTGTGGAACCAGCCGTCCCGGAACGCCTCCTCGGTCGCCGACGGGTTCTTGAGATAGCCTTTCATCAGCGTGTTGCTCCGCAGCGCGATCTCGCCCAGCGTCCGGCCGTCGCGCGGCACCGGCCGGCCCGTCTTCTGATCCAGCACCGCGAGCCGCTCCAGCGTGGGATAGCCCACGCCCTGCCGCGCCATCTTCGCCGCGCGTTCGTCGAGCGGCAGGCCGTCCCAGTCCTCCTGCCAGGCGCAGAGCGTGGCCGGGCCGTAGCTCTCGGTGAGCCCGTAGAGGTGCGTGACGCGGAAGCCCATCGCCTCCATGGCCGCGATGACCGCCGTGGGCGGCGCGGCCCCGCCGGTGGCGAACTCCACCACGTGGTCGAACGCGACCTTCGTCTCGGCCGGCGCGTGGATGAGCATGGTCGCCACCACCGGCGCCCCGCACATGTGGGTGACGCGATGCCGCGCGATCGCCGGGAAGATCATGGCCGGATCCACCCGGCGCAGGCAGACGTGGGTGCCGCCGACCGCGGTGGTGGCCCACGTGTAGGTCCACCCGCTGCAGTGGAACATGGGCAGCGTCCAGAGGTACACCGCGCGCGGCGTGAGCCCGAAGGCCAGCGCGTTGCCGAGCGCGTTCAGGTAGGCGCCGCGGTGATGATAGACCACGCCTTTGGGATTGCCGGTGGTGCCCGACGTATAGAGGAGGCAGATGGCCTGCCACTCGTCGGCCGGCCGCACCGGCTCGAACGCGGGATCGCCCTCGGCCAGCAGCGCCTCGTAGTCCGTCTCGCCGAGCCGCCGCCCGTCGCCCTCGTAGAGCGGGTCGTCGATGTCGATCACCACCGGCCGCCGCCGGGTCTGCCCGAGCGCGGCGTCGATGGTGGGGGCGAACTCGCGGTCCGTGATGAGCACCTTCGCCTCGCTGTGCTCGAGGAGGAACGCGATGGTGCGCGCGTCCAGCCGGTAGTTCAGCGCGTTCAGCACCGCCCCCGCCATCGGCACGCCGAAGTGCGCCTCCAGCATGGGCGGCACGTTGGGGGCCATGATCGCCACGGTGTCGCCGGGGGCAACGCCGCGGCGGACGAGCGCGGAGGCGAGGCGGCGGCAGCGCGCGGCGAACTGGGCGTAGGTGAAGACGCGATCGCCGTGGATCACCGCGGGCTTGTCCGGGTAGACCGCGGCGGACCGCGCGAGGAATGAGATGGGCGTCAGCGGGACGTAGTTGGCCGGACGGCGGTCGAGGCCGGCGACGTAGGGGGATCCTCGCCTGCTCGGACTCCTTCGCTTCGCTGGCTTTCGCGGCGTTGGCCTCTTCCTCGCGCTCACGAGTCTTCCCCCCTCACGCCGCCGATTCTACAAGGTTCCGCGACGCTTCCCCCGAGCAAGGCGCTTCCCCCGCGCCAGCCGCGCGAGCAGGGGCACCTCGGCGATCTTCTCCTCGGTCAGCGCGCTCCACACGATGCCCTTCGGCCGGGGGTATCGGCGGGGACAGCGGATCGTCTCCTCCGGCGTCACGATGAGATCGAGCGGGATGTCGTGGGCGAGCATCGGCAGCGGCTCGCCGACGATCTGCACCGGATGGACCGTTGTGGCCACGGTGGTCCACCGGCCGACCAGGCCCAGCTCCGTCAGCAACGCGAGCTCCAGGTCCGAGAAGCCGCCGCCCTTGCCGACGCGGGCGCCGTCCCGGCGGACCGCGACCGATCCCGCGACGATCAGGTCGATGCTCGGCATGTCCTTCGGCAGCGTGGGCTTGCCGAGCTTCCCGGCCCCGCGGATGCTGGCCGCCGCGCGCTCGCGGCCCGCGAGCCGCCGCGGGTCCAGCTCGAGGAAGCAGCGCTCCTCCCGGAGGCGGGGCACGGCCATGAAGACGCGCTTGCCCTGCTGGAGGGCCAGCACCCGCACCGGCAGCTGCGGCGCGTCGGGATTGCACTTGATCACGCGCGCGGCCTGCCAGGCCGGCGATTCCGCCAGCCGCCGGGCTGCCGCCTCCGCGCCGACGAAGTTCGGGATACGCCCGACCGCCCCGGGGAAGCGCGCGACGCGCCGGCTGGTGAGCAGGGCCCAGACGCGCTCCCGCGTGGCCTGCTTCGACCCCTTCATGCCCTGACCGTACCATCCCGCCAGGGCCGCCGCGTTCCCGCGGGAACGCGCTGCTCACGTTTCCGCGGAAACGCGCCCGGTCAGCCCCGGTCAGAAGATGGTCAGGTCCGCCTCCGCGCCGGCCAGCACCGCCCCGACGGTGGTCAGCGTGTCCCGCTTGACCAGGAAGTGCTGGGTGATCGCGTTGACGTCGCGGAACCGACGCTGGAGCGGGCTGCCCGCGTAGATCGCGCTGCCGCCCCCCGCGTGGTAGGCCATGTCCGCCACCGAGGCCGCGGCGTTGACCGCCCAGGTGGTCGCCGCGCGCATCCGGACTCGGTGCTCGGGCGTGAACTCGGCGCCGGCCACCGCCGTCCCCCACGCGGCCGCCGCGTCGGCGTAGAGCAGCCCGCGCGCCGCGCGCAGCTTCGCGTCGGCCTCGCCCAGCTGGTTCTGGAACAGCGGGTTCGTGGCCAGCGCGGTGTGCGCGAGCAGCGGCACCTTGCCCGCGGAGAGCGCCACGATGTCCTCCAGCGCCCCCTGGGCGATGCCGATCGCGACGCTGGCCACGCCGAAGGCGAAGACCGGCGGCATGGGCATGCGCACCAGCGGCTCGTCCAGGCACGGCGGGTCCGAGAAGGGCAGGCACGTCCGCTCCGCCGGGACCAGCACGTCGGCGGCAATCAGATGATGGCTGCCGGTTCCGCACAGCCCGGAGACCGACCAGGTGTCCTCGATCCTGATCTGGTCGGGCGCGAACAGCACCGTGCGCGGCTGGGGAGCAGGGCCCTGCGCGTCCATGCAGTTGGCGAACAACCACTGGCTGTCCTCGCACCCGCTGGAGAAGGCCCATCGGCCGCTCACCCGGTATCCGCCGTCCACGGACGCGACGGTGCCGGAGGGCGCGAACACGCCGCCGATGAGGACGTCGGGCCCGCCGGCGTACAGGGCGTCGAACGTCGCCCGCGGGATCGAGCCCAGGTTGACCCAGTTGCCCGCCAGGTTCATCGTCACCCAGGCCACCGAGCCGTCCGCGCGGGCCAGTTCCTCCACCACGCTCATCGCGCTCGGCAGGTCGAAGCCGCCGCCGCCATGGCTGCGCGGGACCATCATGCGGAAGCAGCCGGCCGCGGTCAGGTCGCGGATCAGGTCGCGAGGGATGCGCCGCGCTCGCTCGATCTCGGCGGCGCGGGCGGTGATCTTCGGCGCCAGGGCGCGGACGGCTTCGAGCACCGACGCGTGTCGGGTCGGCTTCGATTCGGTGACGGTCGCCATGGGGTGTCTCCTTTCGGGTTGGATTTCAGGGAGACACCGTAGGCCGCGGGCGCGGGAGCGCGCATCGCCCGTTCGGGCCAAATGGATGGTCGGGGCGCGTGGTACGTTCGTACCACGCGGCGGGTGTCGCTGCGGGGTTCGCCCGCCGGGTCAGACGAGATCGCGCTGGAAGGCGAACGCGGTGGCCGCCGCGCGCGAAGACACCCCGATCTTGTTGAAGATGTTCTGCAGGTGGCGCCTCACCGTGTGGTCGCTGAGCCTCAGGGCCTTCGCGATCTCGCGGTTGGTCCGGCCCTCGGTGACCAGGCGAAGCACCTCGATTTCTCGAGCGGTCAACCCGGCCGGTGTAGGCGCCGCGCCCGCGCGGGAGAGTGCCTCCACCCGCGCCACGTCCGGCGCGGCCCCGAGCTGCCGGAAGACCCAGCGCGCCGCGTCCAGCTCCATCTCCGCGGTGTCGTCGTCGCCCAGCGCGCGACAGGCCAGGGCGATCAGCACCCGCACCCGCGCCGCCTCGTAGGGCGCCTCGATCTCCTGCCACGCCGCCCACGCCTTCCGCAGCGCGGCGAGCGCCGCGCGGCCGTCGCGCTCGGCCAGGAGCGTCGCGCCGGTGGCGTGCGCCGCCATCGCGCGCAGCAGCGGCGCCTCGAGCCGCTCGGCGATGCGGGCCAGCTCGTCGGCACCCGCCCGGGCCGCCGCCACGTCGCTCGCGGCCAGCATGATCTCCACGTAGGCGGCCAGCAGCTTGGAGCGTGCCGCCTCGTCGCCGGCCTCGTCCAGCAGCCGGCGGATCGCCGCCGCGGCCGCCTCGGTCTTGCCCTGCGCCAGACGCAGCCGGGCCAGGCCGGGCTGCGAGTCCCGTCCCGACTGGCTGGCCTCGCGGTACGCCTCCTCCGCCTGTCCGAACTCGCCGCGCAGCCGGTGGAGCTCCGCCTGGAGATAGAGCGCACCGCCCACCCACGGCCGCCCGATCGTCTGGGCCAGCCGCTCGCACGCCAGCCGCGCCTCGCGCATCGCCTCCGACCAGGCGCCCTCCAGCTGCATGATCTCCGCGCGGTGCACCAGGCACTGCCCGCGATAGGGCACCAGGTCCGCCTGCGACGCGGTCCATTGCCCGAGTGATTTCGTCCACTCCTTCGCCCGGCGCAGGTCGAAGATCTCCTGGCACTGCTCGATCACCGCGCAGTAGATGATGCCGACGCCGACCGCCGCCACCTCGCCGCTGGTGACCGCCACCATGACCTCGTCGAACAGCGCCAGTCCCTCCGCCGTGCGCCCCGCCCTGATGAGCGCCTCGCCCACGCCCACGCGGCCGAACGCCATGAGCTGCGCATCGCCGAAGCGCTCGCCGAGCCGCGCCGCCTGATCGAACGTGGCGTGGATGGTCGTGTTGTCCCCCTCCCACATCCGCCGCAGCCCCTGGAGCATGAGCAGGTACCCGCGCTCCACGCAGTCGTGCCCGCCGTCGTCCAGCAGCCGCTGGCCCCGCGCGAGCCAGCCGCCACTCTTCGCCGACTCGCCCTGGATCAGGGAGGTGAAGCCGAGCCAGAACGCGCACCGCGCCGCCCCCGGCGCCGCTCCCTGGGCGAGAAACGCGTGATGCGCCCGCGTCCAGGCGTCCGTGCTCTCCGCGTCGCGACCGACCAGGTGGGCGGCGATGGCGAGGCGCTCGAGGTCTTCGGGGGCGAGCGCGGCCTCCCGGTCTGCGGCGCTGAGCTGGGCGCAGGCCTCGCCCCACGCCTGCTGCGCGAACAGCGCCCGGGCCCGATCGAGCGAGCCGCCTGCGGTCATGGCACGCGCCACAGGAAGATGAGCAGCATGGCGGTCCCCGCCACCAGTTCCGTCAGGTACATGCTCCAACGCGTCATACAACGAGTGTACGCGGGCCCCGTGAACAACACAGCGGTGGCAGGGGGAAGCCAATCCCGGCCAGGGCCACCACCACCCAGTAAACCGTCGACGTCGCCTCTATGATCCCAAGACTTCGCGAAGCCGCGAGCTTTCAATGCCCAATGGCAGCCTTCGTCTCTGGATGAAACAAATGAAGGTCTTCTCCCCGAACAAGTACACCAATCTCCGATCCTTCGGGAACTTGCTCGCCATCGATCACTATTGCCCTGAGCCGTACCCCACCGGGAGCATCGATCAACACCTCGTCCTCTAACCCTAAGGGCTCCCTCAACAACACGCGCCCAGCTATCCATTGTGGCCCAGGGGCGACGAGCCGTAACGCCTGCGGACGTATTCCCACCTCTACCCGCTTCAGCCCTCCCACCGCGCGTTGGTGCCGCATCGACAACTCGACCAACCTACCCAACAACTCGATGGCAGG
Organism: Candidatus Limnocylindria bacterium; assembly: GCA_036375355.1. Lineage (GTDB taxonomy): Bacteria > Chloroflexota > Limnocylindria > QHBO01 > QHBO01 > DASURX01. The sequence goes on from DASURX010000059.1 coordinate 10,226, forward strand.
GCCAGACGGTGTCACGGTGACCTCAGCCTGGATGATGTTCATCGCCGGCGTCCCGATGAAGGTCGCCACCGTCACATCCGCCGGCCGCGCGAACAGCTCCCGCGGCGGCGCCACCTGCAGCGCCCGCCCCTGGTCCATCACCGCCACCCGCGTCGACATGGTCATGGCCTCGACCTGGTCGTGGGTGACGTAGATGATGGTGGACGAGATCTCCCGGTGCAGCCGCAGGATCTCGGTGCGCATCTCCACCCGCAGCCGGGCGTCCAGAGCGGAAAGGGGCTCGTCCATCAGCAGCACCTTCGGCTCCCGGATCAGCGCCCGGCCGATGGCCACGCGCTGCTGCTGGCCGCCGGAGAGCTGGCCGGGCTTCTGGCCGAGCTTGTCGGTGAGGCCGAGGGTGGCCGCCACCTTCTCCACCTTCGCGTCCACCTGAGCCCGGGCCAGGCCGGCGATCCGCAGCGGGTAGCCGATGTTCTGGCGCACCGTCATGTAGGGGAAGAGCGCGATGTCCTGGAACACCATGGCGATGTCGCGCTGCTGCGGGGGCAGCGCGGTCACGTCCTCGTCGCCGAACCAGATGCGGCCGGCGGTCGGCGTCTCGAGGCCCGCGATCATCCGCAGAGTCGTCGTCTTGCCGCAGCCGGAGGGGCCGACGAAGGTGAAGAACTCGCGCTCGCCGATCTCGAGCGTCAGGTCGCGCACCGCCTCCACGGCGCGGGCGCCCTTGCCGAACGTCTTCCGCACGCCCTCCAGCCGGACCCTGAACGCCACCGCGTGAGTCCCTACCCCGTGGCCCGCAGGCCGCTCAGCAGATAGCGCTGCAGGAAGAACACCAGCAGGAACGTGGGCACCGAGACCAGCACCGCGGCGGCCATCACCATGCCCCAGTGCACGCCGGTCTGCTCCACGAAGCTGGCGAGGCCGACGGGCAGCGTGAACATCTTGCGATCGGTCTGGAGGATGAACGCGAACGTGAAGTCGTTCCAGGAGAGCGCGAACGAGAAGATGGCGACCGAGAGGATGCCGGGCCGGGCGGACGGCAGGCACACCTGGCGCAGGGCGGCCAGGCGGCTGGCGCCGGAGGTCCACGCGGCCTCCTCCAGCGAGATCGGCACGATCTGGAAGTACTGCCACATGAGCCAGATGTTGAGCGGCAGGCTGATGGCCATGTGGGCCAGGATCAGGCCCAGGTAGCTGTTCCGCATCTGCAACGCCGAGAACAGGATGTAGAGCGGGATCACCATGAGAATGGGCGGGAACATGTAGGAGAAGAGCGTCCCGAACGCGAAGCCCTTCTTGCCCGCGAAGGCGAAGCGGGTGAGGCCGTAGCCGGCCAGGGTGGCGGCCACCACGTTCAGCACGATGGCGCCGGCGGCCGCGATCAGGCTGTTGCGCAGGTAGGTCAAGAACTCGGTGGCGAAGAGCAGCTCGCGGTAGTTGCCCAGCGAGAAGTCGAGGCGGAAGAACTTGTACGGCGGCTTGAACAGCGCCTCCCTCGGCGTGATCGACGTCAGCAGCATCCAGTAGAACGGGAAGGCCACGACCACCAGCACGCTCAGCAGCAGCACCAGCGGGGCGTAGCGCTTCACCGCCCCACCTCGATCTCGCGCGTGGGGTCGAACAGCTTGAAGTAGGCGACGGCGCCCACCAGCAGCACCAGGAACATCACGGTGCAAGCCGCCGCGGCCAGGCCGAAGTCGAACTCCTCGAAGGCCAGCCGATAGGCATACAGCGGTAGTGTCTCCGTCGCCTTGAGCGGCCCGCCGTGGGTCACCAGCCAGATCGAGTCGAACTTGTTGAACATCCAGATGCCGCGCAACAGCGCGATCACGATCAGCGTGGTGCGCAGCGCGGGCAGCGTCACGTCCATGAACGCGCGCCACGGCCCCGCGCCGGAGACGGCGGCGGCCTCGTACAGCTTCGGGTTGATGGACTGAAGCCGCGCCAGGATCAGCAGCGTGGCGAACGAGCCGTACTGCCAGCCCGCCATGCCGATCACCGCCCACATGGCGGTGCCGAGGCCGCCGAAGAAGTTCACCGGCCGGGAGACGGCGCCGGCCTGCATCAAGATCTGGTTGACCACGCCGTACTCCGGCGAGAGCAGCCACTGGAAGACCAGCGCCACCACGATGGACGGCACCAGGTACGGCAGCACGAAGAGGCTCCGAACCACCGTGCTGCCCGCGAAGGCGCGGTTCAGCAGGAGCGCCGAGCCCAGCCCCATCACGAGCTGCAGCCCCACCGAGCCCACCGTGAACGCCACCGATCGGCCGAAGGCATTCCACAGCTCGGGCTCGGAGAAGATGTAGCGGTAGTTGGCGAGCCCGACCCAGGTCATCGCGGGATTGAACGCGGTCTTCTTGAAGAACGACAGCGCGACCGCGTAGCCGATGGGCAGGTACGCGATGACCAGGAGGAAGACGAGGGCCGGGGCGGTGGTGCCGAGGATCCACGTGCGCCGCTCGGTGGTGGCGCTCATCCCGGGCGACTCTACCACGTCCGTGGGAACCGGAGCCCCGGCGTTCATGTAGACTATGCCCCGCTCGACGTCGTGCTCGGCTACGCCGTTCCCCCAACCGCGGAGGCTCACGATGCCCAGGATCGAAACGAAGCTCGAGGTCGTCACCGTCCCCGTCGCCGACGTCGATCGAGCCAAGCGCTTCTACGAGGGCCTGGGGTGGCGGGTCGACGCCGACTTCTCCAAGGAGGGCTGGCGCGTGGTGCAGCTGACGCCCCCGGGCTCGGCCTGCTCCATCTTCGTCGGCAAGGGCCTCACGTCCGCCGCGCCGGGCTCGGTGCAAGGGCTGCTCCTCGTCGTCGACGACATCCAGGCCGCCCGGGCCGACCTCGTCGCCCACGGCGCCAGCCCGAGCGAGGTCTTCCACTTCGACGGCACGCTCCGGGTCACCGGCACGCAGGACCGCCTGCCCGGCCCGGACCCGGAGCGCCGCTCCTACATGTCGTGGATCTCGTTCAGCGATCCGGACGGCAACGGCTGGATGGTCCAGGAGGTCACGACGCGCCTTCCCGGTCGCGGGGTGAGCAGCTTCGACGTCGCGACGCTCACCGATCTCCTGCGCGAGACCGAGCACGGCCACGGCCAGTACGAGGCGACCGCCCCGAAGCACCACTGGTCGAACTGGTACGCCGCCTACATGGTCGCGCGGCAGCAGGGCAAGACGCCCGAGGACGCGGCCCAGGACGCCGAGCGCCACATGGAGAGCATCCGCGGGTAGCCGCCGCCTCGGCTCACGATGAACGACCAACGGGAGCAGGCGATCCGGGCGGCACTGGATCAACACGAGGACGCGGTGCTGGAATACCCGCAGTCGGGCGAGCGCACCCGCGGCCGGCGCAACATCCAGAGCCAGCGCGCCAGTCAGCCGAGCAACAAGCAGTACTTCGCGCCTCCATTCGCGGATCTCGTTCGGCTCTTTCACGAGACAGGGCACAGCCGATCGAAGAACAACCCGAGGAAGCGCTCCGCCTGGATGATCCGCGCCACGCGGCAGTTCGGAGCTCCCGCCGCGCGCCGGGTCTGACCGTCCTCGCCCACCACGATCCGCACCGACTCCCATTGCGCCAGGCTCGGGTCGACGGTGAGACCCACCGCGAGCGGGTCGTGCAGGTGCATGTAGCCCCAGGTCCGGAAGGACTGCTCGGTGAACGCCTCGATGCGGTCGGCGACCGGACCGAGCCGCGCGCCCAGCGCGGCGTGGAGCTGGTCGCGCTCAAGCCTCGTCTGGCGCGTGGCGTCCAACGGCACCATGTCCAGTCGCAGACCGGCCTCGAAGACCTCGCGCACCGCGTCCGGATCGACGTAGGCATTGAACTCGGCGTCCGCGGGCGTGTTGCCGCGCACGTCCACCGCGCCGAGCATCATGACCACCCGGCCGATCCTCCGCATGGCCTCGGCGTCGAGCCGGAGCGCGAGCGCCACGTTGGTCAGCGGGCCCAGCGCGATGAGGGTCAATCGCTCGCCGTGGGCCCGGGCCAGGGACACCAGCGCCTCGGCCGCCGGCGGCGAGGCGGGCGGACCGGTCAGGGGCGGCCAGTCCACCGCGTCGCCGAGTCCGTCGCCGCCGTGCTCGTCCGCCGCGGTCTTCACCAAAGGCCTGCGCAGCGGCGCCGCCGCGCCCAACGCGATCTGAGGCAGGCGGCTCGGCCGGCGCACCGCGACCAGCCGAGCCGTGTTGCGCGCCGTGTCGGCCAGCGGCGCGTTGCCCGCCACCACGGTCAGCGCAAGGACGTCGAGCTCGGGTGAGCCCCAGGCGAGCATTAGCGCCAGGGCGTCATCGATACCGGGATCCGTGTCGATGACGGTCGGGATTGGCCCCTCACCCTGCCCTCTCCCCAGAGGGGAGAGGGGTGTGGGGAGGGTCATCAGCCGACGCGCTTCATCTTCTTCCGCACCTGGGCGGCCGCTTCGTCCACGATCTGGTCCGACTTCATGCCCTTGATGTTGCGCATCGCGAGCATCCAGCCGGCCAGGTTCTCGTTGTGGTAGAGGCCGATGTACGGGTTCAGCTCCTTGCCGTCCCAGTAGTAGAGCGGCACGCCCTTGGTCCAGACCGAGTCGAGGAACTTCAGCACGTCCATCCGCTTCTGGATGACCGGGTTGTCCTGGTACTTGGCCGAGCGCAGCATGTCGCGGCTGGCCGGCACGATGTGCAGCGGCACCGCGTGATACCAGGAGATCAGGTCCGGGTGCTTGAGGAAATACGTCACGTACTTCTTCGCGCCCTCCACGTTCGACCTTTCCAGGATATGGAAGCCCTGGATGGAGAGGTAGTAGGCCTCCGTGATCTTCTTCGGCAGCTCGAAGGGCACGGTGGCGTCCGCGATCTTGGGATTGTTGGCGATGGTCTGGTCGAGCAGGCGCGAGCCCACGTAGTAGGATGACGCCGCCTTCTCGCTGAAGTAGGTCGACATGAGCTCGCCCCAGTTGTACGTCGAGGCCTCGGGCGAGAACTTGTGCAGCGCGTTCAGGTAGTCCAGCGTCTCGACCGCGCGCTTCTTCTGGTCGCCCTGGTCCAGCGCCACCTCGTAATCCTTCTTGCCCGCGTCCCACTTGAACCAGTGCACGTCGTTCTTCATGAACATGGTCTCGAGCAGCAGCGTGGAGGCGCCCGTCTCCGCCGAGGGCACGATGCAGCCGTACATGTTGGGCGCGTCGGTCAGCGCCTTGGCCGCCTTCAGGTAGTCATCCCACGACTTCGGCACCGACAGCTTCTTGGCGTCGAACAGGTCCTTGCGGTACCAGCCGTAGGTGAACTGCTGGCTGGTGGGGACGGACCGGTCGGCCCCCTTCCAGACCATGCGCTGGTTCTCGGCGACCCCGCCGGTGGCCTTGATGACGTCGCTCACGTCGGCCAGCTGGTTCTCCAGCGCCAGGTTCATCGCCTGCCCGGCGCCGTACCAGACGATCTCGGGCGGCGTGCCCGCGGCGATCAGGGTGGCCACGCGCTTGGCGATGTTGGCGAAGCCCGGGGTCTCCACCACCACCTCGATGCCGGTGTCCTTCTTGAAGTCGGCGTTGATCTTGTCGTAGACCGCGATGGCCTTCGGGTTCGACTCCTCGGAGACGAACACCACCTTGTTCTTGTCCGCACCGCGGGCGGTGCGCACCAGCACCTGCGGGGCCACCGCGGCGGCGCCCGCGCCGGCGGCGGTCTTCACGAACGTCCGGCGATCCATGGTCATGCGCTTCCTCCTCGTGGGGGATCGGGGGGCGCTGCGAGGGCGCGGGCACGGAGCGCCGCGCGGTCGATCTTGTTCGTCCCCGCCAGCGGCAGCGCGGGGACGAGGAACACGCGTCGGGGATGCTGGTACGCGGGGCCGTGGGCGAGCGCCCACTCCTTCACGCCCCGCTCGTCGAGGCCGGAGCCGGGCCGCGCCACCACGAAGGCCACCGGCACCTGACCTTTGAGGTCGTGGTCGACGGGGAGCACCGCGGCCTGGAGCACGTCCGGATGCCGCTCCAGGGTCGACTCCACGTCGCCCGGATAGACGTTCTCGCCGCCGCACACGAACATGTCGTCGGTGCGCCCGACGAAGTAGTAGAAGCCGTCGCCGTCGCGCCGGCACACGTCACCGGTGTCGAACCAGCCATCCTTCAGGCGGCGCGAGCTCTCCTCCGGCAGGTTGTGGTAGGCCGCCATCACGCCGGGGTTGCGCGTGAGCAGCACGCCCTCGTCCGGGCCCGGGTCCAGACGGATCTCGCAGCCCTCCAGCGGGTAGCCGATGGACGTGGCCGGGCGCGGCTTGCCCTCCGGGTGATTCGCGAACATCACCGGGCCGGCCTCGGTCACTCCGTAGCCGTTGGTCGCCGTCGCGTTCGGGAACGTGCGCTGCAGCGACTCGAACAGCGCGGGCGAGGCGGGCGCCGAGCCCACGCCGATGGAGCGCACGCTCGACTTCTCGGTGGCGGCCAGCGCCGGGTCGCTCAGGATCAGGTGGAACATGGTCGGCACGCCGGAGAGGCGCGTGACGCGGTAGCGGCCGATGCAGTCGACGTAGAGCCGCTGGTCGAAGCGGGCCAGCAGCACGATGGTCGAGCCGGCGGCCACGCAGACCTTGGTCCACACCAGCGCGTTCTTGTGGTAGAGCGGCGCCGCGACCAGCACGCGGTCCTCCGGCGTCATGCGCCGGGCGCGCACCAGCGCGTCGATCTGCCAGGCCTGGCCGGCGTGCGTCAGCAGCACGCCCTTCGGCCTTCCCGTCGAGCCCGAGGTGTAGGGCTGGAGGCAGATGTCGCCCTCCGCGGGCTCGACCGCGGCGAACGGGCCGGGCTTCAGGAAGTGCGCGAAGTCGGCGTCGAAGTCGACCAGCGGCATGTCGGTGGGCGCGACCTTCCGGTGCGCGGCGTCGACGAAGAGGAGCTTCAGGTCGGCGTCGCGGGCGATGAAGGCCAGGGACTCGGCGGGAAGCTTGATGTTGAGCGGCACCGGCACCGCCCCGGCGCGCATCGTGCCGTAGAGGGCGGCGATGTACTCCGTGCGGTTCAGCGCGAGGATGCCGACACGGTCGCCTCGGCCCAGGCCGCGGGCGGCGAGGCCGGCGGCGATGGCGTTGCACTGGACGTCCAGCTGCGCGTAGGTCACTTCTCTCGGCTGGGCGGGCTTGGAGAGGTCAACTACCGCCAGCCCCTCACCCTTCCCCAGCGCGCCGACGTTGGTCCTCACGGCGTCACGATGATCTTGCCGAAGACCTCGCGGTCTTCCATCACGCGCATCGCCTCGCGCGACTCGGCCAGCGGGTAGACACCGTGGATGATCGGCTTGATCGAGCCGCGCTCCACCTCGCTGAGCAGCGCCTCCAGGTCCTGGCGCGTCCAGCCGTTGGCGCCGATGATGTTGACCTCGCGCCGCCAGATGTAGCGGATGTCGGTCTTCGGATCGAAGCCGGCGGTGGCGCCGCAGGTGAGCAGCCGCCCGTAGCGGGCCAGGGTGCGCAGGCTCGGCACCCAGGTGTCGCCGCCGGTGTAGTTCACCAGTACGTCCACGCCCTTCTTGCCCGAGATCTCCCAGGCGCGCCTCGAGAAGTCCTCCTTGGTGTAGTCGATGACGTGGTCCGCGCCCAGCTCCTGGAGCCGCTTCAGCTTGGCGGCCGAGGAGGCGCAGGCGATCACGCGCGCCTTGAGGTTCTTCGCGACCTGCACGCAGCCGGTGCCGACGCCGCCGCTGGCCCCCAGGATCAGGATCAGCTCGCCGGGCTGGAGCCTCCCGCGAGTGATCAACATTCTATGGGCGGTGCCGTAGGCGATGGGGAGCGAGGCGGCCTGCTCGAACGTCACCGCGTCCGGCATCGCGATCAGGTTGTCGGCGTCCACCGCGATGCGCTCGCAGAGGCCACCGTTGGCGTGCTCGCCCAGCGCCCCGCCGTGCTTGATGTGCGGATCCACCAGCACGCGCTTGCCGATCCACTCCCGCGACACCCCGGCGCCGACCGAGTGCACCACGCCCGCGATGTCGCCGCCCGGGATGCGCGGCATCTCCACCGGCAGCCCCGGCATGCCGTGCAGCACGAAGATGTCGAGGTAGTTGAGCCCGCAGGCCTTCACTTCGACGACCGCCTGCCCGGGCGCCCCGGAGGGCTCCGGCCAGTCGGTGCGGAGCTTGACCTGCTCCAGCCCACCGTGGGCGTCGATCGCGACCGCGCGCATTACTTTTTCCTGGAGAGCATGAACCGGAAGTCGCAGTGCGACGCGCCTTCCATCACGGTCTGCGTCCGCGTCAGCTTCACGTCGGGATTGAAGCCCTCCACCAGCGAGAAGTCGCGGTTGCACGAGAGCAGCGCGCCCACCTCCGGGATGCCCAGGGCCCGGT
>DASURX010000060.1:0-13888 GCA_036375355.1 Candidatus Limnocylindria bacterium
CGTGAAGATGCACGCCAACAAGCGCGAGCCGCTCGACGAGATCCGCGCCGGCGACATCGGCGCCATCCTCGGCCTGAAGAACACCTACACCGGCGACACGCTGTGCGACGAGGCCAAACCGATCGTGCTCGAGGCGATCACCTTCCCGGAGCCCGTCATCGAGCTGGCGGTGGAGCCCAAGACCAAGGCCGACCAGGACAAGATGTCGCTGGCCCTCCAGCGGCTGGCCGAGGAGGACCCCACCTTCCGGGTCAGCACCGATGCCGAGTCGAGCCAGACGCGGATCGCGGGCATGGGCGAGCTGCACCTGGAGGTGATCGTCGACCGCATGCTGCGCGAGTTCAAGGTGCAGGCCAACGTGGGCCGTCCGCAGGTGAGCTACCGCGAGGCGATCCGCAAGCCGGTGCGCGCCGAGGGCCGCTTCGTGCGCCAGACCGGCGGCAAGGGCCAGTACGGCCACGCCGTCCTGGAGCTCGAGCCGCTGGGTCGCGGAACCGGCTTTGAGTTCGAGTCCAAGATCGTCGGCGGCGCCGTCCCACGCGAGTACTGGAGGGCGATCGAGGAGGGCGCACGCGACGCCCTCGCCGGCGGCGTGATCGCCGGCTACCCGGTCATCGACGTCAAGGCCACGCTCATCGACGGCTCGTACCACGAGGTCGACTCGTCCGAGATGGCGTTCAAGATCGCCGGCTCGATGGCCGCCAAGGACGGCGTGACGAGGGCCGACCCGGCCATCCTCGAGCCGGTCATGAAGGTCGATGTCACCACGCCCGAGGAGTTCATGGGCGACGTCATCGGCAACCTGAACAGCCGCCGTGGTCACATCGAGGGGATCGATGAGCACGGCACCAGCCGCGTGATCCGCGCGCTCGTCCCGCTGGCCGAGATGTTCGGCTACGCGACCGAGCTGCGCAGCATGACGCAGGGTCGCGCGACCTATTCGATGGAGTTCTCGCGCTACTCCGAAGTCCCCACCAACCTCGCCAACGAGCTGATCGCGAAGTCCAAGAGCTAGGACCGCACCAAAGGAGCAACGAAGGACAGACCATGGCCAAGCAGAAGTTCGATCGCAGCAAGCCGCACGTGAACGTCGGCACCATCGGTCACGTCGACCATGGCAAGACGACGCTGACCGCGGCGATCACCAAGTTCCTGGCCCTGCAGGGCGGTGCCGACTTCCGTGCCTTCGACTCGATCGACAACGCTCCGGAGGAGCGGCAGCGCGGCATCACCATCGCGATCGCGCACGTCGAGTACGAGACCGCCAACCGCCATTACGCGCACGTCGACTGCCCCGGTCACGCCGACTACATCAAGAACATGATCACCGGCGCCGCCCAGATGGATGGCGCGATCCTGGTGGTGTCCGCCGCGGACGGCCCGATGCCCCAGACCCGCGAGCACATCCTCCTGGCCCGCCAGGTCGAGGTGCCGTCGCTGGTCGTCTACCTGAACAAGGTGGACATGGTCGACGACGAGATGCTGGTCGACCTGGTCGAGATGGAGGTCCGTGAGCTCCTCAGCAAGTACGAGTTCCCCGGCGAGGAGATCCCGGTCATCCGCGGCTCCGCCCTCAAGGCGCTGGAGTCCACCAGCCAGGATCCGGAGAGCGAGGACTACAAGTCCATCAAGGAGCTGATGGACGCGGTCGACAGCTACATCCCGACGCCGCTGCGCGACGTCGACAAGCCGTTCCTGATGCCGATCGAGGACGTCTTCGGCATCAAGGGCCGCGGGACGGTGGCCACGGGGCGCATCGAGCGCGGCATCGTGCACACCGGCGACACGCTCGAGCTGGTTGGCATCCACCAGGACAAGCCGCGCCAGCTGGTGGTGACCGGCGTCGAGATGTTCAAGAAGACGCTGGACGAGGGCCAGGCGGGCGACAACGTCGGGCTGCTGCTGCGAGGCATCGAGCGCGACGAGATCGAGCGCGGCCAGGTGCTGGCCAAGCCGGGCAGCGTCAAGCCGGGTACCAAGTTCAAGGCCGAGGTCCTCGTCCTGACCAAGGAGGAGGGCGGCCGCCACACGCCGTTCTACGCCGGCTACCGTCCGCAGTTCTACCTGCGCACGACCGACGTGACCGGCGCCATCAAGCTGCCGGCGGGCGTGGAGATGATCATGCCCGGCGACAACGTCAACATCGACGTCGAGCTGATCACGCCGATCGCCATCGAGCAGGGGCAGCGCTTCGCGATCCGCGAGGGCGGCCACACCGTCGGCGCCGGGGTGATCACCGAGGTGATCGGCTAAGGCGATGGCCAAGCAGCGCATCCGCATCCGGCTCAAGGCGTACGACCACAAGCTGCTCGACCAGTCGGCCGAGCAGATCGTGGAGACCGCGCAGCGAACCGGTGCCACGGTGGCGGGCCCCGTCCCGCTGCCGACCCGGATCGAGAAGTACACCGTCATCCGCGGGCCATTCGTGCACAAGGACGGACGGGAGCAGTTCGAGATCAGGACGCACAAGCGCCTGATCGACATCATCGATCCGTCGACCAAGACGGTGGATGCGCTGATGCGGCTGAGCTTGGCCGCAGGCGTGGATATCGAGATCAAGATGTGAAGCGGGACCGATGCCGCGGCGATGGCATCGGTCCAACTTCCGCCATCAGGAAGGACGAGACTCAGAAGTGCCGGCAGGATTGATCGGGCGCAAGCTGGGAATGACGCGCCTCTTCGGCGACGACGGGACCGTCGTGCCGGTGAGCGTCATCCAGGCCACCCCGAACAGCGTCACGCGGCTCCGCACGCCGGAGCAGGACGGCTATGCCGCCCTGCAGCTCGGCGCGGGCGTCGCCAAGCGCGTCAGCAAGCCCGTCGCCGGCCAGTTCAAGGGGCTCGACAAGGAGCACCAGAAGCCGGCCGCGGTCCGCGAGTTCCGGGTCGACTCGGTCGATGGCTACGAGGTGGGGCAGACCCTGGACGTCTCCCTGTTCGAGGCCGGTGACCTGGTCGACGTGACCGGCGTCAGCCGCGGGCACGGCTTCACGGGCACCATCGCGCGCCACAACTTCAAGCGGGGACCCAAGACCCATGGCTCGAACAACTACCGCGCCCCCGGCTCGGTGGGTGCCGGCACGACGCCGGGCCGCGTCTTCAAGGGGACCCGGATGGGCGGTCACATGGGTGACGAGCAGGTGACCGTCAAGAAGCTCAAGGTCGTGAAGGTCGACGCCGAGCGGAACCTCATCCTGGTCAAGGGTGCGGTGCCGGGGGCGCGCAACGGCCTGCTGCTCGTGCAGAAGGCGAAGTGACCATGGCGAAGACAACGATTCTCTCGGCGGACGGCAAGGAGGCCGGCTCGGTGGAGCTGGCGGAATCGCTGTTCGGCGCGCCGGTCCACGAGGGGCTGATCCACCAGGCGGTGGTTCGCCAGCTCGCCGGCCGCCGCACGGGCACGGCCGACACCAACACCCGCGGCGAAGTCGCCGGCGGCGGCAGGAAGCCCTGGCGCCAGAAGGGCACCGGCCGCGCGCGGCAGGGCAGCCGCACCGCTCCGCACTGGAAGGGCGGCGGCGTCGTGTTCGGACCCCACCCGCGCGGGTACGAGCAGAAGATGAACGCCCGCATGCGGCGCGCCGCGCTGCGCGGGGCGCTCTCCGCCAAGGCCGCCGACGGCGCGCTGCGCATCGTCGAGGGCTTCGGCCTGGACGAGATCGGGACGCGCGCCTTCGCCGACCGGCTGGCCGGCTGGAAGGCCGAGGGCAAGGTGCTGGTGGTGCTGCCGGCGCGCGACCACGTGGTCGAGCGCTCGTGCCGCAACCTGCGCGAGGTGCGGGTCATCCTGGCCGACTCGCTGAACGTCATCGACCTGCTCGAGGCGGACACCATCGTCTTCACCGGCGAGGCCCTGACCCGGGCGCAGGAGGTGTACGCATGACCGCCGTCAGCGTGCACGACATCCTCATCCGTCCGGTGATCAGCGAGAAGAGCGTGGCGGAGACAGACCGCAACAACTACACCTTCGCGGTCAGCCGCGAGGCGAACAAGTTCCAGATCAAGGAGGCCGTGGAGGCGGAGTTCAAGGTCACCGTCCTCGGCGTCCGGGTCATGACGGTCAAGCCCAAGCGCAAGCGGCGGGGACGCCGCCAGCTGGGCACCGTCCCTGGCTGGCGCAAGGCGGTGGTCACCATCGCCGCGGGCCAGAAGATCGAGCTCTTCGAGGCGGTGTAACGAACGATGCCACTCCGTAACTACCGACCGACGAGCCCCGGGCTGCGACAGATGACCCGGGCCACGTTCGAGGAGGTCACCACCGACAAGCCGCACAAGCCGCTGACCGAGCGGCTGGTCTCCAGGGCCGGCCGCAACAGCCAGGGCAAGCTGACCGTGCGCCACCAGGGCGGCGGCCACAAGCGGCTTTACCGGGTCATCGACTGGAAGCGCGACAAGCCGGGCGTGCCCGGTCGGATCGCGACGGTCGAGTACGACCCGAACCGATCGGCACGGATCGCGCTGCTGCACTACGCGGACGGCGAGAAGCGCTACATCCTGCTGCCGCATGGCCTGGGCGTGGGCGACTCGGTCGTCTCCGGGCCCGATGTCGAGGCGCGGCCGGGCAACGCGCTGCCGCTGTCGCGCATCCCGCTGGGCACGCAGGTGCACAACGTGGAGCTGACGCGCGGACGCGGCGGCCAGATCGTGCGCTCGGCCGGGAGCAGCGCCCAGCTGCTCGCAAAGGAGGGCGAGATGGCCACCATCCGGCTGCCCTCCGGCGAGGTGCGGCGGGTGCGCGCCGAGTGCATGGCCACCGTCGGCCAGGTGAGCAACCTGGACCACGAGAACCAGAAGATCGGCAAGGCCGGCCGCAGCCGGCACATGGGCCGCCGCCCGCAGGTGCGCGGCGTGGTGATGAACCCGAACGACCACCCGCACGGCGGTGGCGAGGGCAAGTCGCCGGCGGGCATGCCGCCCAAGACGCCGTGGGGCAAGCCGGCCATGGGCCTGCGCACCCGCAAGAACAAGACGACCGGGAAGATGATCGTTCGCCGCCGGTACGGGCGGGGCTAGGAGGAGCCGATGAGTCGTTCCGTCAAGAAGGGACCGTTCGTCGATGCCCGCCTGCTCGGCCGCATCGACGACATGAACAAGCGCAACGAGCGCCGCGTGCTGAAGACCTGGTCGCGCCCCAGCGTCATCTTCCCGCAGATGATCGGGCACACCATCGCCGTCTACGACGGCCGGCGGCACGTGCCGGTGTTCATCACCGAGAACATGGTCGGGCATCGGCTGGGCGAGTTCGCCCCGACGCGCCACTACCGTGGCCACGGCAAGGCCACCGAGCGCTCGTCGGCGCTGAAGTAGGAGCTGAGCCGATGCGCGTGACCGCCACCGCCAAGTACATCCGCATCAGCCCGCGCAAGGTGCGGCTCGTGACCGACCTGATCAAGGGCAAGCCGGTCGAGGAGGCCGCTGCCATCCTGCGCTTCCTGCCGAACGCGGCGGCGCGCGACGTGGCCAAGGTGCTCAAGAGCGCGACCGCCAACGCGGAGAACAACTTCAACCTCTCGGCCGACGATCTCACCGTGGTGAGCGCCACGGCCGGCGAGGGCCCCACGCTGAAGCGCGGGCGTCCGCGCGCGCAGGGGCGCTATTTCGGAATTCTGAAGCGAACCAGCCCCATCACCATCGCCGTGGCTGACCGAGAGGAGGCCTGATGGGTCACAAGGTTCACCCCTACGGCTTCCGGATCGGCATCATCAAGCCGTGGCTGGCCAAGTGGTACGCGGACCGCGACTACGCAAGCCTGCTGCAGGAGGACATGCGGATCCGGCAGCTCGTCGCGAGGCAGCTGGCCAACGCCAGCGTCAGCCAGGTGGAGATCGAGCGTGGGATCAACCACGTCACCGTCACCGTGCACTCGGCCAAGCCGGGGATCGTCATCGGCAAGGGCGGCGCCAACGTCGAGCTGCTGCGCAGCTCGGTGGGCAAGCTGACCGACAAGAAGGTCAAGCTCGAGATCAAGGAGATCCTGCAGCCCGAGCTCGACGCGGTGCTGGTGGCGCAGAACGTCGCCTCGCAGCTGGAGCGCCGGATCGCGTTCCGCAAGGCGATCAAGCAGACGATCCAGCGCACCATCAAGGCCGGCGCCAAGGGCGTCAAGATCCAGGTCTCGGGTCGCCTCGGCGGCTCCGAGATGAGCCGGACCGAGTGGGACCGTGAGGGCCGGATCCCGCTGGGGACGCTGCGCGCCGACATCAGCTACGGCGTCGTGCACGCGCGGACGACCTACGGGCGCATCGGCGTCAAGGTCTGGATCTACCGCGGCGAGCAGCTCGGCGACCGTCCGGGATCGGCCCGCACCGAGCCTCGCGAGCGAACGCGACCGGCTCGCGGGGGACGCACGCGCAGCGCCGCGGCTCCCGCGCCGGCTGCCGTGGCGGCGGGTGCGTCACCTGCCGCCTCCGCCGCGCCTGCCGCGCCTGCCGCGTCTCCCGCGCCGGCGCGCGCGCGGCGCAGCACGCGGGCCACAGCGCCCGCCGAGCCGACCACGAAGGAAGCAACGACCGCTGCGGCCGAGGCTGCCACTGCCGAGCCCGGGGTCCAGGCTGCGGAGAAGCCCGCGGCCGAGCCGGCCCCGGCGCCCGAGGTCGAGGCTGCTGCCAAGCCCGAGGCCGCGGTGGCCGAAGAGCCCGCGAGCGAGCCCGTCGCCAGCACGGACGAGGAGGCCTGACCGATGCTGATGCCAAAGCGCGTCAAGCACCGCAAGGTGCAGCGCGGACGCCGGGCCGGGATGGCCAAGGGCGGCACCAGCGTGAGCTTCGGTGACTACGGCCTGATGGCCGAGGAGGTCTGCTGGCTGACCAGCCGCCAGATCGAGGCGGCGCGCCGTGCCATGACCCACCACATCAAGCGCGGTGGCCGCATCTGGATCCGGGTTTTCCCCGACAAGCCGGTGACCAAGAAGCCGGCCGAGGTGCGGATGGGCTCGGGCAAGGGCGCCCCCGATCACTGGGTGGCGGTCGTCAAGCCCGGGCGCGTGATGTTCGAGATGTCCGGCGTGCCGGAGCCGATCGCCCGCGAGGCGATGCGCCTGGCGAGCCACAAGCTGCCGATCTCGACGAAGTTCGTCGTGAAGGAGGGCGCCGAGCATGGACATCAATGAGATCCGCGCGCTCTCGGATCGTGATCTGGAGAGCGCCCTGGTGGACGCGAAGCAGGAGCTCTGGAAGGTCCGCTTCGACCTCGCCACGCGGCAGGAGAAGAACTACAGCAGGCTGCCGGCGACGCGCAAGCGCATCGCCCGCATCCTGACGGTGATGACCGAGCGTCAGCACGCGGCCGAGGCCGCCGTGGCTGACGCAGAGAAGGCCAGCTGATGCAGGGCAAGCGACGAACCAAGGTCGGACGGGTGGTGTCCGACAAGATGGACAAGACGGTGGTGGTGAGCGTCGAGCGACTCCGCCGCCACCCGATCTACAAGCGCGTGGTGCGCCTGTCGAGCAAGTTCAAGGCTCACGACGAGGAGAACTCGGCGCGGGTCGGCGACACGGTGCGCATCGAGGAGAGCCGGCCGCTGTCGCGCGAGAAGCGCTGGTCGGTCGTCGAGATCGTGGCGCGCGGCTCGTACGAGGAGCTGGTGGACTAGATGATTCGCCAGTACACCCGCCTGCGCGTGGCAGACAACACCGGCGCGCGGACGTTGCAGTGCATCACGATCATCGGCCGGTCGCAGGCCGATACGGCCGAGGTGGGCGACGTCATCGTGGCCAGCGTCAAGCAGGCGCTGCCGAACTCGGGCGTCAAGAAGGGCGACGTGGTGCGAGCCGTGGTGGTACGCACCGCCAAGGAGTACGGCCGCCCCGACGGCAGCCACATCCGCTTCGACGAGAATGCGGCGGTACTGATCAACCCGCAGGGCAACCCGCGGGGCACTCGCATCTTCGGTCCCGTGGCCCGCGAGCTGCGCGAGCGCAACTACATGAAGATCGTGTCGCTCGCCCCGGAGGTGCTGTGAGATGAACGTCAGGAAGGGCGACACGGTGGTCGTGCTCGCCGGCAAGGACCGCGGCAAGCGGGGCACCGTCGACCGGGTCGAGCGCACCAAGCGCGGCCTGGGCGTGGTGGTCCCGGGCATCAACATGGCCAAGCGCCACCAGCGGCCGCGGACGCGGACGCAGACGGCGGGAATCATGGACGTGCCCGTCCCGCTGCACATCAGCAACGTGCAGGTGGTCTGCCCGCGCTGCGACAAGCCGACTCGCGTCGCGCACTCGACCCTGGAGGACGGGCGCCAGGTGCGGGTCTGCAAGCACTGCGGCGAGCAGATCGAGGGGGCCAAGTGATGGCGGCCACCACGACCAAGCCGCGCGTCGCGCGGCGCAGCGCCAAGGAGGACGGCAGCGCGTCGGCCTTCAACGGCCCGACCTACCACGGCCTCTGGCAGCGCTACCACGACGAGGTCGCGCCTGCCCTGCAGCGCGAGTTCAGCTACGCGAACCCGATGCAGGTGCCGCGCCTCGAGAAGGTCGTGGTCAACATCGGCCTGGGCGAGGCGATCCAGAACGCCAAGGCCCTGGACGCGGCCGTCGGCGACCTGGCGCGCATCACCGGCCAGAAGCCGATCGTGACACGCGCCAAGCGCTCGATCGCGCAGTTCCGGCTGCGCACCGGGATGCCGATCGGCGCCAAGGTCACGCTGCGTGGCCAGCGCATGTACGACTTCCTGGAGCGCACGCTGCGCCTGGCGCTGCCGCGCATCCGGGACTTCCGTGGCATCCCCGTCCGCTCGTTCGACGGTCGGGGCAATTTCAGCCTGGGGCTGCGCGAGCAGCTCGTCTACCCGGAGATCGACTACGACAAGATCGACCGGCTCCGGGGCCTCGAGATCAGCATCGTCACCACCGCCAGGACCGACGAGGAGGGGCGCAGGCTGCTCCAGCTCCTCGGCATGCCGTTCCAGGCCAGCTAGGAGAGTTTGACCGTTGGCCAAGAAATCAATGATCGCCAAGGCGGGGCGCAAGCCGCGATTCCCGGTCCAGCAGCACAATCGCTGCTCGATCTGCGGGCGGCCGCGGGGCTTCATGCGTCGTTTCGCGCTCTGCCGTATCTGCTTCCGGGAGCGCGCCCTCGAAGGGCAGCTGCCCGGCGTGACCAAGTCGAGCTGGTAGCTCGAGAAGACGAAGCGCCGCCCGAACCGGCGGCTCATCAGCGGCAGGCGCCAACCACGACGAGCGCGTGGCGCGAACCACCGCCGAGGAGGCTCTACAGAGCGACATGAACACCACCGACCCGATCGCCGACATGTTGACCCGCATCAGGAATGCGAGCGCGGCACGGCATCGCGAGCTGACCCTGCCATCGTCGCGCGTGAAGCGCGAGATCGCGCGCATCCTGGTCGAGGAGGGCTTCATCGAGTCCTTCGAGACGCAGCCCGATGGCGTGCAGGAGATGCTCAACCTCAAGCTTCGCTACGTGGAGGGCCGCACGCCGGTCGTCAGCGGCCTGAAGCGCATCAGCAAGCCGGGGCTGCGGGTCTACGCCCGCAAGACCGAGATCCCGCGTGTCCTGGGCGGGCTTGGCCTGGCGATCCTCTCCACATCCCGCGGGATCATGACCGGGTCGCAGGCCCGGAAGCTGAATCTCGGCGGCGAAGTCCTCTGCTACGTCTGGTAAGGGAGCGAGCTGATGTCACGAATCGGTCGAATGCCGATCCCGCTCCCCTCCAACGTCGAGGTGGCGCAGGACGGGCGGCGCCTGACGGTCAAGGGGCCGCTCGGTACGCTCGAGCGCGAGATCCATCCGGAGATGACGGTCGAGCGAGGCGATGGCGAGCTGCGCGTGATGCGCCCCAGCG
The DNA here is from genome assembly GCA_036375355.1 of Candidatus Limnocylindria bacterium. GTDB lineage: Bacteria > Chloroflexota > Limnocylindria > QHBO01 > QHBO01 > DASURX01. Next base: position 9,800 of record DASURX010000060.1, read on the forward strand.
ACGAGCCACGCCATCGGGCCCTGCATGGGCTGACCCGGACGCTGGTGAGCAACATGGTCACCGGCGTGACCAGCGGGTTCACGCGAGGGCTGGAGATCTCCGGCGTGGGCTACCGCGCCCAGCTGCAGGGCAGCAAGCTCGTCCTGGCGCTCGGCTACTCGCATCCGGTCGAAGTCGACCCGCCGGCCGGCATCGAGTTCCGGGTCGAGACCCCGACCCGCCTGTCGGTGTTCGGCGCCGACAAGGAGCTGGTCGGCCAGATGGCGGCCTACATCCGCTCGCGGCGCAAGCCGGAGCCGTACAAGGGCAAGGGCATTCGCTACGCCGGGGAGCAGATCCTGCGCAAGGCGGGCAAGGCCGGCAAGGTCGGAGGCGGCAAGTAGATGATCAACAAGCAGAGCCGCGACGCGCTGCGTCGCAAGCGGCATGAGCGCCTCCGCCTGCGCATCGAGGGCACGGCGGAGCGGCCGCGGCTGTCGGTCTTCCGCAGTGCGCGCTATATCTACGCGCAGGTTATCGACGACGCGACCGGGCGCACCCTGGCCGCCGCCTCGAGCCTCGAGGCGGGACTGCGCGAGGGCGCGGCCAAGACGGACGGCGCACGCGCCGTGGGGCGGGCGCTCGCCGAGCGGGCGCGCGCGGCCGGGGTGAGCAGCGTGGTCCTCGACCGCGGCGGCTACCAGTATCACGGGCGGGTTCGCTCGCTCGCCGAGGGCGCCCGCGAGGGCGGCCTCGACCTGTAGGGCGAAGGAGACCACAACGCAGATGGCAAGAATCGACTCGTCCAAGCTCAACCTGGAAGAGAAGGTCGTCCAGATCAATCGCGTCGCCAAGGTCGTCAAGGGCGGCCGGCGCTTCAGCTTCAGCGCGATCGTGGTGGTCGGCGACCGCAACGGCGTGGTGGGCGCCGGCCTGGGCAAGGCCGGCGAGGTGCCCGAGGCGATCCGCAAGGGCGTGGAGGATGCGAAGAAGCATCTGATCCGCGTCCCGCTGGTCGGGGCCACCATCCCGCACGAGGTCCGGCTCGACTACGGGGCCAGCAACCTGATGCTGAAGCCGGCGTCGCCGGGGACCGGCGTCATCGCCGGCGGCTCGGTGCGATCGGTGGTCGAGGTCGCCGGCATCCGCGACCTGCTGAGCAAGACGATGGGCAGCACCAACCCGGTCAACGTGGTGCGTGCCACAGTGAAGGCACTGGGCAAGCTCAGCTCGGCCGACACCATCGCCGGGCGCCGCGGCAAGACCGCCGAGGAGCTGCTCGGCAAGCGCGGCGCAGCGTTTGCACGCCGCCCGCACGAGTACGTCGAGCGACCGGCCTCGCCGATGCCGATGGGAGGTGGCCGTGGCCGCTAGGCGCGCCGCCGCGAGCGGCAACCTGCTCACCGTGCGCTGGGTGAAGTCGACCATCGGCCACAAGGCCGCCGCGCGGGGTACCATCCGCGCCCTTGGGCTGCATCGGCTCAACCAGACCGTCCAGATCGCCGACACGCCGGAGAACCGCGGCATGATCCGCCGCGTGGCGTTCCTGCTCGAGGTGCAGGAGCCCGCTGCCGGCAAGGAAGGATCCTCCGAGTGAAGCTCCACGACCTGCACCCGAGCTCCGGCTCGCACAAGCCGCCGCGTCGCGTCGGTCGCGGCCACGGCTCCGGCCGCGGCAAGACCGCCGGGCGCGGCACCAAGGGGCAGAAGTCCCGCGCCGGCAGCAGCATCCCCGCCTGGTTCGAGGGCGGACAGACGCCGCTGCACGTCCGCACCCCGAAGCTGCACGGCTTCAAGAATCGCTTCCGGGTCGAGTACGCCGGCCTGAACCTCGGCCGCCTGGCCGATGTCGAGGCCGGCACCCTGATCACGCCGGACGTCCTGAAGCACGACGGCCTGGTTCGGAGCTCGAAGACGAAGGCGCTCCCGATCAAGATCCTGGGCGGCGGCGACGCGCCGAAGGGCGTGACGATCCACGCCCATGCCTTCACGCGATCGGCGCTCGAAAAGCTCGCCGCCGCGGGCAGCACGGCCCAGCGCATCAGCTGGCCCGAGGGCCTGCCAGTGGAAGACGAGCCACAGGCCGCCGAGGAGCCGATGGCCCACGAGGAGGCCACGGCATCGGCGGCCGAGGAGCCGATGGCCGCCGAGGAGCCGGCCACGGCATCGGTTCCGGAGGAGCCGCCTGCGCCGAAGGCGCGCTCCCGCAAGCCGAAGAAGGCCGAGAGCGAGAACTAGGTGATCGACTCCCTCGTCACCGCCATGCGCGCGCCGGACATCCGGCGCAAGATCCTCTTCACCCTCGGGATCCTGCTGATCTTCCGGGTGCTGACCAACGTGCCCGTGCCGGGCGTGGACCAGCAGCGACTGTCCGACCTGTTCGCGTCGAACCAGCTGCTGGGCCTGCTCGACCTGTTCTCGGGCGGCGGACTGGCGACGGCCTCGATCATCGGCATGGGGGTCAACCCCTACATCAACGCCAGCATCATCATGCAGCTGATGCAGGGCGTCATCCCGAGCCTGGGGGAGCTGGCGCGCGAGGGAGAGTACGGCCGCAACCGGATCAACCAGTACACCCGCCTGCTGACGGTGCCGATGGCCTTCGCCCAGGGCTACGGCTTCAGCGTGCTGCTCTCGTCGAACGGCGTCATCGACCCGCACCCGTTCTTCAGCTTCGAGACGCTCTCGCTGCTGATCAGCTTCACCGCCGGCACCGTCCTGCTGATGTGGCTCGGTGAGCTCATCAGCGAGCGCGGGCTGGGCAACGGCATCAGCTTCATCATCTTCGCCGGCATCGTGGGGCGCATTCCCCACCAGGCCGGACCGATCATCACCGGCCCCGATGGGCTGCTGCGCATCATCCCGTTCGTGATCATCGCGATCATCGTCATCGCCGGCGTGGTGTTCATCAATGAGGGCCAGCGCCGCATCCCGGTGCAGTACGCCAGCCGCGTCCGCGGCCGGCGCATGTACCAGGGCCAGACCCAGTACCTGCCGCTGAAGGTGACGATGGCCGGCGTCATCCCGATCATCTTCGCCATCAGCATCCTGCTCTTCCCGGCCCAGATCGCGCAGTACTTCACCGCCAGCGACGTGGACTGGGTGAAGGGCGTGGCGAACTGGGTGGTGCAGAACCTCAGCTCGAACAACGTGATCGTCTACGGGGTGCTGTACTTCATCCTGGTCGTGTTCTTCACGTACTTCTACACCGCGTTCCAGTTCCGGCCCGACCAGACGGCCGACTACCTGCGCAAGAACGGCGGCTTCATCCCCGGCATCCGGCCCGGGCGTCCGACCGAGGACTTCCTGGCACGCGTCACAAACCGCATCACGCTGGGCGGTGCGCTGTTCCTTGCCACGCTGGCCGTGTTGCCGCTGATCGTGGCGGCGGTGATCCCCGGCACGCAGGGGCTGCAGCTGGGCGGCACCAGCATCCTGATCGTGGTGAGCGTGGTGGTCGAGACGATGAAGCAGCTGGAGGCGCAGATGCTGATGCGCCACTACGAGGGCTTCATCCGGTGACCTCCGCGTCCGTCGGGGGAGCGGCGCCCGGCGGGCGCCGCATCCTCGTCCTGATGGGGCCGGTGGGGGCCGGCAAGGGCACCCAGGCCGAGATCCTGAGCGCGCGCCAGGGTTTGGTACACCTCGCGTCGGGCGACCTGTTCCGACGTGCGCTGCGCGACGGGTCGCCGCTGGGCGAGGCCGCGCGCCCCTACATGGAGCGCGGCGACCTCGTCCCGGACGACATCACCATCGCCATGTTCATGGAGCGCCTGGCCGCCCCGGACGCCGCCCGCGGCGCGATCCTGGACGGCTTCCCGCGAACCGTGGGGCAGGCCGAGGCGCTGGACCGCCGCCTGGCCGAGCAGGGCGAAGCGATCTCGCGCGTGATCGCCATCGACGTGCCGGCTGACGAGCTGGTGGCGCGGGTCAGCGGGCGCTCGGTGTGCCCGACCTGCGGCGCGGTGTACCACGACGTCAGCGATCCGCCGCGCGTGGCCGGCGTGTGCGACAACGACGGCACGCCGCTCGAGCGACGCGAGGACGACCGCCCCGAGGTGGTGCGGGCACGCCTCGAGCGCCAGGTGCCGCCCATGCTCGAGGTGCTGG
>DASURX010000061.1:0-6067 GCA_036375355.1 Candidatus Limnocylindria bacterium
GCCCGCCGCCCTCGCCGCCCGCCGCCCTCGCCGCCCCGCTTTCCCATCTGGCGAGAAGGTCCCTCGCGCGAGAGCCCGTTCGCAGCTCTCGTTCTCATCGGAAGAGAAGCTGCGGGACGAGCGTGCCCAGAATCGAGTGACATTCTCGCCGGTGAGAAGCCCGGCCGGGAGCCGCGCGAAAACCGAGCGGCCCTAGCCCGACGCCGCCGCCAGCGCGGAGGGAATGTCGATCCGCACCCCCGGGCCCATCGTCGGCGCCAGGGTCAGTGTCCGCATGTACGTGCCCTTGGCGCCCGATGGCTTGGCGCGATTGATTGCGTCGACCAGCGTCGCCACGTTGGCCTGCAGCTGCTCGGGCGTGAAGGACGCGCGGCCGACGGGCACATGGACGATCCCGGCCCGGTCGACCTTGAACTCGATGCGACCGGACTTGATCTCCCCCACCGCGCGCTCGATGTCGAAGGTGACGGTGCCGGACTTCGGGTTCGGCATCAGGCCGCGCGGGCCGAGCTTCTTCCCGAGGCGGCCGACGGTGCCCATCATGTCCGGCGTGGCGATGGCCACGTCGAACTCGAACCAGCCGTCGTCGATGCGCTTCACCAGGTCGTCGCCGCCGACCTCGTCGGCGCCGGCGCGCAGCGCCTCCTGGGCCTTCTCGCCCTGGGCGAAGACGATCACGCGCGTCGTGCGGCCGGTGCCGTGCGGCAGGACCACCGTCCCGCGCACCAGCTGGTCGGCATGGCGCGGGTCGACGCCAAGGCGCAGGTGCGCCTCGACCGTCGCGTCGAACTTGGTGGTGGAAAGCCTGGGCAGCAGCTCGGCCGCCTCGGTCAGCGGGTAGCGGCGCTGGCCCTCGACCAGCTGCGCGGCCTCGCGGTACTTCTTGCCGTGCCTGGCCATCAGTCGGTCACCTCGATGCCCATGCTGCGGGCGGTGCCCGCCACGATCTTCATCGCCTGCTCGACGGAGTTGGCGTTCAGGTCGGCCATCTTGGTCTCGGCGATCTCGCGCAGCTGCGCCCGGCTGACGCGCCCCACCTTCTCGCGGTTCGGCTGGGCCGATCCGCTCTCCACCCCGGCGGCGCGCTTCAGCAGCGCGGCGGCCAGCGGCGCCTTGGTCACGAACGTGAACGAGCGATCCTCGAAGACGGTGATCTCGGCCGGGACGACGTAGCCGCGCAGGTTGGCGGTGCGCTCGTTGAATGCCTTGATGAACTCCATGATGTTGATCCCGTGCTGCCCGAGCGCGGGACCCACCGGCGGAGCGGCCGTGGCCGCGCCGGCCGGCGCCTGCACCTTCAGGATGGTGCGGATCTTCTTTGCCATCGTGTCCTCCGAGGTCCAAGCGGAGCGGTTCGCGCTCCTCCCTCTGCTGTTGGCCCGATGCGGCCGTCAGGCCGCCATCGGTCTATCGGTCCAGACGCCTAAAGCTTGTCGATCTGCAGGAAGTCGAGCTCCACCGGCGTCTCGCGGCCGAAGATGCTGACCAGCACCTTGACCTTGTTGCGCTCGGGGTTGACCTCGTCGACCGTGCCGATGAACTCGGCGAACGGGCCGTCCTTGACGCGCACGCTCTGGCCCTTGGCGAACTGGACCTTGAACTTGGGCGCCTCGACCCCCATCTGCTTGAGGATCTTCTTGACCTCGCTCTCGAGGAGCGGGGTCGGCCGGTTGCCCGAGCCGACGAAGCTGGTCACGCCGGGCGTGTTGCGCACGACGTACCACGACTCGTCGCTCATCACCATCTCGACCAGGACGTAGCCGGGGAAGACCTTCTTGTTGACGGTCTGCCGCTGGCCGTTCTTGATCTCGATCTCCTCCTCCATTGGCACGAGCACCTGGAAGATCTGGTCCTCGACGCCCATCGACTCGATGCGGTGCTCGAGGTTGGCCTTCACCTTGTTCTCGTAGCCGGAGTAGGTGTGAATCACGTACCAGTGCTTGCCCGATGCGTCGCCCTCGGCCGGCAGCGGTGCCTCGCGCGACAGCCGCGCCGCCTGGCGTGCCTCGTTCGACGGCTCGCTGTGTGCCTCAGCCTGGACCGATGCCTCGGCGGCTTCGGCGTCGCTCGCCGTTTCGGCGTCGCTCGCGGCCTCCTCGGCGGTCGCTTCGTCGGTCAGCTGGGCGACGTCCGCCGCGGGATCGGCGGCAGGCTCGTCGGGCAGCGACTCCACGATCGAGCGCTCCTCCGCCTGGGGGTCCTCGTCCAGCGGCGCCACGCCGGCGCGCACCTGCTCGTCGCTCATCACAGCACCTGGTCCACGCCCAGGGAAAGCAGCGCGTCGAGCACGGCGATGTAGGCGCCCACCGCGAACGACACGGCGATGACGATCAGCGTCAGGTTGACGACCGTCTGCCGCGTCGGCCAGGCGACCTTCTTCAGCTCCGACCAGGCCTCATTGAGGTACTGGCGCATGCCTGCGATCACGATGCCCTGCTCAGCTCCTGAGTTGCTCTTTGCGGTGTTGATGGATAGTGGATCGGGTCGGTGGCGGCGGTAGTGGCAGGGGCGACAGGACTCGAACCTGCAACCGCTGGTTTTGGAGACCAGTGCTCTACCAGTTGAGCTACACCCCTACCGGCGCCCTCGCCCTACTTCGTCTCCCGGTGCAGCGTGTGCTGCCGGCAGCGTGGGCAGAACTTGTTCAGCTCCAGCCGCCCCGGGTCGTTCTTCTTGTTCTTGCGCGTGCTGTACGTCCGCTCACGGCAGACGGTGCACGCCAGCGAGATCACGGGACGGTTTTCGGCCTTTGCCACGGTTCGGTTTCCCTGTCGGTCCGCCCGGCGCCGCCCACGTCTAACTAGGGTTCGGGTGCCGGGGGAAGCCCGGTGATTCTAGGCGGTCGGGTCGGCCAGTGTCAACGAGGCCTCCTGGCACACGCCGCTCGTCCGCTTGCGCCGTCAGTCCCGGGCGGACCCCTCGACCGCCGCCTGGCGATCGCGGCGCGCGAGGACGATGCGGGTGAACGGCAGCCGGAAGTCGCTGAATACCTCGATGCTGACCAGGAAGCCCAGGAAGATGAAGACGACCCCCAGCAGCTCCCCCAGGAAGAAGGACCACGTCACGCCGAAGCGGTTGAGCCCGCTGGTCCAGCCCGGGATGAAGCCGCCCAGCGCGATCAGCAGCGTGGCCGGCACGCGCGAGTTCAGCTCACCGCGTCGGAACGCACGGAACGCGCCCGGGATCGACGCGAAGAAGTTGACGATGACCGCCACGCTGCGGCCGACGGCGCCGAGCACCGGCCAGCCGCGACCCACGCGCAGGACGCGGCGCTTGGGCATGAAGATGTAGGCCGAGTAGACCGCGCCGAAGACCAGCGCAAAGGCGCCGGCGATGTTGAACGGCGGGGTCATGATCCGCAGCTCCGGCGGGAAGGCCTCGCCGGTGGGCACGCCGGTGGCCGGATCGAGGTGGAACCCCGGAGCGTCGACCGGCACGCTGAACACGAGCACCGCGACGACCACCGAGGCGACGACGAGCACGGCGGCCGTCACGGGCGCGGCCAGCTGCCGCCGGAAGCGCGTGGCGGCCGCGATCAGGACCGCACCGATGGTGGCGAAGGCGACCACGGCGAATACCGCGCCGCCGCTGGCCGGGTCACCCTCCTTGGCGCGCGCCAGCGCGGACAGGATGCTGAACAGCCCGCCGGCGAAGACGCTGAAGGCCACGAAGTAGCCGAAGCGCGTGCTCCGCAGCAGGTAGACGGTGCCCAATCCCAGGTAGGCCGCCACGCCGAAGGCACCGATCAGGTACCACGTCCGGTAGACCGGCTCGCTCCAGCCGAAGGCCCCGCCCCAGAACTCGGTCCCGGCGCTGATGCCGTACCACAGCAGCCCGATGGTCCACACCAGCTGGTACGGCTGGCGCCGGCGCACCCATTGGTCGGCGACCAGCGCGGCGAAGACGAAGGAGAGGACCGATGAGAGAAGCGGAAGGACGACGTTCGGATCCACGAGCCTGCCAAAGCCTCCGGTCGAATCGTTGATGGAGCCCACGTCCGGGCTCGAACCGGAGACCTCTTCCTTACCAAGGAAGTGCTCTGCCTACTGAGCTACGTGGGCCTGCCTGGGATTGTGCGATTCTGCCGAGACCGGAGATCCTGGGCAACCATCGGCCTATCTTGGTAAATCTATGTCGCGGATTCACCGCCGCTGGACCGATGGCATGGCGCGAACGAGACGAACCTGGTGGGCAGGGAGGGAATCGAACCCCCACAGTCGAAAGACGGCTGATCTACAGTCAGCGGAGCTCACCACCTGCTCAACCTACCCACGCAAAACGGCCTGCCGGTGGTGACGGCGGACCGAGGGCAGAGTATATCCAACCCACCCCCGGCGCTCAAGGCGTCGGCCGCCTGCGCGGGCATCCCGCCGCAGGCGCTAGGGCCCAGGCTCGCTCAGCTCGGTGGTCCGCAGGTCGCGGCCTTCGCGAATGAGGCGCTCGTAGAGGTAGCTCTCGCGCACGATCCGCATGCCCGCGCGCTGGTACAGGCGGGGGGCGCCGGTCAGGCTCTGGGCATCGACTCCCAGCCCGACCCGCCGCTTCCCGCGAGCTCCGAGCACGCGGAAGGCGTGCTGCAGGATGGCCAGTGCCAGGCCGCGACGGCGCCACGCCCGGCGCACGCCGAGCGTGCTGACCCAGCCCAGGTCGGGTTCGCCGGGGCGCGAGGAGCTGCACAGCGCCATCCCGGCGATCTCGTCGCCGTCCATGGCCAGGAACCACCGGTCGGGCTCCGCCCGCCGGAACTCGGTGCGGAAGTGGAACCACTCGGCGAACGACTCTGCGACGAAGCCGTAGTGGTCGCTGAAGAAATCGGTCTCGGCGGCGTGGATGGCCCGCGCGTCCCGCTCGAGGTCCGCGGTTCGCAGTGCGATGCCGTCCGGCCAGTCCGGTTCGGGGACGGATGCCGTGGCCAGGTCGATCTCCATCGTCCAGTCGGTGCGATCCCTGCGCCAGCCGTTCCGCTCCAGCGCCGCGATCACCGGCCCGTTGACGCTCGGGATGTCCGTGACGAGTGCCACGCGCGCGCCTGCGGGCGCCCGGCCCACGCGCTCATGGCCGATGCGCTCCACCCGCGCCAGCAGCGCATCGGTCAGCTTCGTGTCCGCCAGGCCTGGCCGCACGCGGAGAAAGGCGTACGGCGAGACGTGGAGATCGTCGCCGTCGTAGTAGTCGATCAGCCCGGCCGCCCGGCCGTCCGCGTCGAAGACCAGGCACGAGTCCGTCTCCGGATTGAGGGCGGGCAGGCTGTACGCCCCGCGCACCAGCCGCTCGTCCACGTCGCCCACGCCGTACTCGGCGATCGCGACCGAGTTCCACAGCTCGACCAGGATCGCGACGTCGGCCTCGGGCCGCACCGGGCGCGCCGTCCATCCGGCAGGCAGGTCGATCACCGCCGGATTCTAGGCGCCCCGGGTGTCGAGCCTGCGGCGGCCGGCGGCGCGACCTCAGGCCGCGGACGGGCGAGCCGATGCCTCCCCCCGGGTCTGGACGCGCCACGTGACCCACGCCGCGGCGAGCCCGAGCAGCAGGCCGGGCGTGCCGATCAACAGGCCGATGACGTCGGGTGGAGAACCGTTGTAGTAGTCGGACGCCCACCAGACCATGTACATGGGTACGGCGCCGACGGCGATCCCCAGAAGCGCACCGATTGCCACGAAGGGGCGCGACCAACGATCGGTCCGGGAAAGCCGGATGGCGGCGATGAGCAGCACCAGCGCCGCGGCCAGGCCGACGACAATCGCCAGCGGATCGACGTACTGCTGACAGAGCGGCATGTCAGAAGGGATGGGTCCACTGCTGGGCGGCTCGACAAAGTCGGCCTGTGAGAAGACGACGCGGCAGCCCCGCGATGCCGCCGAGATGCCATTCCAGATTCCACTGAGCCCGACGAGGCCGACGCCGATGCCGGCGATCACGTAGTAGGCCCTGACCAGCGTCCGGGCGGATTGGCTGGGCATTGCTCCACCTCGCTGCAGGAGGGTCGCCCCCGTCATCCATGATCTCGCCCGGCGCGGGCGTGTCGAGTGCCGGAGGTCACCTTCCCTGGATCGGGAGGCGGTCCTTG
>DASURX010000062.1:0-5088 GCA_036375355.1 Candidatus Limnocylindria bacterium
CAAGACGGCCACCGCGGCGTGGCTCATCCAGGAGGTGCAGCGCCCGACCCTGGTGATGGCCCACAACAAGACGCTCGCCGCGCAGCTGTACCAGGAGTTCAAGGAGTTCTTCCCGGAGAACGCGGTCGAGTACTTCGTCAGTTACTACGACTACTTCCAGCCGGAGGCCTACCTGCCGCGGACCGATACGTACATCGAGAAGGACTCGTCGCGCAACGACGAGATCGACCGGCTGCGGCATAACGCCACGCGCGCGCTGTTCGAGCGGCGCGACGTGGTCATCGTGGCCTCGGTGTCGTGCATCTACGGCATCGGGGCGCCGATCGACTACGGGGCGACCGTGCTGAACCTGAAGGTCGGGGGCCGATACCGCCGTGACGGCGTCCTGCGTCACCTGGTCGACCTGCAGTACCAGCGCAACGATGCGCAGCTCTCGCGTTCCCGCTTCCGCGTGCGCGGCGACGTCCTGGAGTTCGCGCCGGTCTCCGGGGACTACATCGTCCGCATCGACTTCTTCGGCGACGAGGTCGAGCGCATCGTCGAGGTCGATGACCTGACCGGCGAGGTGCTCGCCGAGCGGCGCGAGGTGAACATCTACCCCGCGACGCACTACGTCACGCCGCGCGACAAGATGCTGGTTGCCATCGAGGAGATCGAGGCCGAGATGGAGGAGCGGGTCGGCCAGCTCAACGCCGAGGGCCGCGAGCTGGAAGCGGCGCGGCTGCGGCAGCGGACGCTGTTCGACCTCGAGATGATGCGCGAGGTCGGCTTCTGCTCCGGGATCGAGAACTACTCCCGCCACCTGGCCGGCCGCGAGGCGGGGTCGCGGCCGTGGACGCTGATCGACTACTTCCCGACCGACTACCTGCTGATCGTGGACGAGAGCCACATCACCATCCCGCAGGTGCACGGCATGTACAAGAACGACCGAACCCGTAAGGAGATCCTGGTCGAGTTCGGCTTTCGCCTGCCATCGGCCCTGGACAACCGGCCGCTGACCTTCGAGGAGTTCGAGGACCACATGAACCAGGTGGTCTACATGTCGGCCACCCCGGGACCGTACGAGACCGAGCGCGCCGAGCGCGTCGCCGAGCAGTTCATCCGGCCCACCGGCGTGGTCGACCCGCAGATCACGGTGCGACCCACGGCGGGGCAGATCGACGACCTGATCGCCGAGATCCGGGACACCGTGGCGCGCGGCGAGCGCGTGCTGGTGACGACCCTCACCAAGAAGATGGCCGAGGATCTGGCTGACTACCTGGCCGAGCTCGGCATCAAGGTCCAGTGGCTGCACTCCGAGGTGGACACCCTGGAGCGGGTCGAGATCCTGCGCGACCTGCGCCTGGGCGTCTACGACGTGCTGGTCGGCATCAACCTGCTGCGCGAGGGGCTTGACCTGCCGGAGGTGACACTGGTCGCCATCCTGGACGCCGACAAGGAGGGCTTCCTGCGGTCAGGCGGCTCGCTGATCCAGGTGATCGGACGCGCGGCGCGCAACGTCGGCGGCCGGGTGATCATGTACGCCGATCGCGTGACCGACTCGATGCGGGCAGCGATCGACGAGACGGACCGCCGCCGCACGAAGCAGATCGCCTACAACCAGGAGCACGGCATCGTGCCGGAGACGATCACGAAGGCGATCCGCGACATCCACGAGGGGCTTCGGCGGGTGGCCGAGGAGCGCGCCGAGCTGCAGGTGGCGGGCAAGGAGCCGGAGGAGCTGGCCGAGATGATGGGCCGCCTCGAGGCGCAGATGAAGGAGGCCGCCCGCAACCTGGAGTTCGAGCGCGCCGCGGCGCTGCGGGACGAGATCCTGCAGCTGCGGCGGCTGCGCGAGGAGCTCAACGCGGCGCCCGGCTCGATCCCCGCCGATGTCTACGCAGCGGCCGCCGGGGCCGCGACCGACGGGCGGGAGGGGCGCCGGGGGAGCGAGTCGAGCCGCGTCTTCAGCACGGCCACCACGCCGAACGTCATCCCCGCCGGCACGCGGCGCCGTCCGCCTCGGCGTCGGCGGCCGTAAGGGGCGGAGGGCGCTCGTGGCAGGCACGATGCCGCACGCCATCTTCATCGAGACCAACGCCGATGGCGCCGGCGGGTTCGCCGCCTACGCCGCCGAGCTGCCCGGCTGCGCCGCATTCGCTGCGGACGCCGACGAGGCGGCCAACGTGATGCCGCGTCGGGTGCTGGCCTTCTCGCGCTGGCTCGAGTTGCGGGGCGAGGTCGCGCCAACGTTCGTTGGCGACAACTGGTACGAGGTCGAGCGCGCCGACGCGGTCGCGGGGCCCAAGGGCCTGCGGCGCGCGGCGTTCAGCCTGGATGAGCTCTCGCCGTCGGACCAGGAGTTCGAGCGCTGGATGACGTGGCTGGAGCTCGCGCGCGAGGAGCTCGCCGACGCGATCGACCGGTCCGGGGAGGTGCCCGAGCCGGCACTGGACGCCATCGCGCGCCAGGACGCGGCGTTGGCGGCGGAGCTGGGTGCGCCCGACCACGCGGTCGAAGGCTCGGCGCTGGACCGGCTCTACCTCGCCCGGGACCACCTCACCGATGCGCTGCTGAGCGCCGGGCCGTCGGGCGAGGGAGTTCGCCGGGCGCTGCGACTGGCGATCGCCGACGACCTGCACCTGGCCGCCGGGCTGAGGGGAGCGGGGGACTGACCGAGCTGGCGCCGAAGCGGCTGCGCCACACCGGCGAGTGGCCCCTGCCCGCACCACGCCGTGCCCCGGCCGGCAGCCCGCTGCGCGCCCTGCAGGACGCCATGCCGGCGTGCGTCGACGGCAGTCGGGCGGTGCTCTCCGGCGACGGCAGCGAGCCGGCGATGCTGATCGGCCAGGCGCCCGGCTGGCGCGAGATCGCGACCGGGCTGCCTTTCGCCCACGACGCCGGCAAGCGGCTCGCCGGCTGGCTGGCGCATGCGGGGATCGGCATCGATGACTTCCGCGAACGCTGGTACGTCACCTCGGTGGGCAAGTGCTACCCGGGTCGCCGGCCGGGCGCATCGGTCGACTCAGCGCCGAGCCGTTCCGAGATCGCGCGCTGGACGCCATTCCTGGACGAGGAGGTGCGCCTGGTCGCCCCGCGGCTGGTCGTGCTGGTGGGCGGGCTGGCCCACCGCTACGCCTTCGGGCCCGAGGCGCGCCTCGACGCCGTGGTGGGTCGGCCGCTCGCCTGGGAGCGGGCGCCGCAGGCATCGGTCCTCGCGCTGCCGCACCCGTCGGGTGCCTCGACATGGCTGAACGACCCCGCCCACCGCGCACTGTGGGAGCGGGGGATCGACCTCCTGGCCGCGGCCTGGCTCGAGGTGCGGGCGGGGTGAGCCGCGAGGTTCGCTGGGGCCTGCTGGCGGTCGCCGGGCTGGGTGCCTTCGTCTTCGCCATGCTGCTCGTCGGCTCGATGGGAACCCCGCGGCAGGAGGTCACCTTCGTCGCCGTGGATGACGTCCTGGCCGGCGGATCGCCGGCGGACCGCTACGGCGGCACCGAGATGCGGATCGCGGGCTGGTACGCGGAGCTCGCCGGCGACTGCGTGGAGACCGATCCACGGCCCGCGTACCGGGTGCCGTGGCTGGAGCGCGAGTGCCCGCTGCGCGTGCTCCTGCCCTACCAGCCCCCCAGGACGGTGACGCAGCAGCGCCTGCTGGCCGACGGACTCCGGCTATCGGCGCCGACCGGGCAGCCGTTCCCGGCCCGCGCGCAACCGGGCGGCCCGAACCTGCGGCTGCAGCAGCTGGTGTACCTCGGCCATTTCGCGGATCCGGCCGCCGGCGAGTGCGCTGCCGACCTGCGCGACCGCTGCCGCAACACCTTCGTGGTAACCGACTACGACGGCCTCATGCGCTGACTAGTTGTGAGCGCTCTCACAACTAACCGTCCACTTCCGGGACATTTGGCACTTCCGCGTGGCCGCCGCTCACCCATATTGACAGGCGGAGTAGCCTGTAGGCGTGAGAGCGCTCTCACAATCCCGGGGCCAGACCGAGGTGAGCCCGGTGAGCGAGTTCCTGGCGAAACCGGCAATGACGCTCGAGGCAGTTGCTCTCGAGGCGGGCGTGTCCCGCGCCACGGTCTCGAGGGTCGTGAACGGCGGGAACCGGGTCAGTCCGGCGACGCGGGCGGTCGTGGAAGGCGCGATCCAGCGGCTCGGCTACACGCCAAACCGCGCCGCCCGCTCGCTGGTGACCCGCCGAACGGACTCGGTGGGCCTGGTGATTCCGGAGCCGACCGGCCACATCTTCGGAGACCCGTTCTTCGCGCGCCTGGTGCGAGGCATCAGCGATATCCTCTCGCACGGCGACCTGCAGCTCGTGCTGCTGACTCCGCAGTCTCCGTCCGACGTGGAGCGTTTGGCCCGGTACCTGACCGGAGGGCACCTCGACGGTGTCCTCCTCGTCTCCCTGCACGGCCAGGACCCCCTGCCGGCGTTCCTGTCGGCCAGCACGATCCCGGTCGTCGTCGGCGGGCGGCCAACCTCCGGCGCCGAGGTGAGCTTCGTCGACGTCGACAACGTCGGCGGGGCGCGCAGCGCGGTGCGGCACCTGGTCGACCGCGGCCGCTGCCGCATCGCCACGCTCACCGGGCCACTCGACATGGCGGTGGCAGCCGATCGGCTGGAGGGCTACCGGCTGGCGCTGGCCGATGGTGGCCTGCCCGTCGACCGCGGCCTCGAGCTGAGCGGCGACTTCGACCGCGAGACGGCCCTCCAGCGCACCGCCGACCTGCTGCGACGCCACCCGGACGTCGATGCCATCTTCGCGGCCTCCGACCCGATGGCGGTCGGTGCACTGCAGGCGCTCCGCGCGGCGGGAAGGTCGGTTCCCGATGACGTCGCCATCGTCTCCTTCGACGACTCCGCGCTGGCCCTGTCCGCGGAGCCGCCCCTTTCCAGCATCCGACAACCCATCGAGGAGATGGGAAGAGAAATGGCCCGCCTGCTGACGCGCATGGTCACCTTCCGGGACCGCGTCGCACGGCGCGTGATCCTGGCCACCGAGCTGGTGGTCAGAGCTTCGAGCGGGGGATGAGTGCTCGCGTCCCGGAACAGGCGGCGCAGTCCGCACGGAGGGTAGCCAGTGGCCATCGGTCAACGCGATCT
>DASURX010000063.1:0-3327 GCA_036375355.1 Candidatus Limnocylindria bacterium
TCTGCTGCCCCATGGACGATCCGCCGGCTCACTCAGCAGCTCGCCACCCGCCGCCTTGATCCGCGCCGCCGCCGCATCCACATCCGCAGCCGATTCAACGTTGAGCTGGAAGTAGCAGCCCTGCCCCTTGACGCGGTCCCAGCCAAGCTTCCCATCCTCCTGGTTGAGGATGATCCGGATCTGGCCCGCCGTCATCACCGCGCCGCCGGGCTTGCCATCGCGGTCGTAGCTGTGCTGGACGGTAAAGCCGAGGACGTCACGATACCAGCGCATGGACGCCTCAACGTCCCTGCAGGTGAGCGAGCAGCCCAGGGTGGTGGCGTGGAATGTGGCGGCAGTATTGGTCATGGGGCCCGGGGATGAGGGACTGGTGACTAGGGACTGACGATTTCAAGGTAATGGCACACAGCGCACAGCGCACAGCGCACAGCGCACAGCGCTAGCGGCGCGCGGCGAGGCCATACCGTAGGATCGGGACGTCACAGGTCACGGGTCACGGGTCACGACCTGCGACCCGCGACCCGCGACTCCCTCACGGCAGCACTGCCACCTGGCTCAAGTCCGCGGCCATGGCCTTCGCCGCCACGGCGCGGCCGAGCGCGAGTCCCGCCTCCATATCGAAGCGATAATGGATGCCGGCATACAGGCGAGAGAGACTGGCCTCCAGCGCCGCTGCGTCCACTCGCTCCCGCTCACTGGGAAACTCTGCCCTCAGCACGCCTGACGCCGAACCCGAGACGCAGGAATGCGCCGATGGATAGGAGGGATGCGGCGGCAGGCCGACCGGCAGCGTGATGCCGGGGTCAGCCTGCGGCGGCCGGATAAACCAGTAGGTGTACTTCGCGTCGAAGCAGCCGACCAGCCCATCGAACACCGCACCGTTCATGAGGAACATGATCCGGGCGGCCTTCGCATCCGAGACGCGATAGGTCCGGATCAGCTCGACCGCGAGGTCGTTGAACACCGCGTTCCGCCGCCCCGACTGCTGCAGGTTCCAGTACGTGGCAATATCCAGCTGCTCCGCCGTCCGCGTGTCGGAGATCTGGCGAATTTCTGCCAGCGCGGTCAGGTACGCCGGCGAGCCGAAGGCCGGCGGCGGTCCTGGCCGGAACTCGTCGGCTGACGCCAGGAAGAACGGACGCGCCCCGTAGTTGCCCCGCACGATCGGCCCGCCGTTCCAGACCCAGTATCCGGGCCCGATCGGCGGCGTCCCCGGATCGGCAACACCCACCTGGTCGCCCGCCGCGAACTCCAGAACGCGCGCGCCAATGTCGCGGCCCATCGCCTCGCCAGCCGCGAAGTCGGCATGCTTGGCGCCAGGCCACGGGTCTGCCGCTTCCTGCGCGTCGAGCGCGGCCTGGATCGCCGTGCCCTGGCCGGGGAAGAAGGCGCCGAGGATGACCGCCGACGCTCCTGCGATGGCCGCCGAAGTGGGCGGATGAGGCTGGGTCGCTTCCGCGGCCTCCGCCGCGCGGAACTGCGCAAGCGACAGGTAGGCATAGAGGCGAACGGCGTCGATCGGGGTCTGGTCGGCCAGGGCGGTCGCCAGCTCGTTCCACGCGGCCGTGGCGCCTGCATCCCAGAACTTGACCGCACTGGCCTCCGCCGACGTCCCGGCGGCGGGCCCGGTGGCTGGTGCGCCCGGTTCGCTGCACGCAGCCGCGAGCAGGGCCCCCGCCGCGATGGCGAGTGCCCGGGTATGGTGTGACATCCTGTCCTCCCTGGAAATAGATGATGGCGGCCCGCCGCACAGGGGGCGCGGGGGCTCTGGCGACGCCCCGTACCGGGCGTACATTGATTCGCTAACGCCCATCCATTACCCCGTCGTCACCCCGACGTCACTCCGGCATGCCGGAGCCGGATCACTCCCCCTGGGAGGGCGCGATGCTCGAGTTGCGTACCCTGGGCGGCCTGGAACTACGCCGGGCTGGCGATGGGCCGTCCGCGCCAGTCGCATTGCAGACCAAGCGACTGGTCCTGCTGGCATACCTCACGTCCGCACCTTCCACCGGTTTCCGCCGCCGTGACTCGGTCCTCGCCCTCTTCTGGCCCGACCTCGATCAGGAGCATGCCCGTGGCGCGCTCCGCCAGGCGCTCCACACCCTCCGGAGCACGCTCGGCGAGGGCGTGATCCGTGCCCGGGGCGAGTCGGAAATCGGGGTCGATGGATCCATGCTCCAATGGGACGCGCAGCAGATGGCCGTTGCGCTCGAGGCGGGGCAGCACGCCGCCGCACTCGCGCTCTATCGCGGCGAATTTCTCGACGGCGTCTTCGTCGCCGGCGCGTCACCGGAACTGGAGGAGTGGGTCGCCGGCGAGCGGACCCGCCTTCGCCAGCTGGCGGCGCGGGCTGCGTGGGGAGTGGTGGAGAAAGCAGCCGGCCGCGCGGAAGTGGGAGACGCCGTACGACACGCGGTCCGCCTGAGCGGGGCCGACGAGTCGGCCCTGCGACGCGGGATCACGCTGCTTGACCGGCAGGGCGACCACGCCGGTGCCGTCGCGCTCTACGAAGAGTTCGCCCGGCGCATGGCTCGCGACCTCGAGGCCGAGCCGTCAACGGAGACGAGAGCGATGATCGCGTCGCTGCGTTCGCATGTGACCCCTGCGGTTGCAAGGAAGACGACGCCCGAAGTCTCCGAGGTTATCCCGCCGGCTGGCGAGGTACCCTCCGAACCGACTCCGCCCGCCCGCAGCCGGCGGCTGACGGTGGCTGCCGGGATCCTCGGGGTGGCGGCCCTCATGATTGTTGCGCTTCGGCTGAGCCCAGGTGGGAGGCGGCCGGGCGACTCGAACGTTGTGGCCGTGGCACCCTTTCAGCTGTCAGGCGCGGAGACCTCGCATGCCTGGATGCAGGAGGGGATGGTGGATCTGCTGACCATCCGTCTTGCGGGATCCGGTGGTCTGAAGCTGGCTGACGCGGCCACGATGATCTCATCGTGGCGGCGGATGGCGTCGCACGAGTCGGGCGTGGACCCGATGGAATCGGCGCGGCGCCTTGCAACGGGCGCCGGCGCCGAATGGGTCGTGGCGGGAAGCGTGACTGGCAGTGCCGATCGGGTAATTCTGAGCGCGAGCCTCCAGGCCGTGGCGAGTAGCCGGACCGTTGCCCGCGCTTCAGCGGAGGGTCCGGCTGACAGCTTGCCAGCGCTGGTGGACCGTCTCGCTGTCCAGCTCCTCGGGGGCGGCGCCGGCCTGGATGAGGATCGCGTCGCGTCGCTCACCAGCGCATCGTTCCCGGCGATCAGGGCATACCTGGACGGTCGCGCCGCTTTCCGCCGTGGCCGCCGCGATCAGGCGCTGATCCAGTTTCGGAAGGCATTGTCTCTC
>DASURX010000064.1:0-2186 GCA_036375355.1 Candidatus Limnocylindria bacterium
TGCTGGACCCGACGCTGGCCAATTGGTACCGCTGGACGAGCGTGGACGGCATGCCGCGCCATTATTTCGTGGACGGTGGCGGCAGGGTGGTGCGCGAGATCATCGGGCCGCTGGAGCCCGCCCGGATGGTCGCCCTGCTGGAGGAGCTGGTCGGGAAGCCCTGATCAGTCCCTCAGCAGACGTGGTGCTCGTGGTGGTTCATGCGCCGGATCAGCTCGCGCAGCAGGACGTCGGCGACCTCAGGGGATTCCCTGACCAGCGCGGTGAACTCCCAGGAGACCAGGAGCAGGCATTCGGTCGCCTCCAGGGCCCGCACCGATGCGTTGCGCGGCGCATTGTCGATCAGCGCGGCCTCCCCGAAGAAGCTGCTGGAGCCGATCTCCATCACCAGGTCGCAGCGCCCATCCTCCTCTCGCTCGACCGCCACCCGGCCGGACAGGATGATGTACAGCGCCGATGCCGGATCCCCCTGCCGGATGATGAGCTCGCCGGCCCGGTAGCTGCGCTGCGTGCCGTGCGCCGCCAGGCGGGCGATCGTCCTCGGGTCGAGGCCCGCCAGCAGCGGGACCCCGCCGAGCCGCGTTTCGAGTGCCATGTGACCCTCCCTGCAGGTGCGATGCGCAAGATCGCTGCAGGAAGGGTCACGCGGGCGCGTCGGGGCTGAAAGTGCCCCTCGGCCCCTTTCGGCGGGACCGTTCAGGCCGGTTGGACCGAGGTCCTCAGCTGCCGGCCTCGACCACGTACAGGGTGCCGTTCATGTCTGCCGGGTGGATCGTGCAGTCGAAATAGGCCTGCCCCGCCTCCATGGCCGGAACCTCGTAGTCCTTGGACTGGTTCGGGCCGGTGATCGGGTCGCCGCGCATCACCTCGTTGTCCTTCGAGGAGTCGGTGTAGACGGCGACGTCGTGCGGCACGCCCTCGAGGTTCTCGAAGTGGATCGTGAACGGCTCGCCGGCGTTGGCGACCATGCACGGCGCGCTGAACTCCAGGTTCTGGGCCGAGATGGTGATGACGCCATCGGCATCCACCCGGGCGCAGTCGTCCGGCAGCTCGCCGTTGGCCGGCTGCGAGCCGGTGGCGCTGGAGGTGGGGGTTGCGCCGCCGCCGCAGGCGGCGAGGACGAGGAGGAGCACGGTGGGCAGCAGCGTCGCCAGCAGGCGACGCGGGGCAGGCAGAGTCGGCAAGAGTGGTACCTCTGGGTGTGGGTTCACGGGGCGGCGCGAGTGGCGGGCGGCCGCTCCGGCGATGATACGGGAACCGGCCTCAGTCGTCCCGGGGCTCGAATCCGCCCCTGCCGTTGGGCCGGATGCGGACCGGCAGCTCGCCGGGATCGTGGGTGAAGTAGCACCACCATCCCTCGGCCGCCGCGCGCGGCACGAGCTGGTTGCGGATCTCGACCGCAGCGATCGGGTAGTCGTCGAAGGCGCTCGTCCAGCGCACCGGGATCTGCCAGCGGCTCGGGATCAGGTCGCCGAAGAAGATGGCCCGATCCTGCGGATCGTCCGCGCGACCGCCACCCCCGGACGAGCCGATGAGCACCGCCTGCGAGCCGCGGGTGTGCCCGCCGGTGGGCAGCACGCTCACGCCGGCGACCATCTCGACCTCGCCGGAGACCTCGGCCAACTGGCCGGCGGCGCGCACCAGGTCCAGCTGCTCCGCCTCCATCAGGCCCGCCAGTCGCAGCTCGTCCCCGTGCGCGGCCTCCGCCTCGTCGCGCTGGACCACGTAACGGGCACGCGGGAAGTTGGGGCGTCCCGAGGCATCGACCATGCCGCCGGCGTGGTCGTAGTGCAGGTGGCTGACCACCACGAAGTCGATGCTGTCGGGGTCCTCGCCGACGGCACGCAGCGCCTCGGCCGGATCGCCGCCCTCGACGCCCTTGATGTCGCGGTCCTTGTCGCTCATCCGGACCCCGGTGCCGGTCTCGACCAGGACCCGCTTGCCGGCCGATTCGACCAGGAGCAGGTTGAGCCGCATCAACAGGCGGCCGCGCTCGTCGGTATCGGTGTAGCGCGACCACAGCGGACGGGGCACAACGCCGAAGAAGCCGCCGGCATCGGGCCGGAACCAGCCGGCGCGCACCACGCGCACGCGCACGCCACCGGCGAAGACGCGGGCATCGGCCTCGGGGGTGATGGCGTACAGGGGCTCAGGCACTCGGCCCTCCTGGCAGCGAGGTGCTGGCG
>DASURX010000065.1:0-10549 GCA_036375355.1 Candidatus Limnocylindria bacterium
GCCGGCTGGAGAGCCACGACGGCGCCGACGACGGCCAGCAGCACCGCGCCCGCGGTCGCGAGCAGGAGGAGCCGGCTCCTCATCGGTCCAGCCCCAGCGCGGCCAGCTGCTCGTCCAGCACCTCGGCCGTGAGCGGCCCGACGTGGCGATAGCGCACGACGCCGGTCGCATCCACGAAGAAGGTCTCCGGCGGCCCGGTCACGCCCAGCTCGACCGCGATCGAGCCGGAGGGGTCGAGCAGGTCGGGCCAGCCGCCATCGCCGTACCGAGCAAGGAAGCCACGGGCGTTGTCCGCCGAGTCCTGGTAGATCACGCCGACCATGGCCAGCGCGTCGCCGTGACGCGCTGCGGCGTCGAGCAGGAGCGGGTGCTCCTCCACGCAGGGGGCGCACCACGAGGCCCAGACGTTGACGAGCGCCGGCCGGCCGGCCAGGGCATCGGTCTCGAACGGAGCCCCATCCAGAGTCGTGGCGCTGAAGGCGGGCAGCGGTTTGCCGATCAGCGGCGACGGGATCTCACGCGGGTCCTTGCCGATGCCGGCGAACAGGACCCAGCCCAGGGGCACGACCAGCACCGGCACGACGAGCCAGCGCCACGGTCCGGAGATCAGCCGGTCCATGGGTCCCATCAGGCCTCCGCCGGCACCGGGACGGGAACCGTTGCCGTGCGACGCCGATCCGGCCAGGCCGCGAAGACGGCGCCCAGGGCCACGATGGCGCCGCCCAGCCAGATCCAGGCGACCATGGGGTTGACCAGGATGTGCAGGCTCACCGTCTGCCGCGCCGGGTCGACGGCCAGCAGGGTCACGAACAGGTCCTCGCCCAGCGCGGTGCGCACCGCGGGGGTGGCGATCAGGCTGCTGGAGTTCGGGTAGTCGCGCAGGGCCGGATGCAGCGATCCCGACTGCGGCCCAGCCAGCGTCAGCTCGGCGCGGGTCTCGGTCACGCGCGCGTCCGAGGCCAGGCGCTCGACCACCAGCCGGTCGTAGGTGACGGTGTAGCCGCCCAGTCGCGCGCTCTCGCCGGGCGCCAGGGTGGTGGTCACGTCGCTGCCGGCCGTGGCCGAGATGGCCACCGCCACGGCCATGACGCAGATCCCGGCATGCACCAGGTAGCCGCCGTAGCGCCGCCGGTTGCGCGTCGTCAGCCTGACCACGGCCGTTCCGGCGTTCTCCCCGCGCGAGCGGGCCCGCGCACCCGCGCCGCGCACGACCTCCTCGCCCATGACCACGACCACGAAGGCCGCCAGGCCGATGGTCGCCAGCGGTGCCCAGCCGCGCAGGCCCAGCAGCCAGGCCGCCGGCACGGCCAGCACCCCGGCCAGCAGCGGCAACGCGAAGCGCTCGCGCACGGTGCGCCACGACGTGCCGCCCCAGGGCAGGGCCGGGCCCATGCCCATCAGGAACAGGAGCGCCACGAAGATCGGGGCGTTGACCTGGTTGAACCACGGCGCGCCGACGCTGATGCGGTCGCCGGAGGTGGCCTCCACGATCAGCGGGTAGAGCGTCCCGAACAGGACGGCGAAGGTCACCGCCAGGAACAGGACGTTGTTGAACAGGAAGGCCGCCTCGCGGCTCACCGGGCGGCCGTGCGGCCGGGTGTCGCCCAGCTCCGGCAGGCGCCAGACCAGCAGGCCCAGCGCCAGGGCCAGGGTCAGCACGACGGCCGCCGCGAACCATGGACCGATGGCCGACTGCGTGAAGGAGTGGACGCTGGCCACCACCCCCGAGCGGGTCAGGAAGGTCCCGACCAGGGTCAACGTGAAGGTCGCGATCACCAGGGCGTGGGTCCAGACCCGCAGCGTGCCGCGCCGCTCGGCGACCATCGAGGAGTGGATGAAGGCGGTGGCGGTCAGCCACGGCAGCAGCGCGGCGTTCTCGACCGGGTCCCAGGCCCAGTAGCCGCCCCAGCCCAGCACCTCGTAGCTCCACCAGGCCCCGGCCACAATGCCGGCGGTCAGGAAGATCCACGGCACCAGCGTCCAGCGCCGCACGATGCCCAGCCACTCCTCGTCGGTGCGCTTGGTGATCAGCGCGGCAACGCCGAAGGCGAAGGGTACCGCCATGCCGGTGTAGCCCAGGTACAGCAGCGGCGGGTGCAGGCCCATGAACGGATGGTTCTGGAGCAGGGCGTTCGGCCCGTTGCCCTCGGCGGCGATCGGGGTGGTGCGGGTGAACGGGTCGCCCGGCCAGGTCATGACCGCGAAGAAGAAGGCGGCACCCAGCGCCAGCGCCAGCCCCACCCAGGGCATCAGCAGCGGAGCCCGATGCCGGAACCGATACAGCACCAGCGCCGCCCAGCCGGTGGCCAGCAGCGTCCAGAACAGGATCGAGCCCTCCAGGGCGGCCCACAGGCTGATGAACGAATAGAAGGGCGGCGTGGTGGTGGCGTTGTTGCGCGCCACGTACTGCACGCTGAAGTCGTGGGTCAGCAGCGAGACGACCATGGCGCCGCTGGCCACCAGTGCCAGCGCGAAGGCGACGTACATGGCGCGCCGGCCGAGCAGGACGAGGTCCGGGTCGGCCCGGCGGCCGCCGAGCGCGAAGCTCGCCGCGGCGAAGAGCGTGGCGGCGAGGCCCACCACCACGGCCACGTGGCCCAGGGTCGGGATCATGAGCCGGGGTCGATGACCTGCGAGGGCAGCTGCCCCTCGCTGGGCGCCACGTAGTTCTCGTCGTGCTTGACGATGACCTGGTCCGCCTCGAAGGTGCCGGTCACGCTCAGCCGTCCCTCGACCACGGCGCCCACGTTCTCGCGGAACGAGGCGGGCGGCAGCGCGGCGATGCCGGCGTGCACCGGCAGCTCGTTGTTGCCGTCGGTCAGGACGAAGCGCAGGTCGTCATCGGTGCGCTGGATGGTGCCGTTCTTGACCAGGCCACCCAAACGGATGGTCTGGCCGATGGCGGCTTCGCCGCGGGCCAGCAGCTCCGTCGGGGTCTGGTAGTAGACCAGCGCGTTGCCGATGCCGCTGAACGCGATCCAGGCGATGACGCCGATGACGACCGCGACCGCCAGCAGCAGTCCCCAGCGCCGCCCGCCGCGGGGAGCGGGTACGGCGGCAGGTGGCGCGACGCTCACTCGCGCTCCCGGGGAGCGGGCTCGTCGGCGGCGCGACGGATGGCCAGCGAGGCCTGGCGCGCGTTCCGCAGCCGGCGCAGCAGGAGCAGGGTGTAGGCGCCGGCGCCGCCCAGGATCACGCCCCACCCGGCCAGCACGAAGGGCCAGTCGGTCATGGTGCGGCCTCCTCGGCCGGTGCCTGGGCCGCCGGTGCCTGGGGGGCCACGGCTGCCCGCCGCGCCGCGGAGATGCGTCCCAGCCGGCCATGCTCCTCGATCTGCCACTCGATGCGGGCCAGCTGGTAGCGGCGGATCATCAGCCATGCCCAGGCCAGCGTGAACGCAACGACCATGGCGACCAGCGCGATCACGAACTGCGCCGGCGCGGCCGGGTTGAGCAGCTTGTCTGGCGAGCCGAAGGTGGCGCGCTGGTGCAGGCCGCGCCACCACTCCACGCTGAAGTGGACGATGGGGATGTCAATGGCGGCGATGATGCCCACCACGGCGGCGCGCGCCGCGCGCCGCGCGGGATCATCGGTCAGGCGCCGGAAGAGCAGGTAGCCCACGTACAGGGCCAGCAGCAGGGCGGTGGTGGTCAGGCGTGGATCCTCCCACTGCCAGTACACGCCCCATACCGGCTTGCCCCACATCATCCCGCCCCAGATCGCGAAGGCGGTGAACATGACGCCGATCTCCGCGGCCGAGACGGCCACCGCGTCGAGGCGCAGGTCGCGCCTCCACAGGTAGCCGATCCCCGCCAGGGCGGTCACGCCGAACGACAGGTAGCCGAGCCAGGCGGAGGGCACGTGGACGTACATGATCCGCTGCGCGTCGCCCTGGTTGAGGTCGGCGGGCACGATCAGCAGCGCGTTCACCGCCGCGGCGATCACCGCGAGCAGGGCCACGGCCCCCAGGATCCGGGTCTTCATCGGCCTCGCATCACTCCTCCAGCAGGTGGCCGTAGGTCAGGCCGCCGGCGATCAGCATCACCACGTCGAAGCCCGCCAGCAGCTGCAGCCACGCGCCCAGCTCGCCGAACGGGTCGCCGCCGAGCGCCGCAGCGGTGGCCTTCACGGCGGCCAGCAGCAGCGGCGCGACCACCGGCAGCATCAGCAGCGGCAGCATGACCTCGCGCGCGCGCATGCGCACCGTGACCCCGGCGTAGAAGGTGCCCACCGCCGCGAAGCCGATGGCTCCCAGCACGAGCGTCGCCAGCAGCGCCGGCCAGGCGCCCCCGACCTCGACACCGTACAGGATCACGACCACCGGCAGCACAACCGCACCCAGGACGAGCATCGCGGCCAGGCCGGCCAGCGCCTTGCCAGCGTAGATCGCGTGGCGCTCGACCGGGTAGCGGGCCAGCTGGTCGAGCGCGTCGTCGTCGGCCTCCAGCTGGTGCAGGCGGGCCACGGTCAGCAGGCCGCCGAAGACGATTGCCAGCCACAGCAGCCCCGGCGCCGCCTCGGCCAGGCGCCGCGAGTCAGGACCCAGCGCGAAGCCGAACAGGAGCAGCACCAGCGCGGCGAAGAAGAGCGTGGAGCCCGCCGCATGGCGACCGCGCAGCTCGGAGAGGGCGTCCTTGCGGGCGATGGCCCAGGCGACCGCCGCGTCGGCGCGCAGCGCGCTCATCGCTGCGCCCTCACGGGGGCGGGGGCGGAATCCAGTGCAGGCGCGGGCAGCGTGGCGGCCACGCCCTCGCCTCCGACCTCGACCAGCAGCCCGGCGTCCATGCGCGCCCAGCCATCGGCCTGGTCGTGGATGCGGTCGGCGTGGTGCGAGGCGACCAATACCGTGGCGCCCGCGTCCCGCCAGCGGCCGAGGAGGCGGTCGACGAGCGCCATGCCGTCGGCGTCCAACGCGGCGTGGGGCTCGTCCAGCAGGACCAGCGACGGGGAGGCGAGCAGCAGGCGGCCCAGCGCCAGGCGCCGCCGCATGCCGGCCGAGAAGCCGCGCACCCGTCGATCGGCGTCCAGGGCCAGGCCCACCTCGGCCAGGGTGTCGGCCACGCCATCGGTCCCGGACGGGCGGCCGAGCAGGGTGGCGGCAAAGCGCAGGTTCTCAGCCGCGGTCAGGTCGTCGTACAGCCCGGTGGCGTGAGAGAGGTAGGCGACCCGCGGCCTGACGAGCTCGGGGTGCGTCGCGACGTCAACGCCGTCCACCTCGGCCACGCCGAACGACGGGCGCAGCGAGGTGGCCAGTATGCGCAGCAGCGTGGTCTTGCCGGCGCCGTTCGGGCCGGTCAGCGCGATCAGCCGGCCGCGCTCCACCCGCAGCGAGACGCCGGCCAGCGCCGCATCCCGCCCGAACAGGCGCGCCAGCTCTCGGGTGGCGACGGCGGGGGGCGGCGGCGTTCTGGGAGCGACGTAGATGGTGGTCTGCGGCATCGGTCGGCGCGGCATGCTCGACGCGGGGCTCTTCGTGGGTCCGCTGAGTGTGCGGCCTGCCCATGGGGGCGTCAAATGGTGAAACCGGCCTCGTACGAGGGTTTGGGCGTTCGTCGAGCAGCCTGGACGGGGCGGCTGGCGGCGCCCCCTCACAATGAACCAGTTCCGTCCACATGAGGCTCACCTGAATGCTCCAGACCGATGTCGCCCGGCTGCGCCGGGCCCCCGTTGCCGCAATCGGGGCCGCGGCGCTCCTGCTGCTGCTCGCGTCGTGCAACGCCGCCTCTCCCTCGTCGGGCGGCTCGACGCCGGGCGCTTCCGGCGGCGGCGGTGGCACCGCCCGCTGCGAGGCCACGCCCGACGCCACGGCGGCGGCCACGATCGCCATCGCCAACTTCAAGTTCGGCGACGAGGTGACGGTCCAGGCCGGCGAGGCGGTGGCATTCACCAACAACGACGGCACCGGTCACACGGTCACGGAGGGGACGAACGGCCGCGCTGCGGACGGCGCGTGCGTGGACGAATCGGTCGCGGCAGGGTCGACGGTGACGGTCACCTTCAGCCAGGCCGGCGACTTCGACATCACCTGCAAGATCCACCCGGGCATGCACACCGCCGTCCACGTGCAATAGGCCGGGGTCCGCGGGCGACGACGGAGGTTTGACCCCCTAACCGGGCCGGTGCTACCGTTCGCCGCCTGATGGACGCCGGGATCCAAGCGTCCCCCGCCGGGACTGCCGCCCACACCCGATCGCGCGCCGAGCGCCGCGCCGCCGCGGCGCGGGCCGAATGCGCAGCGACCGGCGCGCTCACGATCCTCGGCCAGAAGTGGGTCCTGCGCATCGTGCGCGAGCTCGGGCAGCGCACGCAGCGCTTCTGCGAGCTGCAGGACGCGCTGGGTGGCGCCAACTCGGCCACGCTCTCGCAGCGGCTGAAGCTGCTCGAGGACGAGGGGCTGATCGACCGGCGCATGGTGTCCGAGATGCCGCCGTGGGTCGAATACTCGCTCACCGCCAAGGGCACCGACCTGCGGCGCGCGATCGCCGGCATCGACCGCTGGGCCGAGCGCTGGGCATCGCAGCAGTGAGCCATCCCGTGGTCGTCGAGGAGCGTCCCGTCGAGCACGGCGATGCCCTGAACCTGATGCGCACCCTGATCGCCGAGGCGCCCGGCCCCGAGGCGGCCGCGCAGCGCGTGGTCGAGGAGCTGCACGACCGCTTCGGGCACTACGACTGGGTCGGCATCTACTGGGTGGACGCCAACGGGACCGATCTGGTGCTCGGTCCCTGGATCGGGCCGGAGGCGACCGAGCACACCCGCATCCCGATCGGCACCGGCATCTGCGGAGCCGCCGCGGCATCGGGCCAGACCGAGATCGTGGCCGACGTGAACGCCGATCCGCGCTACCTCGCCTGCTTCGCCAGCACCCGCAGCGAGATCGTGGTGCCGATCCTGGTGGAGGGCACGGTGGTCGGCGAGATCGACATCGACGGGTCGGACGCCGACGCCTACGACGAGACCGATGCGCGCTTCCTGGAGGAGGTCGCCGCCCTCCTCGCCCCGCTGCGCCCACGCCGCGACGCCTGAGCGAGGCGCGGAACCGGCGTAACCGGCCGCGTAGATCGCACCGATGGCCGACGACAATCCCCGTCCCGCCGACCAGCCGGGCCGCTTCGAGGAGATCTACGACGAGCACGTGGTGCCCATCTATCGGTTCATCCATGCCCGGGTCGGCAACCGACCCGATGCCGAGGATCTGACCGCGCAGGTCTTCATGCGCGCCGTCGAGCAGCTCGACACCACCCGCGAGCCGGGGCAGATCGCCAGCTGGCTGTACCGGGTCAGCCAGAACGCGATCGCCGACTACTGGCGCGCCTTCTACCGGCTGCCGGTGATCGGCACCGAGCAGGTGGCGCCCGGCTGGGAGCCGGCCGAGCCGAACGCCGCGCGGGAGCGACCGTCCGACGGAGAGCCCTCGACGGCGCGCGTCAAGTCGTTGCTCGCCCGCCTGCCGGAGCGCTATCGGATCGTGCTCGAGCTGCGCTTCCTGCAGCGGCTGTCGGTGGCCGAGACGGCGCAGCGCATGGGCGTCAGCCACGGCAATGCGAAGATCCTGCAATACCGGGCGCTGCGGAGGGCGGCGCTGCTGGGAGACGCCGATGACTGATCGACCCGAGCACGATCCGCAGCCTGACGCCCAGGCGGACCCCGGCGCGCCCGAGCGCTTCGAGCGCTACGTGGACGCGCTGCTGGCCGGCGGACGTCCCTCGCCTGACGACATCGCGGGCCGCGACGAGGCGGAGATGGCGCGCCTGGCGGCCGAGATGTCGGCCGCGGTGGATCCGGATGCCGGCCCGGACCCCGCGTTCCTGGAGCAGCTGCGCGCGCGGATGCGCGACGCCGACCGGGGCATCGCGGCGGCCCGCGAGCCGCTCCCCCTGCGACCCGCAACGGGTGGGGATCGCGGCGTGATCCGCCTCTCGCGGCGGCAGCTGCTGCAGGGCGGGCTGATCGGTGCGGCGGGGATCGCCGCCGGCGCCCTGGGCGCCAGCGTGCTGCGTCCCACCGAGCCGGGCCGCGATCCGATCTGGAGCGACGGCACCGCGCTCATCAGCGGCGAGGGCGAGTGGGTCCAGGTGGCGTCCACGGGCGACCTGCCGGAGGGATCGGCCCTTCGCTTCTCGACGGCCGCCTTCGACGGCTACGTCGTCAACGACGCGGGCGAGATTCGAGCCCTGTCATCGGTCTGCACCCACATGGGCTGCACCCTGCGCTGGCGCAGCGGCTGGAAGGACTTCCGCTGCCCGTGCCACGGCGCCTCGTTCGACCTCAAGGGCCAGCTGGCCAACGGGCGGAGCCGATGGCGGCAGACCGGCGGCTACGCCAACGACGAGCGCGCCTACCCGATCGAGCTGCCCGACCTGATCCGCCCCGCCGTCAAGGTCGACGGCGAGCGCATCCTGGTCTGGACCGCCAAGCAGGCCTGACCCGTCAGCCGAAGACGGCCTGGATCACGTAGCTGACCAGGTACGGCAACGCCAGCGCCGCCATCACGGCGGCCAGGCCGATCCCCACGTAGAGAAGGTAGCGCAGGTCCGGCGGGGCCTGGCGCTCCGGCGGAGGCTGGGTGCGGCGCGGCAGGTACCGCGGCCGGCGCGGCTTGCGGTGCTCGTACGGGTGCGGCTTCAGCTCCGGCATCAGCCTCACGTCGCGCCAGTCACGAGCCACTGCCGGCCGCCACCGACTCAACCAGGGCGCGAAGGCGGGTGAGGCGCTCTTCGCGCTCGTCCGCGTAACGCTTGATGGCGGCGAAGATGTGGTCCGGCCCGAGATGGGCCTCGTCCATCACCTCGTCCACCGTGCCACCGGTGCGCCAGCGGTTGTCCCAGTCCGAGCTGAGGGAGTACTCGGCGGCCAGGGGACCGTCGACCCAGTCGCGCATCAGCTTGAAGGCGCGGTTGGTGACCGCCATGCCGTCCCAGCGGTCCGCCTCGGAGCGGATCGAGTCGCGGTAGGCGGCGTCCTGCATGGCGAACAGCTGCGGGCTGATCGCGGCTACGATCCGGACGTTGATCCCCGCCTCGTCCAGGCGCGGCAGGATCTTGACCAGGTTGGCGGTCGACATCGTGCCCTGGACGTAGACCGTCCCCGCCGACGGGCGCGACGGATCGGCTTGGCGGATGACGTACGCCCCGCGCGCCGCCTCCAGGTGCGAGGCCATGCCCAGCGCGGCGCGGTCGGGGATCTCCACCGACGGCCGGGTGAGGTGCAGCGCCACGATCGGGACGTCCGTGCGCAGCGCGGCGGCGAGCAGCACCGGAACCTCGTTGTACTCCCACGGGTGCAGGTCGATGACGTGGCCCTCCGGGAACAGTTGCGTCACGCCGGTCTCGTAGATCCCGAAGTGCGTGCGCGAATCCTCGGCCGTCTCGGGACCGGAATGCCCAGCCACCCAGATGACCTTGCCGACCTTGAGCTCGGTGTCCTGGGCCAGCTGGCTGAAGAGGCGCATCGGTCCGTACTTGAGGTACGAGAACGAGCCGTAGGTCGAGCAGGCGCCCCAGAACCCGTTGAAGGAGGCCATCGGGTCGTCGGCCAGGTTGACGGTGGCCAGCCCGACCATCAGGCCGGCGTTGGTGAACTCGGTGATCTCCTGCGGCAGCAGCGCGCCGCGCGGGTTGGTCTCACGGTTGTACCAGCCCCAGCCGGGCAGGTCGCCCCAGTCCTTGGCGAAGCCGGAGATGTTGGTCGAGTCGGCCAGGTCCGCCGAGCAGGCGATCACCAGCGGGCGGTCGTACTCGGCCCGCGCGGTGGCGTTGACCCAGGCGCCCCAGGCCGCCAGGGCGGCCCGGTTGGGCGCTTTCTCGCCGGGCTGCTTCCACAGCTCGGCCGGGTAGGCCGCGACATCGGTGAAGCGTGAATCCCCGAAGATGGCGGCGCCGTTGCCCCCGAGGTGGAAGCCGGGCACGGAGGTCGGGACCGATGCCGCCACCTCCAGCAGCCGATCGCTGATGGCATCGACCAGCGCCGGGTCCCGGCGCAGGACGCTCATGGCCACCGCGAAGTTGTGCCGCGCCTGCGCCTCCAGCTCGCCCTTGTCCGATGGCGCCGGCTGGTCCACGCCGGCGTACTCGACGCCGTGGCGTGCCATGAAGCCCTTGCGCACCTCCCAGAACTCGGGGGCGTTCATCGGATGCGGCGTGCCGTGGCTCTTGTTGTCGTACTTGCCGTAGCCACGTCCCTTGCGGGTGCGGAACCAGGCCGCCGTCGGGACGCCGTCCGGGTTCGGGCCACGCGCGGCGTCGAGCACGGTGCGCGTCACCGGGCCCCACTCCGAACCGTCCTGCGTGCCGAGGACGCGCCAGTGATAGGCGCCGAACCACTCGGCCGGCGTGCCGGGCACGACCTCGTGGATGGCCGTGTCGTCGATGCCGTAGTCGTTCCAGTCAACCAGGAAGACCAGGTTCGAGAGGCCCAGGCCCCAGGCCGAGTTGCGGGTCTCGTGGCTGGCGCCCGGCGTCAGGCCGCCCTCACCCTCGACCACGAAGACCTTGACCTCCTCGGCGCCGGCCAGCTTGAGCGCCACCGCCTCGCCGGCGGCCGGCGGCAT
>DASURX010000066.1:0-2809 GCA_036375355.1 Candidatus Limnocylindria bacterium
AACCGACGGGGGTGGTGATCGGGCCCTTGAGCGCGACCCGGTTGCGGCGGATCGACTCCAGGACGTGCTCCGGGAGGGGTGTCCCGTACTGGGCCATGACGGCCTCGCCGGCGTCCTGGACCTCCCACTCGAACGCCACGCCGGAGGCGTCAAGGACACGACGGGTCGCCTCCGCCAGCTCGGGACCGATGCCGTCGCCGGGGATCAGGGTGACGCGATAGCTCACGGGATTCAGTGCGCTCCGATGCGCGCCGGTCAAAGCGCCGGCGGTACGGCGGACAGTGTAGGGGCGGGCACGGCCAGGCGAGGCGCGCCGAACGCTACAATCGGGCCATCCCTGAGCGAGCCTGCGGCTGGTTCGTGTCGCGCCCCGAGGAGGTTGGATGAAGCTCCAGGAGTATCGGTCCAAGGAGATCCTGGCGCGCTTCGGCGTGCCGCTGCTGGCCGGGGAGGTCGCCACCACCCCCGAGCAGGCGCGCGCCGCAGCGGAGCGCATCGGCGGCGCGGTGGTGGTCAAGGCGCAGGTGCTGGTCGGCGGGCGCGGGAAGGCCGGCGGGGTGAAGCTGGCGGCGAACCCCGCGGAGGCGGAGGCGCGGGCGCGCGAGATCATCGGCCTGGACATCAAGGGCGTGACGGTGAAGACGGTGCTCGTGGCGCCGGCCGCCGACATCGCCAAGGAGTTCTACCTGGGCCTGATCCTGGACCGCGCGGCGCGGGCCGTGACGGTGATCGCCAGCGCCGAGGGCGGGGTCGAGATCGAGGAGACGGCGCGAACGAACCCCGACGCGATCCTGCGCCTGCCGCTGCACCCGCTCATCGGCCTGCAGCCCCACGACGTGCGGCGGGCGAGCTTCTTCCTGGGCATCCCCGCCGACCTGCGCAAGGACTTCGCCACGGTCCTGGGCGGGCTGTACGCCGCCTTCATCGGCTCGGATGCGGACCTTGCCGAGATCAACCCCCTGGTGGTGACCGATGACGGGCGCCTGCTGGCGCTGGACGCCAAGATCGTCCTGGACGACTCGGCCCTCCCCCGCCACCCGGACCTGGAGGCGATGCGCGACCTGAACGAGGAGGAGCCGTCCGAGATCGCCGCGCGCGAGGCGGGCATCAACTTCATCAAGCTGGACGGCAACATCGGCTGCATGGTCAACGGCGCCGGGCTGGCGATGACGACCATGGACCTGGTCAAGCTCGCCGGTGGCGAGCCGGCCAACTTCCTGGACATCGGCGGCGGCGCCAAGGCCGATCGCGTGGCCGCGGCCTTCCGCATCATCCTGGACGACCCGAACGTGGAGGCCATCCTCATCAACATCTTCGGCGGCATCACCCGCGGCGACGAGGTGGCGCGCGGCATCGTCGAGGCGCGCGGCGCATTGACCCGCGACGTGCCGATGGTCGTGCGCATCGTCGGCACCAATGCCGAGGAGGCGAAGCCGATCCTGGCCGAGGCCAACCTGATCACGGCCGAGTCGCTGGACGACGCGGCGGCCAAGGCGGTCGCTGCCGCCGGCGCGGCCAAGGCGGCCTCGGCATGAGCATCCTCGTCAACGGCGACACGCGGCTCGTGGTCCAGGGCATCACCGGCCGCGAGGGTGAGTTCCACTCGTCCGCCATGCTCGAGTACGGGACGAACATCGTGGCCGGCATGACCCCGGGCAAGGGCGGGCAGACGGCGCTCGACGGGCGCGTCCCGGTCTTCGACACGATGGCCGACGCCGTCCGCGAGACGGGCGCCAACGCATCGTGCATCTTCGTCCCGGCCGCGGCGGCGCCCGACGCGATGCTCGAGGCGGCGGAGGCGGGCATCGGCCTGGTGGTCTGCATCACCGAGGGCATCCCGGCGCTCGACATGCTGCGCGTCTACCACGTGCTCAAGGCGATGGGCGTCCGGCTCATCGGTCCCAACTGCCCCGGCCTGACGAGCGTCGGCGAGGCGAAGGTGGGGATCATCCCCGGCAACATCCATCGGCCCGGGCCGGTGGGCCTCGTCAGCCGCTCGGGTACGCTCACCTACGAGGTGGTGCAGGCCATGACCGATGCCGGCATGGGCCAGACGACGTGCGTCGGCATCGGCGGCGACCCGATCGTGGGGACCAGCTTTATCGACGTGCTGGACATGCTCAACCAGGACCCGGCCACCGAGGCGATCGTGATGATCGGCGAGATCGGCGGAGACGAGGAGGAGAAGGCGGCGGCCTTCGTGAAGCGCGAGGTTCGCAAGCCGATGGCGGCGTTCGTGGCGGGTCGCACGGCGCCCCCCGGACGCCGGATGGGGCACGCCGGCGCGATCATCTCCGGTGGCGCGGGAACCGCCGAATCCAAGCGGCAGGCGCTGGAGGCCGCGGGCATCGCCGTCGCCGATTCCCCGTCGCAGATCCCGCAGCTGCTGCGCGACGCCGGGGTGCGCTGAGCGCCGAGTCAGCGCTTCGCGCTCGCCTCCAGCAACGTCTCCAGCTCGCCGAGCCGTTCCAGGGAGGCGCGCGCGTCCGCCTCTGTCGCGGCGTCGCCAGTGAGGCTCGCCAGCTCCCAGCGAACGCGGGCCGCGTAGCGACCGATGCCGCTCGCCTCGAACAGCTCGAGGCTCGCGTGCAGCTCCCCCGCATCCGCCCCCAGGATCCCGCGCAGGCGCCGCGCCTGCGCCTCCACGGGCCGCATGCCCGCGGCCGCGGCCCTGGCGATCAGGGCGTCGAGCCCCGCCGCGCTCACGGGATGGCGCCGATCCGCGCAGATGGCCGCCGCGTGCTCGACGTAGTGCAGCCGATCCGGGTAGCGGTCATGCCGCTCGATGACGTGGGCCACGCCGTCGAGG
>DASURX010000067.1:0-2550 GCA_036375355.1 Candidatus Limnocylindria bacterium
AGCGCGGCGCGCTGCGCCATGCCGCCGGACAGCTGGCGCGGCTTGAGGCCCGCGGCGTCGACCAGCCCGACGCGAGCGAGGGCTTCGCCCGCACGGCGGCGCGCGTCGGCATCCGCGTGCAGCGTCAACGGCAGCGCCACGTTGTCGAGGGTCGACAGCCACGGGACGAGGCGCGGCTGCTGGAAGGCGACCCCGACACGTCCATCGCCCGCCCGCGGGGATTGCTCGCCGAGGGTCGCGAGACCGCTCGTCGGCGGCAGGAGGCCCGCGAGCACACGCAGCAGCGTCGACTTGCCGCAGCCGTTCGGCCCGATGATGGCGGTGAAGCTCCCCGGCTCCACGTCCAGGGTCAGGCCGCGCAGCGCCTCGGTGCCGGCGGGGAACGTGACGCCCAGGTCGGTGACGCGCACGGCGAGGCCGCTGTCGCCGTCCGCCTGGTCCGCTGATGCCATCGTCGCTCCCGTGCTCGCATCGCGCACGGGGCAGGAACGCAGCGCCTCGCCATGCGAAGCGCTCGTCCGCCTTCTCCCATCCGGACTGTGACCGTCGGCCCTGTCTGCCGCAACGGGAGCTGCGGGTCAGGTCGGCCGCATCGGTATCAGGACCGATGCGGTTCGCGGGCTGGCGCCGGTTGGCGCCGACCGCCGGTGGGGAGTTTCACCCCGCCCCGAAGGCGATGTCTGGTTTGAACCGATGCTGGCACGCGCCGGTGCATCGGTCAACCGCGGATGATGACGACCAATCGCCAAATCGCAACGAGACTGACGCTAGGGGGGCGTGCGGGCCGCGTCTCGGCATCGGGTGAGCACGGATTCGACCGCCCAGAGGCGTCGAACGTCGCGAAACCCTGCCTAAGCGCAGGGAGTCTGCGATATGTCAACTCGGCGATGAGGCCGGATGCTCTACTCGCCTTCGACCGTTGAGGGCGACCCGCGCGACAACCAGCGGTACACGATGTAGCCGAACCCCATGATCACGATGACGTAGATCACGTACTCGTACGGCTTCACGGTGTCGTACAGGCGGCGGTAGTTTTCGCCGAGCAGCAGCCCGCCGAGCAGGAGCGCGGCGTTCCAGGGCAGGGAGCCGAGCGCGCTGAACAGCAGGAATCGGCCGATCGGCATGCGCGCCACGCCCGCCGGATAGTTGATCAGTGCGCGCACCAGCGGCACCAGGCGGCCGAGGAACACCGCCCAGTCGCCGTAGCGAGCGAACCATGCGTCGGCCCGGTCGAGGTCGTCGGGCTTGATGTGGACGTAGCGGCCGTATCGGTCCAGGAGCGGGCGTCCACCCCAGGCACCGATCAGGTAGCCGGCCAGCGAGCCGAGCACCGCGCCGAGCGTCGCCACCAGCAGCGCCACCACGAAGTTCCACGGGGCTCGGGTCAACGGCTCGAGGACGGATGGATCGGCCGAGGATTGCGCGATCTTCCAGCCGGCCATCGGCACGATGACCTCGGAGGGCACGATCGGGATGAAGGTCTCGAGCGCGATGGCGATCGCCACGCCGACGTAGCCGACCGCGTCGTACAGCTGCAGGAAGAACGGGATGATCGTGCGGTCGATGAACTCGAGCAAAGCGATCAGGCGTCGAGACGCGCGGGCGTGGAGATCGGATCAGCGGCCGATGCGTTCAGGCTGGCGGCGGCGGGGGCAGGGGTTGCCGCGCCATCGGTGGCGCCGGGCCGGTTCAGCGGCACGGCGACCCTGCGCGGTACGGACGGTTCAGGTGGCGGCGAGGTCTGCCCGGCGGCCTGCAGCCGCTCGTCGACACGCAGCACGTGCACCGCCACGATCACCGACAGCAGCGCCCCACCGGCGATCCAGCCGCCGAGCAGGTCCATCGGGAAGTGGGCAAGCAGGTAGAGCCGCGTCAATGAGATCGCGCCGATCAGCCCCAGGGCGACGATGTAGGCGATCACGCCCTGGCGCCGATGCGGCGCCAGCCTCGCCACGCAGAACGCGGCGAGGCCGTAGAAGACGGTGGCCCGCAGCGCGTGGCCGGCCGGGAAGTCGGCCAGGTCATCGAGACCCACGCCGTTGACATTGAAGATCGCGCCGACCAGCTGACCGAGGCTCAGGACGTGGTCGGAGGTGAAGTACTTGAGCGCCCACTCCATCGGGAAGCAGAGCGTGCCAGCGGCCAGGATGATCGCCAGGTCGCGGCGGCCCTTGGCCAGCGCCAGCAGGCCGAGCGCAGCGAAGCCGAGCGCCACGAACCAGCCGGAGCCGAGGCCGCTGATGCCGATGAACAGCGCATCCAGCGGCGGCGCGTGGGTCTGCACCCAGCTGTGGATCTGCGGCATGGCGACGCCCATGAGCCACTCCTCGGGCTGGGTGTACACCGTGGTGCGCTTCAGCGTCACCAGCCAGAACAGGCTGGGCAGCGCGATGAGGGTCAGCAAGAAGGCGGCGGCGGGACTCGGAACCGCTCCTCCGAGCCGGTCCTTCGCCTCCGCGCTGACCTGCAGCCGGCTGGTGGGGTCCGGGAGTCGTCGCACGTTCGTAGTATAGGTGGCGCGTTCGAGCCGACTTATTGAACGGAAGTCCC
>DASURX010000068.1:0-4723 GCA_036375355.1 Candidatus Limnocylindria bacterium
ACGGCGCGCGAGAACCTGCGCTACACCGCGCGCCTGAACGGGATGGACGCCGACGCCTGCATGCCGTTGATCGACGAGCTGCTCGACCAGGTGGGCCTGCCCGAGGCGAAGGACCAGGCAGCGGGAACCTTCTCGCGCGGCATGCGCCAGCGCCTCGGCATCGCGGACGCGCTGCTCAAGGATCCGGACGTCCTGATCCTGGACGAGCCGACGATGGCCATCGATCCGGCCGGCGTGGCCGAGATCCTGGGCCTGATCGTGCGCCTCGCACGCGAGCGCCACCTCGCAGTGCTGCTGTCGAGCCACCTGCTCGGCCAGGTCGAGGAGGTGTGCCACCGGGTGGGACTCTTCATCGGCGGTCGGCTGATCGCCGATGGCACGCCGCGCGAGCTCGCCGCGCGGGCCGGCGACGCGACGATGAGCCTGGACGACGCCTACCGCCGCCTCGTCGCCGACGCGGCCACTCCGGAGGCACGAGCGTCATGACGGCCACGACCGCTCCTGCGGCATCGGTCCAGGGCTCGCGGCCGCTGCGCACCGGCGGCTGGCGCGCGGTGGCGGGCAAGGAGCTTGCCGATGCGGTCACCAGCGTGCGCTTCCTGGTGCTGCTCGCCATCCTCGGGCTGGCGGCGGTGGCACCGGTTTACTTCGCCTCGGGCGACATCCGCGACCAGGCGGAGCGCGCATCGGAAGCCAAGGCCGTATTCCTGGCTCTCTTCACGCTGGGGCATGACCCGGTACCTTCCTTCGTCGGGCTGGTCGGCTTCCTGGCGCCGCTGCTGGGGATCGCCTTCGGCTTCGACGCGGTGAACGGGGAGCGCTCACAGGGGACGCTGCCGCGCCTGCTTGCCCAGCCGATCCACCGCGACGACGTGATCAACGGCAAGTTCGCGGCTGGCCTGCTCGTGATCGGGGCCGTGGTGCTGGCCATGACCGCACTCGTGGCGGGCATCGGGCTGCTGCGGCTGGGCCTGGTGCCGACGGTGGCCGAGGTCGAGCGATTGATCGCCTGGCTGGTGCTGACGATCGTGTACATCGGCCTGTGGCTGGCCTTCGCGACGCTGTGCTCCGTGCTCACCCGGCGCGCGGCGACCTCGGCGCTGATCGCCATCGGCGTGTGGCTGGCGCTGAGCCTGTTCGGGACGCTGCTGGCGGACCTGGTGGCGGGCGCCATCGCGCCGCTGTCTGCCAACCCGAGCATCGACGAGCGGATCGCCAACGCCCAGGCAGTGCAGCTGCTGAGCGCCATCTCGCCGAATTCGGTCTACCAGCAGGCGACCTCGGTGCTCCTGAACCCGGGCATCACCGCGCTCACGGTGAGCGGCGCGGGCCAGCTCATCCAGCTGGCGCAGCAGATCCCCACCCTGCTCTCGCTGGAGCAGTCGCTGCTGCTGGCGTGGCCCTACGTGGTCGGCCTGGTCGCGCTGATGGTGGCCTCGTTCGCCGGCGCCTACGTGGCCTTCCTGCGCCAGGAGGTACGAGCGTAGGGCACGAGCGACTCAGGAAGGTGGCGCGCCCGGAGGGATTCGAACCCCCGACCTTCTGATCCGAAGTCAGACGCTCTATCCACTGAGCTACGGGCGCCGAGGGGCCATTGTAAGCCGCTGCTCCCCCGCCAGCGGCTGCGGTGCAGGCGGCGCGGACGGTCCCATCCGCGGGCCGGGACCATTTTCCCGTCTATGCGCCGATGGCCGCCGGGCCTATCCTCCGCCGCATGTCCGAGGTGGCACAGGCCCTGAGCCTGACCTCGCTCGTCGCCGGCACGCTGGAGTACGCGATCCTGATCCGCCATCGGCAGGAGCGTCGGTTCAGCAGCGGTGAC
Organism: Candidatus Limnocylindria bacterium; assembly: GCA_036375355.1. Lineage (GTDB taxonomy): Bacteria > Chloroflexota > Limnocylindria > QHBO01 > QHBO01 > DASURX01. The sequence continues at coordinate 1,823 of DASURX010000068.1, forward strand.
GATCGCGAGCTGGAGATGACCGGGCGGGAAGCGCTCGCCCGGGCCAGGCTGCTCGACGGCAGCACGCCGGCCAGGAGCTGGACGGCAGCCGGAACTCGCTTCCGCTAGCCGTCCACACGCGGCCGGTGGCCGCTCACCGCTCCTCGACCCGGAACGGCGGTCGGAGGCCGAACGCGGCGACGATCGCGCCGGCTGCGATCAGCAGCGCACCCGGCATGTCCATGTCCGAGCCGATCACCAGCAGCAACCCCACGGCCGAGACCGCGATGCCCCCCAGCAGTGCGAGAACCGGTCGCACGCGACGTCCCTCCCGCTGAGCGTGGTTGCCGCCGGCGGCGGTGCCGGCGGCAGGCCTTCATGCTGCGCGGCAGGCATCTGGCCGGCCAGTGATCCTTTGGGACTCCCCTCCCCCGGACCGATGGCGCGGCGTCCGGCGGAGCTACCAGAGGGCGAGGCCGGTCAGCTCGTCGGGCGTGCGCACCAGCTCCACGCCGGTCATCTCGCGCAGCGTTACCTCCGCGACCCATACCACGCAGCCGGGCAGGAGGTGCCCGGTGACGGTCGCGCCGGACCCGTCGCCGAACGAGGCATGGGCATGCAGGAAGGGCTTGCCGTCGCGGAGCGAGATGTTGCCCACGAAGCCGGCCAGCTCGTGGTGCTCGGAGCTGGCCAGGTTCGAGTACGCCTTGGCCTCCTGGTCGTAGAAGGCGTACGCGGCGTGCTGCACGGCGCCCACGACGCTGACCCAGGCCGCGCTGATGCCCTCCTCGGCGCAGAAGCGCTCGATCTCCCCGACCAGGTCCGACCCGGTCTCCAGCCGGCCGACGAAGGTGCGGCCGGGGGATGCCTGCCAGAAGCGTGAAGCCATCGGTTCAGTCGTCTCCTACTCGAAATGCTTGAGGCTGTCGGTGATGGAGGTGCGTGCCGCCAACCGTGCGGGATAGATGCCCGCCGCCGCGGCGACGCCGATTCCCAACAGCACGACTGCGACCAATATCGCCCACGGCATGGCCAGGCCGGCGGCAAAGTCGCCCGGCGGGCCGAAGGTGACGGTGACCCACGCCACCAGGAGGCCGATGCCGACGGCTGCGAGGCCACCGACGGCGCCCACGATGGCCGCCTCGGCGACCACCATGGCCTGCACCTGGCCGACGGTCATGCCGTGCGAGCGCAGGATGGCGATCTCCCGAGCCCGCTCGGCGACGCCAACGGCCAGCGTGTTGACGATGCCGAGCCCGCCGATCACCACCGCCAGCAGGGCCAGCACGTCGAACAGGCCGATGAGGCGGTCGAGCGAGCGCCCGAGCTCGCTGGCCAGGTCGGCCGCGGTCAGGGGCTGGGCCGATAGCGACGCGGCGGTGTCGGCCACGCTCTGCCGGAACTGTCCGACCGGGAAGTCCGGCTGCGGCACCAGCGCCCACAGCGCGGCCTGCGTGACGCCGAACCGGTCACGGGCGTCGGCCAGGCTCATGAGCAGGGCACCGTCCGGGGTGCGGGTCGGCAGGGAGTAGGCGACGATCCCGGCGACGTGGAAGGCCTGCGGCTCGCCACCGGGGAGGGCGAGGTTGACGGCGTCGCCGACCGCGAGCCGATCCCGCTCGGCGACCGGCTCGGGGACGAGCACGGCCCCGCCGGCACGCAGCGCGTTGAAGGCGGCGCTGCGCGTACCGGCGACCAGGATCAGCGAATCGGTGTCCTGGAAGACGGTCGGATCGATCCCGGCGGCCGAGGCCTCGACCGGCGTGCCGGCGCCGACCTCCAGGACCGCGAACTCGGCGATGGGCGTGGCGTTGCGGACCCCGGCAATGGCCTCGAACGTGGGCCGGATCGCGTCGATCTCGTCGGGCACGCCGAGCCTGATTGCATGGCCACCCGGGAGGATGGAGCCGACCCATCGGTCCGCGGTGGCTCGAGCCGACGAGCTGACGGTGCCGAGGGCGACGACGGCAGCCAGGCCGATGGCCAGCGCGCCGACGGTCAGCCCGGTACGCACCCGGTCGCGGCCGAGGTTCGCGCGCCCGAGCAGGCCTTCCGCGCCGAAGAACCAGGCGAATGGCCTGCCGACGATGGCGGCCAGCGGCTGCAGGGCCAGGGCCACCGCCACCGCCCCGCCGAGCAGCACCAGCGCCGCCAGCAGCGATGCGGCGATCGACCCGCTGCCGCGCTCCAGCGGGTAGGCAACGGCGCCGAGCAGCACGGTGGCAGCCACCAGCCCGACCACCCAGGGCAGGCGTCCTCCCAAGGTGCGCCCGGGCTGGCGCGAGGGCCGCAGCGCGTCGAGCGGGCTGATGCGCGCCGCAGCCAGGGCCGGAAGCGCGGCACCGGCGAGAGTGACCGCCGCCCCGAGGACGAACGCCAGCAGGAGGGCCAGCGCGTTGAATGGCAGCCCTGTGACAAGCACCGCCCGCGTCGATGAGAGGAAGGCGATCATCAGCTCGGCCGCGACCATGCCCAGCACGACGCCGATCAGGCCGCCCGCGATCGCCAGCGCGGCGCCCTGCCGCAGGAAGATGCCGAGCACCTGCCGCGAGGTCGTTCCCGCTGCGCGTAGCAGGCCGATCTCCCGGGTGCGCTCGGCGAGGCTCATGGCCAGCGTGTTGGCGACCAGGAAGGCACCGACCGCCAGGGCCACCAGCCCGAACAGGAAGGCGATGCCGGCGAACGCTGCCTGGGCGCGGCCCAGCTGGCGCTCCGCGTCGGCCACGGTCTCGACCACGAACGGCTCGGTCAGCGACGCGTCGAGGGCGGCCTGCACGTCGGCGGCGCGGTCGGGAGCCACCTGCAGGTCGACGTAGCGGACGCCGATCGCCACGGGAGCCTCGGAGAAGGCGGCGGTCAGGAAGTCGCGGTCCATGACCAGAACGCTGCCCGACGCCAGCGCGCCGAAGCCCGCGTCCGAGA
>DASURX010000069.1:0-4018 GCA_036375355.1 Candidatus Limnocylindria bacterium
CTGTTCGACGCGATCGTGTCGGTGCTCGCCATCCACCACCTGTGGGCCGACGAGAAGCGCCACCTCTTCTCGCGCCTGTGGGAGCACCTCTCACCCGGCGGCATCCTGATCGTTGCCGACGCCTTCCGGCACGCGTCGGACCGCCTGCGCGAGCTGTACGACTACCCGCGTCCGGAGGATCCGCACGAGGCGGAGCACGACCACCTGGACACCGCGGCGGATCAGCTGGCCTGGCTGCTCGCCGCCGGGTTCGCCGCGGTCGACGTGGTCTGGAAGTACGAGGACGTCGGGGTGCTGGTCGCGATCAAGGCCGATCGCTCCTGAGCCGATCCCTGCCGGGCGCCGCGCGCCGCGGCGCGCTCGTGGTCGAGCAGCCACTGCTTGCGCCAGCGGCCGCCGCCGTAGTTGCCGGTCTCGCCCGACTTGCGCACGACCCGATGGCAGGGGATCACCAGCGCCAGGCGGTTGGCGCCGTTGGCCGTCCCTGCCGCGCGCTGCGCACCGTGGCGTCCTGACCGCGCCGCGAGCTCCTCGTACGGGATCGTCGCGCCGGCCGGGATGCCACGCAGGACGGCCCAGACGCGCTCCTGAAAGGGCGTGCCCGGAGCCACCAGCGGCAGGTCGAACGCGGTGCGACTTCCCGTGAAGTACTCGTCCAGCTGGTCCTGCAGCCGTTCGAGCAGCGGGTGCGTGCCGGCCACGATCGGCCGTCCGAGCCTGCGGCCGAGGACTTCGAGCTGGGTGGGCAGCATCGGGCGGTCGCTGAACTCCAGCAGGCAGATACCGTCGTCGATCGCGCCCGCGAGCGCCGGGCCCAGCGGGGTCGAGAGCAGGCGGACCACGACCGCGCGTGACCCGGAGCGCCGTGCGCGCGCGCGCCGGGCCGCGGACAGGATCGGTCGGAGGCGCTCGGCCCGGCGCAGCTCGGCATCGGTCGGGCGGGGGCGCGCACCCTCCAGCGGCCGGCAGCGCAGGCAGGGCCGGTAGCCAGCGAAGAGCGCCTCGTGCGCGGTCGCCAGGCGCCGGACGTTGGCCGGCAGCGGGGCGGGCGCCGGGCAGCCCGGCCGGCAGAAGATGCCGGTGCTGCCCACGGCGATGAAGCGGCGGTCGGAGGGGGAGAGGGCCATCGGCTCAGTCGTCCTGCGTGCGGTTCTCGACCGATGAAACGCCGCTGGCGTGGCGTGCGTGAGGCGCGCTCAGGCGTTCGCCGGGCGGCGATCCTGCCAGACGAGGTTCACGTTCAGGGGCGCGTTGCCCAGCACGCGATCCGCGGCGCGCAGCTCGATCCGATGGCGCCCCAGCTCCTTGAGCTGCAGGCCCTTGAGGTCGGCCACGATGTTGGCGGTGGTGGCGCCGGCCGGCACCTCGATCCGCATGCGGGGCGGCCGTGCCAGGAGCGGGTTGCCGTGCGGATCGACCACCTGCAGCGTCAGCTCGTGCTGCCCCTGGTCGGCCTCCAGCTGGGCGACGATGAACATGCGCCCGTAGGTCGTCGGCAGGCGCGTGACGTTGATCTGGCTGAACAGGCCGATGGCGCTCACCTTCCCGTCCTGGGCGGTGATGGCGTGGTCGCACAGCAGCAGGGAGTGCAGCTCCACGCGCGGATCGGGCATGGGGCGAGTATAGGTGCGTCAGGGGACCGGCTCGGCGGCCAGCTCCAACCCGAACGCCAGGCGCACCCCCTCCCACGCCAGCCGCACCAGCGGCACCTTTGGCAGCTCCTCCAGCGCCAGCCATGCCGCCCGGTCGGTCGAGCCGTCGGGCTCGTCGCGCAGCTCCCCGCCCACGATGCGGACCCGGTACACGATCTGGATCGCGTGGAATGCCTCGTCCGCGCCGTCGGCGGGGTGGAGCCATCGGGCCGACCACGAGAAGACGTCGGCCAGGCCCTCGACCTCGCCGATCAGCCCGGTCTCCTCCTCAAGCTCACGGATGGCCCCCACCGCCGGCGGCTCTCCGAAGTCCAGCCCGCCACCGGGGAGCGTCCAGCGCCCGACGGCGGTCCACGGCCCGGGCGCGATGCGGCACATCAGGATGCGGTCGGCATCGGTGCACAGGGCGTACGCCGCGAGCCGGGTGACCTGGCGGTCTGGAGGTCCCGCGCCGGGGTCCAGCTCCGTCAAGGGTTCGCCTCGTACAGGTCGGGATCCAGGAGCCATGCCAGCTCGCCGGCCTGCGGCTCGGGCGTGCCGGGAAACTCGACACAGGCCAGGCCGCCCTTCCGCAGCCGCACCGAGATCGCCCCGGTCAGGACCTGCACGACACCGGACAGGTCGGGCTCGTGCCCGACGAACAGGACGCGGCGGGCGTCGGGGTGATCCGCGATGGCGCGGCCGAAATCACCCCAGCCGGCGCCCGGCGAGAGCCGCTGGTCGACGACGGGCTCGTTGCGCAGGCCGAGGCCCGCCACCAGGAGCCGCGCGGTCTGCGTCGCTCGCACCAGCGGCGAGCTGATCACGACGTCGGGCCGCAGGTTCAGGCGGCGCCACAGGGCGGCGGCCGAACGCAGTGCACCGGCTCCCGCAGGGGTCAGCGGACGCTGCGTGTCGTCGCCGTTCCAGGCCGAGCCCGCGTCGCCGTGCCTCAGGAAGTACAGGATCACGCGGCGCTCGCCGGATCCCTCAGTCGGCTTCGGCGCCGAAGCGCGCGCCGACGTGGCCCGCGGTCACGCCCCGCGTGTGCCCGGTCTGGGTCACCGCCAGGCGCGCGCCGCCGGTGGACGGCGCCTTGGGGAACGTCACCGCCAGCACGCCGTTGCCGAAGCTGAGGTTGGCGCGCGAGGCATCGACGGCGCGTGGCAGCTCAACGGTGCGCTCGAACGGCCCATAGCTCCACTCGCGCAGCAGGTACTCGATCCGCTCCTGCCCCTCGCCGTGCATCCGGGCGCGCAGCGTCATTTGCCCGTCGTCCATGACGTCGACGCTGATGTCCTCCGGCGCCACGCCCGGCATCGGCGCCACGACCATCAGCTCGCGTTCGTTCTCGAAGATGTTCACCGGGATCGCGGTCGCGTCGGTCATCGGTTTTGCTCCTCCAGGTGCAGCCCGATCCTAGCGCGCGTCGTGCCACGACTCCAGACGCGGCGCATGGCGCGGGATCAGTCGGGGAAGGCCTCCGGCCCGCGCTCGGACAGCTCGCGGGCGTGCTCGCCGGAGTCATCCGGAGGGATCCAGGAGTACGGGTAGCGCGCGTCCTCCAGCTCGGCGGCCTGCCGGGTGAGGTGGAGCGGATGGAACGTGTCGATCATCACCGCCAGCTCCTCGGTGGCCTCCTTGCCGATGCTCGCCTCCACGGTGCCCGGATGCGGCCCGTGCGGGATGCCGGCGGGGTGCACGGTGAAGGAGCTGATGTCCACCCCGCGGCGGCTCATGAAGTTGCCCGCGACGTAGTAGATGACCTCGTCCGAGTTGATGTTCGAGTGGTTGTACGGCGCCGGGATGGCGAGCGGGTGGTAGTCGAACTTGCGCGGCACGAAGCTGCACACCACGAAGTTGCGCGGCTGGAAGGTGAGGTGCACCGGCGGGGGCTGGTGGATGCGCCCGGTGATCGGCTCGAAGTCACCGATGTTGAACGCGAACGGCCACAGGTAGCCGTCCCAGCCGACCAGGTCGAACGGGTGATGGCGGTAGTGGTAGGGCGTGATCCGGTCGCGGCTGCGCACGCGGATCACGAAGTCGCCGTCGTCCAGCACGGGTGCCATCTCGGCAGGAGGGCGAATGTCGCGGTGGTAGTACGGCGCGTGTTCGAGCAGCTGCCCGTAGTCGTTGCGGTAGCGCTTCGGCGGCTCGATCTCCGACGGGCACTCGAGCCAGAGCATGCGCTGCGGGACGCCTGAGTCGGGTACCAGCCGGTAGGTGGTGCCGATGGGAATGACGAGGTAGTCGCCGGGGCCGTAGGCGATCGGGCCGAAGATCGTCTCCAGCGTGCCGGTGCCCTCGTGGACGAAGAACATCTCGTCGGCCACGCCGTTGCGGTAGTAGTCGGACATCGGCTCGCGCGGGAGGACCACGCCGAAGGT
>DASURX010000070.1:0-6177 GCA_036375355.1 Candidatus Limnocylindria bacterium
TGCACGGCCGCCTTCTTCGGCGCGACGGTCGTGGACGGGTACGGCGCCATCGGCGACGACGCCCTGGCCCTGACGCACATCGGCGACCCGATCTTCAACATCCACCCCAACGACTGGGGCTACCTGGCCCTCGCCGAGGCACACCGACTGGCGGCTCGCGGCGCCAGCTGACAGTTCGTTCCGCCACGAATCCGGGACCCCGGTTCGCGAGGCCGGGGTCCTCTTCGTGCGCCGGGGCGCCGGGCCTGGGGGCGCCGACTCCGCCGGCTGACTCGGCCGGCTGGACTCCCAGCCCGGGTCGGCCCGCTACATCGGGTAAACCTGCACAGCAGGGGGCAGTTCCGCCCGGTTCTGCACGGTACATCGGGTAAAGCGGAGCGTGGAGGCGGGTTGGTGCTCGGGATTACCTCATGAGGCAGGCAATACCAGGAAGCAGCGGGCATAACCGCGCAAATTCGCCCGGTGTGTCGGGTCTGCCAGGCCCGTGCCGAGCACCGATGAGTCCCGGCCGCGCCATCGGTCCATGGGGTGGATGCCCTCGCGCCTGATCGTCTGTGACCTGGGTGCCGTCACGGCGCCGGACCTCGGCACGGTGGACGGCCTCGCCCGGCTGTGCCTGCGCCTGCGGCGGCGCGGATGCCGGCTGCGCCTCTGCAACGTCCCGCCCGAGCTCCGCGAGCTGCTGGAGCTGGCCGGGCTTGGCGCGCTACTGCTCGAGCCGGAGCGGCAGGCCGAAGAGCGGGAAGAGCCGCTGCGTGTCCAGGAAGAAGGTGATCCCGGCGATTCGGTTGCCTGACAGCTCCACGACCTGGATCGACCACGCCTCGAGCCCGCCGTCGGGCGCCGGCTTGTACTGCGCGTAGCCCAGGCCGCCGTTGACCCTGACCGGCACCAGCCGCGAGCCCTGACAGCCGATGCCCGGGCCAAGGCACCAGCCCACGATGTCCCGATGCGTCTGCAGCCACAGCGCATACGGCGGCATGTTCCAGTGCGCGTCCTCGCGCAGCAGCGCGGTCAGCGCGTCCATGTCGTAGCGCTCGAAGGCGTCGACGTAGCGGGCCAGCAGGGCCTGGTGCTCCTCGTCCATCGGCTCGGATGCTCCGGCCTCGCTCAGGTTCGCCTGCGCCAGGGTCGCCCGCGCGCGCTGCAGCGCCGAATTGACCGATGCCACCGTGGTATCCAGCAGCTCGGCCACCTCGCTGGCCTGCCAGCGCAGCACCTCGCGCAGGATGAGGACCGCGCGCTGGCGGGGCGCGAGGTGCTGGAGCGCGGCGACGAACGCTAGCCGGATCGACTCCCGCGCGACGGCCACCTCGGCCGGGTCGCCGCCGTCGGGCACGGCACGATCGTCGGGGATCGGCTCGACCCAGGTGACTTCCGGCAGCCAGTCCCCCAGCAGGCTGGCGTCCGCCACGCCGGCCGGACCCATGTCCATCGGCCGCGCCCGCTTCTTGCGGCCGCTCAGCATGTCCAGGCACACGTTCGTGGCGATGCGATACAGCCACGAGCGCAGCGCGGCCCGACCCTCGAAGCGGTCCAGGGCGCGCCAGGCGCGCACCATCGTCTCCTGTACTGCGTCCTCCGCCTCGAAGGCGGAGCCGAGCATGCGGTAGGCGTGCGCGGTGAGCTCCGCGCGGTGGGTCTCGAGCTGCTGCTCGAGGTCGGCATCGAGTGGGGGGTGGACCTGCGGATCGGTGGGGGTCGCGAGCTGCGTCGTCACCGCGGTATCTCAATCGCTCGGACCGCACGTGTCAAACGCGTGCCCGCTCCGTACTGCGAGGCATCGGCCTTTTGACCGATGAATTCGCGGCGGCGCGGCGGTCCAATGGCCCAGAACGAGCTCCAAGGAGATCCCGCGTGGCGCTTCCCCTGTCCCCCACTCCCCCCACCCTGACCGAGATCCGGGCCCTGGTTCACGGCCGCGTCATCGGGCCGGAGGATGCCGAGTACGACGCGGCGCGAACCGTCGTGGTCGGCGGCATCGACCGCCGGCCGGCGGCCATCGTCCGCGTGGCGGATGCCGACGACGTGTCGAGAGTCATCGGCCTTGCGCGCGAGCATGGCCTGGAGCTGGCGGTCCGCAGCGGCGGACACAGCGCCGTCGGGCACTCGGTGACCAACGGCGGAATCGTCATCGACCTGCACGACATGAAGCGCCTCGACGTGGACGTCGAGGGGCGCAGCGCCTGGGCCGATGCGGGCCTCACCGCCGGCGAGGTGACCACCGCCCTGGCCGAGCACCATCTGGCGGTCGGCTTCGGCGACACCGCCTCGGTGGGGATCGGCGGCATCACCCTCGGCGGCGGGATCGGGTACCTGGTGCGCAAGCACGGCCTGACCATCGACTCACTGCTGGCCGCGGAGATCGTCACCGCCGACGGCGATGTGCTCACCATCAGCGAGACGGAGCGCCCGGACCTGTTCTGGGCGATCCGCGGCGGCGGGGGCAACTTCGGCGTGGTGACGCGCTTCCAGTACCGGCTCCATCCGCTCGGCCAGGTCTACGGCGGCTTCCTGTTCCTGCCGGCCACGCCGGAGACGGTCGCCGGCGCGGTGGCTGCCGCCGAGGCCGCGTCCGAGGACCTGTCGGCCATCATCAACGTGATGCCGCTGCCGCCCATGCCCTTCATCCCGGAGGAGCACGCCGGGAAGATGGCCGTCTTCCTGTTGGGCGTCTACTCCGGCGACCCGGCGGACGGTGCCGAGGCCTTCGCGCCCTTCCGCGCCCTGGCGGAGCCGTTCGGCGACCTGCTGCGGCCGATGGCCTATCCCGAGATCTACCCGCCCGCGCCGGAGGAGGAGTACCACCCCATCGTGGCGCAGCGGAACATGTTCCTGGACCGCGTCGACCTGCCGGTGGCGCAGACGATCATGGAACGGCTGGCCTCGATCGACTCCCCGATGAAGGCGGTGCAGCTGCGCGTGCTGGGCGGCGCCATGGCCCGCGTGCCGGCGGACGCGACCGCGTTCGCCCATCGGTCCAGCCGGATCATGGCCCAGCTGGTGGCCATGCACTCGGGTGGGACCGATGGCGAGGCGAAGCAGGCTTGGGTGGATGCCCTGGCATCGGCCATCCAGCAGGGCGACCGTCGGGCGTACGTCAACTTCGTCGCCGATGAGGGGCTCGACGGCGTGCACACGGCCTATCCGGGTGCCACCTGGGATCGGCTGGTGGAGGTCAAGCGCCGCTACGATCCGACCAACCTGTTCCACCTCAACCAGAACGTGCCGCCGACCGCCTCCTGAGCTGGTGGCACCCCGATGGCGTACCGTGGTCGCATGCCCCGCCGCCACGACCACGACACGCCGCTCCCCTCCCAGCCCTCGGCTGGCTCGATCGTGGCCGGCATGCTGGGCGCCCTGGAGCGCCTGATCGCCAACCGCCCCCGCCCGCCGACGCAGATCGAGCAGGAGTACACCGATCCCTGGGCGACCAAGGACGGGCTGACGGTCGAGGGCCTGGATGAGCCGATGGACCGGCCGGAACCCCCGGATCGCTCCGGCGCGCGCCTCTGACGTCTTAGCTCCTGCCGCGCACCCCGGCTTCTTCGTGGCCCCGGTATGCACGAGGTGAATGCTGGGATCGACTTCTGCCCGATCCAGCCACCGCACGCATGGATCGGCGGTGATCCGCGCCTCGGAGTCGCCGATCCATTCACCGGCTGCATGCGTCGGCCATTTCTCGGTCACAGCAGCCAGCCGGTGCATCACCACCGCCGGCAAGACCGAACTGCCCGCCACATCGGGTAATCCCGGACGCGAAGGGGCATTTTGACCGGGTTTCGTACGCCACATCGGGTAATCCCGAGCGTGGACTGCCCAGAACGTCACGCTCGTGCGTCGAATTACCCGATAGACCACGCATATCCGGGCCCCCGGACTGGTTCCCGCGTGAAACTGCCCGGTCTACCGGGCTCCACCGCAGGCTCCACCGCGAGGCTAGGTCTACCGGGCTCCACCGAGGGCTCCACCGTGACCTTCACGCGCGATCTCTCACGCGCGCGGGTTACGCGCGAATCGGCTCCGGGTAACGCTCCACCAGCCGGAAGCGCTGGCAGACGATCTCGGTGTCGTCGTCGAGGGACCAGCTGGGATCGCCCAGACGCTCCCGGACCTCGGCGACGTAGCCGGACCAGAACCGCTCGTGCGCGGCGCGCCAGTCGGCGGCATCGGCGAAGCCCTCGCCCTCGTCGCGGGCGAATGCATCGTCGACATCGGCCATGCGGAGGATGGAGCACCCGGTGGTCTCGACCACGCCGACGAATCGGTCCTCGGCATCGATGATGACCTCGCGCATGCCGGGCTCGGGCAGCCGCCAGCCGTCCAGGTCGTACTCGACCTTCAGCCCGGCCGTGGCGGTCTTGGTGCCGGCCAGGACCAGGTCGGTCAGCTCGCGGCGCAGCGGCGTCCGCGGATTGCCGAAGCCGATCACCTGCAGGCCGCGGAACTCCATCGGGTCCATGATCGGATGAAGGTACCCTTCCCCGCCATGACCGACCAGAGCCGCCCCGATCTGACGCTCACCGATGCGTGGGACAACGCGTACCAGACGCCGGGCTGGACGCCGTGGGACATCGGGCGTCCGCAGCCCGCCTTCGAACGGCTGGCCCGCGCGGGCGAGCTGCGCAGCCCGCTGCTGGACAGCGGCTGCGGCACCGGCGAGCACGCGCTCATGGCGGCGGCGCACGGTCTCGAGGCGGTGGGACTCGACATCGCACCGACCGCCGTCGCGCGGGCCAGGGCCAAGGCGGCGGAGCGTGGCCTGGAGGTGGAGCTCGTCGTCGGCAGCGCGCTGGAGCTGGCCGCACTGGGCCGCCAGTTCGCGACCGTCCTGGACTGCGGCGTGTTCCACATCTTCAGCGACCCGCTGCGCGAGCGGTACGTCGCGTCGCTGGCGTCGGTGACGCAGCCCGGCAGCGTGCTCCACCTGCTGTGCTTCTCCGATCTGACGCCGGGCGACATCGGCCCCCGGCGCATCACTCAGCAGGAGATCCGCGACGCGTTCCGCGAGGGCTGGGTCGTCGAGCGCATCGAGCCGGAGCGGTTCGAGGTCAACCAGGTCGAGAGCCGCCTGCCGGAGCGCCCTCACGCGTGGCTGTCGCGCATCGTTCGGCTGGACACGCGGGGATCCGAACAGGCCTAGCCCCGGCCGGGGCACCCGGGTGGGATGGCGCATCATTGCCCGCATGAAGCCATCCGATCCGGAGCTCCGTACCCAGCTCGCCCGCCTGCTCGACGGCGACGACGCTCACATGCGCTTCGAGCACGCCGTGGCCGACTTCCCCGACGACGCGATCAACGCCTTCCCGCCGAACGTGCCCTACACCCCCTGGCACCTGGTCGAGCACCTGCGCATCACCCAGCGCGACATCCTGGACTACGTCCGCGACCCGGCCTACGCATCGCCGCCCTGGCCATCGGGCTACTGGCCCCGGACCGATGCGACCGCCTCCCCGCTGCAGTTCGACGACAGCGTCCGCCGCTTCCTGGACGACCGCGCGGCCCTGCGGGCGATGGTCACCGACGAGGCGCTGGACCTGGCGGCGCCCATGCCGCACACGCCCGGCCACTCGCTGGCGCGCGAGATCCGCATCTGCGCCGATCACAACGCCTACCTGCGCCAGGTGATGAACACCTGGGGCGCCACGCACGCCTGAGCGGCACCGACTTGCCCGGCGGCACCGGTCAGTCGCCGGCGTCAGCGAACCATCGGCCCTCGAGGGCGAACGATACCAGCACCCAGGCGTAGGCCAGGATGCCGGGGAAGAGCGCCACCAGGGCGCCCTGCCCGGCCTGCCGCGGCAGCATGGCCAGCGCCACCACCGCCGCGCCGATCAGCGCCAGTGCCGCGCCCGCCCAGCGCGCGAGCGGCATGCCGCCGCGGTACGCCAGCCAGCCGGCGGCCACCTGCGCCCCGGCGAAGGCCAGCGCCACCAACCCGAAGCCGATCAGCTGCGCCGACGCGCTGCCCGGCAGGTCGGGTGCCTGCACCCAGGCCGGCAGCGAGCCGCGCGTCGCGAAGAGCCCGGCGTACGCGACGAACACCAGCGCCAGCAGCGCGCTGAGGAACCCCATTCCCATCAGCAGCAGGGCGCCGATGCGGATGGCCGTCGGCCGCCCGGCATCACCCTCGTCTGTCATCCGCCAAGTTGTACCAGCGCTGTCGAGCACCGCGTG
>DASURX010000071.1:0-5251 GCA_036375355.1 Candidatus Limnocylindria bacterium
AGCTCGGTCTCGCCCTTCGGCGTGATCTTGCCGACCAGGATGTCACCCGGCGTGACCTCGGCACCCTCGTAAATGATCCCGTCCTCGTCCAGGTTGCGCAGGCTCTCCTCGCCCACGTTCGGGATGTCGCGCGTGATCTCCTCGGGGCCGAGCTTGGTGTCGCGGGCCTCGATCTCGTGCTTCTCGATGTGGATGCTCGTGAACAGGTCCTCGCGCACCAGCCGCTCGCTGATGACGATGGCGTCCTCGTAGTTGCCGCCCTCCCACGGGAGGAAGGCGACCAGGATGTTCTGGCCCAGCGCCATCTCGCCGCGATCGGTGCTGCTCGAGTCGGCCAGCACCTGGCCCTCCGCCACCCGGTCGCCGACGTCGACGATCGGGCGCTGGTTGATGCAGGTGCCCTGGTTGGAGCGCACGAACTTCTTGAGCCGATAGGTGTCGCGCTCGTTGCCCTCGTCGCGCTCGACGATGATCTCGCCGGCGGTGACGCCCACGACCGTGCCGGCCGACTTTGCGACCACCATCTGCTGCGAGTCGAACGCGGCGCGGTACTCCACGCCGGTGCCGACCACCGGGGCCTCCGGCTGCAGCAGCGGCACGGACTGCCGCATCATGTTGGAGCCCATCAGCGCGCGGTTGGCGTCGTCATGCTCCAGGAACGGGATCATGGCCGTGGCCACGCTCACGATCTGCTTGGGGCTGACGTCCATGTAGTCGACGTCCTCGGCCGGCTGCACGCGGAACTCGTCGCGGTAGCGGACCATGACGCGCTCCTCCACGAACTGCTGGTTCTCGTCCAGCGGCGCGTTGGCCTGCGCGATGAAGTACTTCTCCTCCTCCGCGGCGTCGAGGTACTCGATCTCCTCGGTGACGACCGGCTTGATCCGGACGCCGCCGACCTTGTTCTCCTTGATCGCGGCCCAGATCTTTTCGTCGATGGTGGCGCCGGCCTTGGCGAACGGCTTGCCGCCATCGGTCAGCACCAGGTTCTCGGCCAGCACCTGGCCGATCGCCGCCGACTTGTTGTCGCGGTGGCTGACGAGCTTGCGCACCTTGCGGTAGGGCGTCTCGATGAAGCCGTAGTTGTTGATCTTGCCGTAGGTCGCCAGCGAGCCGATCAGGCCGATGTTGGGGCCTTCCGGCGTCTCGATCGGGCACATCCGGCCGTAGTGGGACGGGTGCACGTCACGCACATCGAACCCGGCGCGCTCGCGGCTCAGGCCGCCCGGACCCAGCGCCGACAGGCGGCGCTTGTTGGTGAGCTCGGCCAGCGGGTTGGTCTGGTCCATGAACTGGGAGAGCTGGCTGCCGCCGAAGAACTCCTTCATGGCCGCCACCACCGGGCGGATGTTGATCAGCGTGTTCGGGGTGGCCTGGTCGGAATCGGTGATCGTCATCCGCTCCTTGACCACGCGCTCCATGCGGAGCAGGCCGATGCGGAACTGGTTCTGGATCAGCTCGCCGTTGGCCCGGATGCGACGGTTGCCGAGGTGGTCGATGTCGTCGCCCTCACCGCGCCCGTTGTTGAGCTCGATGAGCTTGCCGATGATGGCCACGATGTCGTTGCGGCTGATGACCCGCGCATCACGCAGGTTGGCGCTCGCCTCCGACGGCAGCTCGATCTTGAGCTTGGCCGCGACATCGGCCAGGGCCTTGTTGAGCTTGTAGCGCCCGACCCGGCCGAGGTCGTAGCGGCGGAAGTTGAAGAACAGGCTGGTGACCAGCGCGCGCGCGTTGTCGACCGTGGGCGGGTCGCCCGGGCGCAGCTTCTTGTAGACCTCGATCAGGGCCTCGTCCTGGGTCTGGGCGGTGTCCTTGTCGAGGGTGAGCTGGACGTACGGATGCTCGGGATTGTCGTCGACCGGCCCGAACAGACGGACCATCTCGGCGCTCTCCTCGACACCGACCGCGCGCAGCAGGGTCGTGACCGGGATCTTGCGCTTGCGGTCGACCTTGACGCTGAGCAGGTCCTTGTTGCTGGTCTCGAACTCGAGCCAGGCGCCCCGGTTCGGGATGACCTTGGCCGCGAACAGCATGCGGCCGGTCGCCGGATCCTCGGAACCGGTGTAGTAGACGCCCGGCGAGCGCACCAGCTGGCTGACGACCACGCGCTCGGCGCCGTTGATGATGAAGGTGCCCTGGTCCGTCATCCAGGGGAAGTCACCCATGAAGACCGTCTGGTGCTTGACCTCGTCGGTCTCCTTGATGACCAGGTCGACCTCGACCTTCAGCGGGCGCGAGTAGGTCAGGTCGCGGGTGCGGCATTCCTCTTCGCTGAACTTGGGATCCTCGAAGTAGTAGTCGCGGAAGTGCAGCTCGAGGTTCTTGCCGGTGAAGTCGGTGATGGGGGTGATCTCGTCCAGGAGCTCGCGGAGCCCGGTCTGGACGAACCAGTGGAATGAATCGGTCTGGGTCTGGATCAGGTTCGGGAGGGGAAGGACCTCCGGAATGTGCGAGAAACTCTCACGGCTCGGGGCCAGCTCAAACCGGCTGGCTGACTCGGCCAAGGCCATTCTGACTCCTTGAGAAGGGCATGGTGGAAGGCATGCGGGGGCGCGGACGCGAAAGGTGAGTATATCACCTAATTCCGCTTCGTCAAGTGAAGCGGTCGGGTGGGTGGTGCATCGGAAGAGTGACCACTCGACTGCTGCGCTCCAGCGCCGCCGATTGCCGCAGCGAGGGTCAGCTGAATGCCGGTGCGAGTGCAGGTGATTGCCGTCGCCAGCCTGGATGCAGTGTCCCAGAAGGCGATGCCTAGGACTATCGACCTATTGGGCCCTCGGTACCAACGGCGCACCCTCGCAGCGTCGGCGCTGAGGCGCCGCAGCCATCGCGGAGGGACCATGACTGCAGTCGCCATCTCCGGCCTGCCCGCGGTCTCGCGTGCCCGCAAGGCGCTCGCCCGGCTCGTCGCGGCGACCGGCAGCGACCAGGATTGCCTGCTGCCAGCCGCGCTACTGGCCGTGGGCGACGGTGATTCGCGGCGTATGGCACCGGGCCTGCTGGCGCGCTACGGCCTGCGCGCACCGGCCTACGGGCGCGAAAACCCGCGCCGCTACCGCTGGGGACTCGGCTTCCGCGCCGAGGTCGGCCACCCCACCTACGCCGCAACCGCCGCGCGCGTGGGGTGGTGGCGTCCTCGAGAGGCGGACTTCCTGGCTGAGCGCCCGGGCTGGTATGCCAAGCGCCTGGTGCTACCCGCAGCGCTCGCCACGCAGTTCGAGTTCTGGGGGCGCATCGCCGACGACCCGGCACATCCCAGCCACGCCGCCGCCAAGGCATTGCTTGACGAAGCGCAACAGGTGGCTGAGGCCGACCTGGCCGCCTGGATCCTGGCCGCAGACCCGTGGGCCGACACTTTCGCGCTGTGGCTGCTGACGGGGTACCCCCATCCTGCTGCCCGCCTGCGCGACCTGATCTTCGCCCTGGCCGTGCGCTACGCCCAGCTCGCCATCCGTGACGGCGCCGTACGCGGGATCCGCTACCCGTTCTTCGGGGAGCCCTTGCCTTCGGCGTCCGCCCACCTCGCCCGCAGCCTGTGGCGGCTGGGCATCTACCCCACCCTGCTGCCCCGGCTCCTGGAGCTGGTCCGCTTCGCGCAGCAGCCGGACGGCGGTTGGGCCGATCCCGGTCAACCCTCGGATGTGCTGACTACGCTGGCGGCAGGCGATGTGCTCGCCACGCTGGACCCGAGATTCGATCCCGCACCTGCGATCGACTTCATGGTGCAGCGACAGGAAGCGGGCGGCTGGTGGCGCGCGCTGAATCCAGAGGTGCCATGGTTGACCGCGGCCGTCGCCGATTGGATCGAGCGCTGCGGCCAGCCGTTCACCGACCGCTTCGCATGGCCGGAGCTGCCGGTCTGGAGCCGGGACCGCACGACCGGGCTGCCGACGATGGCCGTGTTCGATGAGCTGGCCATTGCGCTGGCCGGGATGCCGGGCCTGGCACAGGCACCGCTCGAGGCGGCCTTCATTGACCTCGCCGGTTTCGGCGAGTTCAACAACCGGCGCGGCATGGATGCCGGTGATGCCGCCCTAGCGGCCTACGCCGCAGCGCTGCGTGCCGTCCCGAGAACGATGGTCATCCGCCAGGGCGGCGACGAGCTGCTGGTGCTTGGCCCGCCTGGCGTGACCGGGGTGTTGGAGCCGCAGCTGCGCGGGTTCCTCGGCGACTGGCAGGACGCCGCGGAGCGGGTCGGCATCCCCCGAGGAGAGGTGGTTCCGCGCATTCTGCTGGCGTGTGGCGCAGCAGGCGAGATTCGTGAGCTGCGGGGTGCCCTGGGGACGGCGATCGGGGTGATGAAGAAGGCCGCCGCCGATCCGGGGCCGATGGGGGTGATGCTGTGGCTGTAGACGGGCAAACGCTGGAACCGGACGGGGGCATCAGGTCACGCTTCAACATAGGCGACGAGGTCCTCGTCCTGCGCTGGCTGTTGGCAGGCACTCGTGCCGGTCCATTCCGCATCGTTGACATCGCGGCTGACGGTCGACACACGGTCAGCTTCGGCAGCCAAGCCAGCTATGCCGCCGACGTGATGGAGAACGGACTCGTCCTGTGGTCGGCCGAGATCGAGGAGCAGCTGCCGAGTCTCAAGAGAGCGTGGCGAGCACAACACACCGAGGCCGACGCCGCCCTCGTCAGAGCGCTGCGCACACTCGAGGCGATCACGAAATGACCCGATCCCGGCTCGGCGCTCGCGCGATCTGGCCGGTGGCGGTCTGCGGCCACCGTCACCACCCCGCCCCCGACCTCTATGGGTTCGGCGCGCGTGTAGCCGGCCATACCTATCGCGTGGTCGCGCCGGCACGCCATCGCGCACCTCGGCCGCTGGCGACGGTTGTCGCGCTGCTACGAGGGCACCAACGAACGATCCCGCCATGATCTAGACCGCGGCACCCCCCGGCTGTTGGCCCGGCCGCCCAGCAACTTCGACGGCCAACCAGGCGATGTCGGCCGGTATCAGCCACCAGCCGCCTTCCCACGCAAGGATCAGAAGCACGGGGATGGCAATCAGCGCCGCCGCAATGCGATGCGTGCGTGTCGGCAACATCGACAGCCCGACTGCCCACGCGAGCGCCAACAAGATCAGCCAACCTACCGCGAACGGCCAGAGCGCCAAGCCGCTGCCGAGGAGCGGCACCAGCACGCCGGCCAGGGCGAGGATCCATGGCAGCGCCCTGATGAGCGGATGGATCTGACGTCTCCGGGTGATCACCCTCCGATCCTTGCTCAAGCTGCGCCGCCAGGC